>NZ_JBEYXP010000007.1:152655-288673 GCF_040704615.1 Streptomyces sp. NPDC046862 | reverse complement strand
TGCTGGAGACCGTGCACCCGGAGACCGGCGAGCGGCTGTCCCCGGAGAACGTCCGCCGAGAAAACACCCCCGCCGCCCCCGCCGCCCCCACGCCGCACGCACACTCCACGAACCAACCCATCCCCCCGCATGGGCCAGACTGGAACCCATGACCATTCACGAGAACCTCCTCGGGGGCCCGCCCCCGACGCACCTCCCCGACGACCCGGAGCCCCGCGAACTGCTCGCGAACGGCACGGCCCCCGCGGACGTCGCCGCGAAGCACCCCACCTCCTCCCTCGCCTGGGCCCAGCTCGCGGACGAAGCGTTCGAGCGCGGCTCGGTCGTCGAGTCGTACGCCTACGCCCGCACGGGCTACCACCGCGGCCTGGACGCCCTGCGCCGCAGCGGCTGGAAGGGCCACGGCCCGGTCCCCTGGGAGCACGAGCCGAACCGCGGCTTCCTGCGTGCCCTGCATGCCCTCGCCCGCGCCGCCGGGTCGATCGGCGAGCAGGAAGAGTACGAGCGCTGCTCGCAGTTCCTGAAGGACTCCTCCCCGACCGCGGCACAGACCCTGGGCTGAGACGCCGGCTGAGTGTGCCCGCGGGCCCGCCTGGTGTGACCAGGCGGGCCTTGCGCTCTTGGGGGACGATTGCGCAGGATGCACCTTGGGGACCGGGGCCCCCGTGTCGGTAACGGCAGGGGCGGACCGCTACCCGGATCATTCGCAGGAGACCGCGATGTCCCAGCAGGCTCAGCAGATCCCTCCCTCTCCGAACGAGGCGAACGAGCCCGAGACCCCGCATCTCGACTTCCAGGGCACGACCCCCTACGAGGACTACGTCAGGGCCGACGTCCTCACCCACCTCCAGCACACCCTCTCCGACGACCCCGGAGAGATGGTCTTCCTGGTGACGACCCAGGTCATGGAGCTGTGGTTCACCGTCATCGTCCACGAGTGGGAGACGGCCGCGAAGGCGCTCCGTGAGGACGACGTCCCGACGGCCGTGGCCGCGCTCAAGCGGTCCGTACGGGAGCTGGAGGCGCTCAACGCGTCCTGGCGGCCCCTCTCGCAGCTCACACCCGCCCAGTTCAACTCCTACCGCGCCGCCCTCGGGGAGGGCTCCGGCTTCCAGTCGGCGATGTACCGCCGGATGGAGTTCCTGCTCGGCGAGAAGTCCGCCTCCATGCTCGTACCGCACCGCGGGGCGCCGCGTGTGCACGCCGAGCTGGAGAAGGCCCTGCACGAACCGAGCCTCTACGACGAGGTGCTGCGGCTGCTGGCGCGGCGCGGCCACGCCGTGCCGGACGCGGTCGCCCACCGTGACGTGTCCCGGCGCTACGAGCCCTCGCCCGAGGTCGAGGCGGTGTGGACCGCCCTGTACGCGGGCGACGAGAGCGACGAACTCGCCCGGCTCGGCGAGGCGTTGACCGACGTCGCCGAACTGGTGTGGCGCTGGCGCAACGACCACCTCGTCGCCACCCGCAGGGCGATGGGCGCCAAGGCCGGCACGGGCGGCTCCGCCGGGGTGGCCTGGCTGGAGAAGCGGGCCCAGAAGAACGTCTTCCCGGAGCTGTGGACGGCGAGGTCTCATGTCTGAGGTCATGTCGGAGGGCATGTCGCAGGGCATGTCGGAGGGTGTGGCCGAGGGCGCGTCCGAGCCCGCCGGGATATCCGAACTCGCCTTCAAGGCAAGTGAGTTGGACGCCGCCGACGAGCTGGCGGCGCTGCGCGGGAAGTTCGTGCTCGACGAGGTCGTGTACCTCGACGGCAACTCCCTCGGCGCGCTCCCGTCCGCCGTGCCCGGCCGCGTCGACGACGTCGTACGGCGCCAGTGGGGTTCGCTGCGCATCCGCTCCTGGGACGAGAGCGGCTGGTGGACGGCGCCGGAGCGTATCGGCGACCTGATCGCCCCACTCGTGGGCGCGGCGGCCGGGCAGATCGTGGTCGGCGACTCCACGAGCGTGAACGTCTTCAAGGCGCTCGTGGCCGCCGTACGCATGGCCGGTGACGGCCGGGACGCGAGCCGGGACGAGAGCGGCGGAGAGAGCGGGGGCGGGGGCCAGGGGGAGAACCGGGACGAGATCCTGGTCGACGCGACGACGTTTCCCACCGACGGGTACATCGCCGGGTCGGCGGCGCGGATGACGGGATGCTCGCTGCGTCCCGTGACGCCCGAGGAGGTCCGGGACGCGCTGAGCGAGCGCACCGCCGCGGTCCTCCTCAACCACGTCGACTACCGCACCGGCCGCCTGCACGACCTGCCGGGGCTGACCGCCGCGGTGCACGAGGCGGGCGCGTACGCCGTCTGGGACCTGTGCCACAGCGCCGGCGCCCTGCCGGTCGGGCTGGACGAGCACGGGGTCGACCTGGCGGTCGGCTGCACGTACAAGTACCTCAACGGAGGCCCCGGTTCGCCCGCGTACCTCTACGTGCGCCGTGACCTCCAGGACCGTTTCGACTCCCCGCTCCCCGGCTGGAACTCGCACGCCGAGCCGTTCGGGATGCGCGTCGACTACGAGCCGGCCTCGGGTGCGCCGCGCGGCCGGGTCGGCACTCCTGACATCCTGTCCATGCTGGCGCTCGAGGCGGCTCTCGAGGTCTGGGGCGGCGTCTCGATCGAGACCGTCCGCGCCAAGTCCCTCGCCCTGACGGACTTCTTCCTGGAGTGCGTCGCGGCGTACGTCCCCGAGGGGCGCGTGGAGTCACTGACTCCGGCCACCCACGCGGAACGGGGCAGCCAGATCGCGCTGCGCTGCGAGGACGCCGGGGACGTGATGAAGCGCCTGATCGAGAACGGCGTGGTCGGCGACTTCCGCCGCCCCGACGTCCTGCGCTTCGGTTTCACGCCCCTGTACGTGGGGTTCGCGGACGTGGAGCGGGCCGCCCGTGTGCTGGGGGACGTGCTGTCCTGAGGCTCTTGAGTCTCCTGAGGCTCCTGAAGCCGGGGCCTTCGCCGTACGCCCCGACTGTGACCCCCTCTCCGACTCCGATTCCGGCTGGGATCGGAGTCGGAGTCGGTGACCGAGCCGTTTGACCCTCACCGAGCGTGACATCCGTGTGTCCGCCCTTGTCATGAGCCTGGTACCGTCCCCGCCAACGGCGGTTTCCCATCCGGTCCGTCCGTACCCCGAGTAGTCAATTCTGTTTCGCCGCTGAGAGGTTGGAGCATGCCGGACGACGCCGCAGCACCGGATGACGCCGTGGCCCGGGACGCCGCCGAGGAGGCGTCCGCCTTCTCGCACCCTCCGGTCGACCCCGACGCCGTCGCCGCGTACGGTGAGCATCCCGACCAGGTGATCGACTTCTACGCCCCGCGGGGGCCCGGTGCCGAACAGGACCTCGTACCGCTCGTGGTCGTCCTGCACGGTGGCGCCTGGCGAGCCCCCTACGACCGGCGCCACATCACCCCGTTCGCCGACTTCCTGGCCCAGCGAGGTTTCGCCGTGGCGAACGTGGAGTACCGGCGTGGCACAGAGGGTGGCGCGGAGGGCGGCACCGAGGGCGGCACCGAGGGTGGCGCGAAGGGCAGGCCGGTGGCGGGCCGCTGGCCGGAGACGTTCGACGACGTGGCTGCGGCGTTCGACGCGCTGCCCGGTCTCGTAAGGAACACGCTGCCGCAGGCGGATCCGCGCCGCATGGTGATCACCGGCCACTCGGCGGGTGGCCACCTCGCGCTGTGGGCCGCCGCCCGCCACGTTCTGCCGGCCGGCGCGCCGTGGCGTACGGACCGTCCGGCGCCGTTGCGCGGTGTCGTCGCCCTCGCCCCCATCGCCGACTTCGAGGTCGCCGAGAAGCTGGAGGTCTGCGGGGGAGCGGCCACGGAACTCCTGGGCGGAAAGGACGCGTTCGCCGAGCGCCGCCCGTACGCCGACCCCGCCCTCCTGCTGCCCACGGGCATCGCCACCACGGTGGTGCAGGGCCGTACCGACGTCGTCGTCCCCGAGGCGGTCGCCGAGTCGTACGCCGACGCGGCGGCCAAGGCGGGCGAGATGATCGGCCTCACGCTGCTGGAGGGCGTCGGCCACTTCCCCCTGATCGACCCGGCGGCGGACGCGTGTGCGGTGGTGGCGGAGGAGATCGCGCAGCTGGCGTGGTGAGAGGCAGGTCGGGCGTCGTGTGATCGACCGACTCGACCCGTATGGCTACCCGTATGGCTCTCCCCGGTGATACCCGTAATACCTGAGAGCTACGTACCAGAAGAGCTCCCTGGCGTGACGCGGACGACGAGTCCGCGTTCGTAACTTCCTTTCCATGCAGGCCCGATGAGCGGGCCGATGGGGAGGGAAGACGTCATGGGGGTCGAGGACGGCGGGGCGGGCGCGACCGGTGGTGCCGGAGGGGAGGGGGCCAGGACTTCGCGGGCCGGACGGGTCCGGCGCGTTCTGCTCGCCCTGTTCGTCGCCGTCGCGGTCGTCGTGCCCGTGTCCGCCTTCGCGCGCCCCCGGATCCCCGCCCCGGCACCCGCGTCCCTGGCACCGGTGACGGCGGCGACGCTGGACGAGGCGTACGCGGCGAACCGTGCCAACGCCGCGGAGGCGGCACGTATGGCCGCGGCCCACGGCGACCGGAAGCGGGCCGCGTCGGACCGGTCCATGGCCGCCCCTTCCCGGCAGTTCCTCTCCTTCGACGGCCGCGGCACCGGACAGGCCGTCGAGGTCTTCGGTGACCTGGCCCATGCCGACCGGGTGGCCGTCCTCGTCCCGGGCTCCGACACGACCCTGGACACCTACGACCGCTTCCGCGCGGGCGCGACGGCCCTGATGCACGAGATCGCGACCCGAACCCCCGCCGTACATACCGCCCCACATACCGCCCCACATACCGCCCCACATACCGCCGCACATACCGCTCCGCGTACCGCCGAACGCACCGCCCCACGCACCGCCGAACGCACCACCCCACGTACCGCCGTCGTCGCCTGGCTCGGCTACGAGACCCCGCGCACCATCAGCACCACCGTGCTCACCACCGGCCGGGCCGGGTCCGCCGCCCCCCGTCTGGCGGCGTTCGTGCGGGAGCTGCGCGGACTGGCCGGCCGGGACGTCCGCATCTCCCTGCTCTGCCACTCGTACGGCTCGGTCGTGTGCGCCCGCGCGGCGGAGCGCTCGGACCACCGGGGCGCCGGACTGCAGGGCGAGGCCCGCGTGGACGACCTCGTCCTCGTCGGCAGCCCGGGCACCGGCGCGGACAGCGCCGCCGACCTGCACACCACCGCGCGCGTGTGGGCGGCGAGGGGCTCCGACGACTGGATCGCGGACGTACCGCACGCGAGCGCCGACCTCTTCGGCACCACCGTCGGCTTCGGTACCGACCCCGTCTCCCCGGCCTTCGGCGCCCGCGTCTTCGCGGCGGGCGACGGCGGCCACAGCGACTACTTCCTCCCGGGCTCCGTCTCCTTGGACAACCTCGCCCGGATCGTTCTCGGCGACACCTCGGAGGTGACCCGTGCGTGAGTCGGCCACACCACTTCGGTCCGTGATCCACCGCGTCCGCACCACCGCCGGCCGTCTCGACGCGGCCACCCCCTCACAGAGGGACCGGGCGGTCGACGCCCTGCGGGCCTTCGCGATCCTCGGCGTCGTCCTGGGGCACTGGCTGGTGACCGCGCTGGTCGCGGACGGCGGCGCACTGCGCACCGCGAGCCCGCTGCGGGACATGCCCTGGCTGGCACCGATCTCCTGGGCCTTCCAGACGCTCGCCGTGTTCTTCCTCGTGGGCGGCCATGTGGCGACGAAGAGCTATGCGTCGGCACAGGCGCGCGGGACGACCTACGGCCAGTGGCTGCTCACCCGGCTGAGCCGCCTGTTCAAGCCGGTCGCGGCAGTCCTCGTCCTGTGGACGGTGGTGGCGGCGGGCCTGCTCGCGACGGGCACGGGACTGGACACGGTGCACACCCTGCTGAAGCTGGCGCTGTCCCCGCTGTGGTTCCTGCTGGTCTTCGCCGCACTGACGGCGGCGACCCCGCTGCTGACCCGGCTCAACCCGCTCTGGCCGCTGACCGTCGTCCTCCACGTGGACCTCATACGCTTCGGACTCGGCGGCCCGTCGTGGCTCGGCTGGGTGAACCTGGCGGCGGGCTGGCTGGTGCCGTACACGCTGGGTGCGGCCTGGACGCGAGGCGAGCTGGACCGCCGCCGCGCGGGCTGGATCCTGCTCACGGGCGGCGCCGTGGTGACGGCGGTCCTGGTCGTCTGGGCCGGTTACCCGGCGTCGATGGTGGGCGTCCCCGGCCCGGCGGTGTCCAACCTCAACCCGCCCACCCTGGCCGCCGTCACGTTCGGCCTGGCCCAGTGCGGTCTGGCGCTGCTGCTGCGCGCTCCCCTGCGCCGGGTGATGCGGCGCCCCACGGCCTGGGCGGCGGTGGCCCTCGTCAACCTGTCCGCGATGACCGTCTTCCTGTGGCACCAGACGGCCCTCATGGCGACCACCGCCGTGGGCCTGACCGCGGGCCGCCTCCCGGGCCTGCACACGGCTCCGGACGGCCTGGCATGGGTGGCGGTTCGCGTGGCCTGGCTGCCGGTGTTCGCCCTCGCGCTCATGGTTTGCTGGGCGGCGTTCCACGGCTACGAGAGGGGCGGGTACGAGAAGGGCGGGCGCCCGCGCCCCGCCCGGGGCTCGCGGGTGGTGCGGGTCCAGCGGCGGCCGAAGACGGCGCGGGACGGGGCGGCACGCCATGCCTAGGGTGGCGCGGGTGGGGGGAACAGGTTGGAGAAGCGGCTGAACCGGTGGCTGTGGGCGCTGCGCGATGACCTGTGGACCGCCGACGCGAACCCGCTGCCGCCCTCGGTGTGGCTGCGCTGGCTGCCGCACGGTGTGGTGCTCCTGGTCGCGTTCGGCACGACGGTCGCCAACGTGGACCAGTTCGGCGACGGCTACCACCTCGGTACGGAGTACGCCCTGGTGTGCGCGCTGGCCCAGGGCGCGGCGGTGGGCGTGGCGTTGCGATGGCCGGTTCCGGCGTGGCAGCTGTCGACTGTGGTTACGGTCGTGGCGGCCATGGGTGCCCGGACGCAACTCCTCGCCACGGCGGCCCCAACGGCACTGGTGACCGGTCACGCCGAGATCAACAGCCCCTGGCCCTGGGGCCCACCCGGTCTGGTCGCGCACGCCGTGGTGTTGTTCCTGCTCGCGCTGCGGCTGCGCACCCGCGTGGCCATCGAGGTCCTGTTCCTGACCGCGCTGGTCACGTGGGTGATGCAGGGTCTCATCGGCGCCGCGAACTATTCGTCGACGGGCATGCTGGCCGTGGCCGTGTTCGCCGGTGTCGTCCTCCTCGGCAGCACGATGCGCGGTCGCCGCGAGGCCCGCACCCAGCTCGTCGAGCAGGCCGGCATCACCGCCGAGGAGCGCGCCCGGCGCACCCTGCTGGAGGAGCGCAGCCGTATCGCGCGCGAGCTGCACGACGTGGTCGCCCACCACATGTCGGTGATCTCCATCCAGGCACAGGTCGCCCCGCACCTCACCGAGAACCCGTCCGAGGAGCTGAAGGAGAACCTCCAGGGCATCCGGCAGAACGCCCTGGAGGCCCTGACCGAGCTGCGCCGCGTCCTCGGCGTCCTGCGTTCCGAGCACCCCGAGGACCCGCACGGCATAGCGGGCCCCGACGACGGCACGGCCCCGCACGCCCCGCAGCCCACCCTCGCCCGCCTCGACGCGCTCGTGGAGAACACCCGGGCCGCGGGCCTGGAGGTGGCCGTGGAGATCAGCGGCGAGGTACGCCCGTTCCCGCCCGGAGTGGAGCTGTCGGCGTACCGGATCATCCAGGAGGCGCTCAGCAACGCCCTGCGGCACGCCTCCGGTTCGACCGTCCGGGTGGAGCTGGACCACTACCCGCGCGGCCTGCAGGTACGGGTCATCAACTCCCGCCCGGCGCGCCCCGCCCCGCCGTCGCCCGGCGCGGGACACGGTCTGCTCGGCATGCGGGAGCGCGCCGCGATGCTCGGTGGCACCCTGATGGCGACCGAGACGTCGCACGGCGGCTTCGTGGTGGTCGCTTTCCTGCCCCGCTCCGAGGCCCCCGCCCTCCCTCACAACTCCACAGGCACGACAGGAGAACAGGCCCCATGACGAGCAGCACCATCCGCGTACTGATCGCCGACGACCAGCAGATGGTCCGGCAGGGCTTCTCGGTGCTGCTCAACACCCAGCCCGACATCGAGGTGGTGGGCCAGGCGGTGCACGGCCTGGACGCGGTGGCCCAGGTCGCCGAACTCCACCCGGACATCGTCCTGATGGACATCCGCATGCCCGAACTCGGCGGCATCGAGGCCACCCGCCGCATCATCGCCGAGCACCCGCACATCAAGGTCCTGGTGCTCACCACCTTCGATCTCGACGAGTACGTGTACGACGCCCTGCACGCCGGCGCGTCCGGCTTCCTGCTGAAGGACGCCTCCGCGGACCAACTCGCCGAAGCGGTACGGGTGGTGGCGGCGGGCGACGCGCTGCTCGCGCCGGGGGTGATGCGCCGCCTCATCACCGAGTTCTCCCGGCTGCGCGGATCGGCGCCCCGTGCCCCGCTGAAGGAACGCGTGGCCGACCTCACCGAGCGGGAGACGGAGGTCCTCGCGCTCATCGCCCAGGGCCTGTCCAACGCCGAGATCGCCGAGCGGCTGGTCGTCGCCGAACAGACCGTGAAGACCCACGTGGGCCGCATCCTGGTGAAGCTCGGCCTGCGCGACCGCACCCAGGCGGCGGTGTTCGCGTACGAGTCGGGTCTGGTGCGGCCGTCGGGGTACTGAAGCGAGGCGCCGGGATCCGGGGGCACCCGGGTGGACCTGGGAGTACCCGTAGTACCTGAGACGGACCCCGAAGGACCCCTCTCACTGGTGACGACCGCGACCCGGCCCGCCGCCTACTTTTGGGAACGTGACCGAGACGACTCAAACGCAGCCGATGCCCCCGGAGGGCAGAACCCTGTCGAGCAGCCCGGAGTTCCGACTGGCGGCGGACGCCCTGCACGGGCTGCGGCAGGACCTGTTCCACGACGCGTTCGCCTACCGCCCGCTGCCGCGCATGAGCGTGGACGGCCGCCTCACCCGGCGCCTGAGCCCCCGCCTGCGGGAGTACGCGGTCTGGACCCCGCACGCCGTGGTGATCGTGGGCGCCCTGACGGCGCTCATCTCCGCCACCGCCAACAACAACAGCGGCGATCTCAGCTCGCTGCTGGGTGTCCTGCTCGCCGTGTGCCCGATCCTGCTGGCGCTGATCCGGCCCGTGGGCGCCTTCTGGTTCTCCATGGCGGCGACTCCGGTCGCCGCCGCGTTCGGTGACAGTTGGACCGACTGGCCCTGGCAGCCGGGCAGCGTCGTCTGCCACCTGGTGGTGCTGACGGTCGTGGCCCTGCGCACGCGACCTCGCACGATCATGTGGATGTGGGCGCTGACCGGGGTGTACGGCATCGCGGCCGAGGCGCTCTTCGGCGCGGGCCGCTACTCGTCGAACACGGGACCGATGATGACCGTCGCGGCGTTCCTCCTGCTCGGCGTCACCGTCTTCCACACCCGCCGTGCGGCCCAGCAGGAGGTGACCGCCCAGCAGACGGTGACCGCGCACGAGCGCTCCAAGCGCACCCTGCTCGAGGAACGCACGACGATCGCCCGCGAGCTGCACGACGTGGTGGCCCACCACATGTCGGTGGTCGCGATCCAGGCGGAGGCGGCGCCGTACCGCGTGGAGAACCCGCCGCCGGAGCTGGAGCAGGCCTTCGCCACGATCAGGGAGAACGCGGTCGCGGCGCTCACCGAGCTCCGCCGAGTCCTCGGCGTCGTCCGCGCCGAGGACTACGAGGCGCCGGACGCCCCCCAGCCGACGCTCGCCGACATCGACGGCCTGCTCGCCAACGTGCGGGACGCCGGCCTGACCGTCGAGAAGGTGGTCACCGGAGCCGTCCGTGAACTCCCGCAGGGCATCGAGCTGTCCGCGTACCGAATAGTCCAGGAGGCGCTCAGCAACAGCCTGCGGCACGCGCCGGGCGCCGCGGCCCGCGTCGAGATCTCCTACGTCCTGGGCGGCCTCGGGCTGCGCGTCGTCAACGGCCCGGCGACCGGTCTGGTCAAGCCGTCGCCCGGCGCGGGACACGGCCTCACGGGCATGCGGGAGCGTGTCACGATGCTGAACGGCGAGATGACGACGGCCGAGCCGGACGACGGGGGCTACGAGGTGACGGTGTTCCTGCCGGTGCCCCTGACGGAGGACCCCGCATGACGACGGCCGGTGCCGGTGGGGGGTCCATCCGTGTCCTCATCGCCGACGACCAGATGATGGTCCGCGAGGGCTTCTCGGTGCTGCTGGGCGCGATGCCCGACATGGAGGTGGTCGGCGAGGCGGTCAACGGCCGGGACGCGGTCGACCGGGTCCGTGAGCTCGCCCCGGACGTCGTCCTGATGGACATCCGCATGCCCGAGCTGAACGGCATCGAGGCGACCAGGGAGATCGTGGCGGCGAACAGTCCGGCGAAGGTGCTGGTGCTGACGACGTTCGATCTCGACGAGTACGTGTACCAGGCGTTGCGGGCGGGAGCCTCCGGCTTCCTCCTCAAGGACGCCTCCGCGCGCCAACTCGCCGAGGGTGTACGGGTGGTGGCGTCCGGCGAGGCCCTGCTGGCACCGTCGGTGACGAAGCGGCTGATCACGGAGTTCTCCCGGCTCTCCGAGACACCCCGCCTGGTGTCCTCCGCGCAGGCGGCCTACGGCGACCTGACGGAGCGCGAGACGGAGGTCCTGGTCCTCATAGCCCAGGGCCTGTCCAACGCCGAGATCGCCGAACGCCTGGTCGTCGCCGAGTCCACCATCAAGACACACGTCAGCCGCATCCTGGTGAAGCTGGGCCTCAGGGACCGCACACAGGCGGCGGTGTTCGCGTACGAGGCGAGGCTGGTGACGCCGGGCTGACCCGACAGCGGCAGCAGTAGGGTCGTGGGCGGGACATGCCAAGCGGCAACGGGGGTTGTTGGATGAGCAGCGGTACGGTCACGGCGGTCAGCAGCAACGGCGAGTACTCGTTCACGAAGCCCACCCGGGCGAGCATCCGGCTGCTCGCGGGGCTCGGTGTGGAGGGGGATGTGCACGCCGGGGTGACGGTGAAGCACCGTTCGCGGGTCGCAAGGGATCCCTCCCAGCCGAACCTGCGCCAGGTCCACCTCATCCACGAGGAGCTCTTCGCCGAGGTCGGTGCGGCGGGATTCCCCGTGCGGCCGGGCGACCTCGGGGAGAACATCACCACCGGCGGCATGGACCTGCTCGGCCTGCCCGTGGGGGCGTTGCTGCGCATCGGGGACGAGGCGGTCGTGGAGGTCACCGGACTGCGCAACCCGTGCCTGCAGATAGACGGCTTCCAGGACGGACTGCTGAAGCAGGTCGTCGGGCGAGACGAGGAGGGGAACCTCGTCCGCAGGGCCGGAATCATGAGCGTCGTCCGGGCGGGTGGTGTGGTGTGCCCCGGGGACACCATCAAGGTGGAGCTGCCGGACGGACCGCACCGGCCCCTCGGCCCGGTATGACCGGGCGCCGTCGACCAGGACACCCCTGGTCAGGCGAGGGCGCGGCAGGTTAGCGTCCCTGTATGACAGCCGGTTCCGACTCCGTTCTCGCGTTCGACCCGTGGGACCCCGGGTTCGTCGACGACCCGTATCCCGCGTACGCCGAGCTGCGGGCGCTGGGCCGGGTGCACTACTTCGAGCCCACCGACCAGTGGCTGGTGCCGCACCACGCGGACGTCTCGGCGTTGCTGCGCGACCGGCGGCTGGGGCGGACCTACCAGCACCGGTTCACGCACGAGGACTTCGGGCGGACGGCGCCACCGGCGGAGCACGAGCCGTTCCACACGCTGAACGACCACGGGATGCTCGACCTGGAGCCGCCGGACCACACGCGGATCAGGCGGCTGGTGTCGAAGGCGTTCACGCCGAGGACGGTCGAACAGCTCAAGCCGTATGTGCGGCGGCTGGCCGGGGAGCTCGTGGACGGGCTGGTCGCGGCCGGTGGCGGGGACCTGCTGACGGATGTGGCCGAGCCGCTCCCGGTCGCCGTGATCGCCGAGATGCTGGGCATTCCGGAGTCGGACCGGGCGCAGTTGCGGCCCTGGTCGGCGGACATCTGCGGGATGTACGAGCTGAACCCGTCGCAGGAGACGGCGCGCAAGGCGGTGCGGGCATCGGTCGAGTTCTCGGAGTACCTGAGGGAGCTGATCGCGGCGCGGCGCGAGGAGCCGGGGGAGGACCTGATCTCCGGGCTGATCGCGGCGTACGACGAGGGTGACCGGCTGACCGAGCAGGAGATGATCTCCACCTGTGTGCTGCTGCTGAACGCGGGGCACGAGGCGACGGTCAACGCGACGGTGAACGGCTGGTCGGCGCTGTTCCGCCACCCGGAGCAGCTGGCCGCCCTGCGCGCGGACCGTTCGCTCGTGCCCACGGCGGTGGAGGAGCTGATGCGGTACGACACACCGCTCCAGCTCTTCGAGCGGTGGGTGCTGGACGAGATCGAGATCGACGGAACGACCGTCCCGCGCGGCGCGGAGATCGCCATGCTGTTCGGCTCCGCCAACCACGACCCGGCCGTCTTCGCCGACCCCGGCAGGCTGGATCTGTCTCGCGAGGACAACCCGCACATCTCCTTCAGCGCGGGCATCCACTACTGCATCGGCGCGCCCCTGGCCCGTATCGAACTGGGGGCGTCCATGGCGGCGTTGCTCGACCGCGCCCCGACGCTCCGCCTCGCGGAGGAGCCGAAGCGCAAGCCGAACTTCGTGATCCGGGGGCTGGAGGGGCTGCCCGTCGTGCTCTGACCCGGGGTGCCCTTCGCGGGTCAGCGCCTGGTCAGGAGGCGGGCGGCCAGCGCGTACACCAGTGCGGGGAGCAGTGCGCCGCCCGCGGCCACGAGGGGCAGTTCGGTGAACAGGACGGTGAGGTCCATGCCCTCGTCCTCGAAGCCCTGGCCAAGATGGAGCCGGGTGCGGGACGTGGCACCCCAGAGCAGCACGGCCGTCGTCGCTCCCGCCGCCGACGTCACACAGCCCCCGCATGTCACCAGGTCGCGTCGTTCCATGTTCCTCATGGACGCGGGCGGCTGCCGCCGGGTTGCAGGAGGGACGCCGTGGTGTGCTGGGGGGGGGGTGAGCGTGCGGGTGGTCCGTGGCTGGTCGCTCCCCCACTCTCGGCTTCGCTCGAGCGGGGGGACCCCATCGCGGCGGAGCCGCACATGGACACAGCCCCGCGCCCCTTCGGGTGCGCCCCGCGCGGGGCGCCCCCCGGCCCCGGCTCACGTCACCAGGTCCCGGCGCCTCAGGGCCCCCAGACCTCCCGCCACCAGTGCGACAGCGATGCCCGTAAGGATCAGTACCGGTCCCCACGCCATCTCCCCGCCCGGCAGCTTCGGCAGGTGGCCGAAGGGGGAGAGGTCCATCACGGCCTGCGGGACATCCAGCGCGGGCCCGATCCAGCCGATCAGCAGCACCGCACCGGCCACCGCCCACGCGGCCACGATCGCCCGCGGCACCAGCCCGTGGAGCAGTACCGCCAGTCCGCCGACGACCCACACCGCGGGCAGCTGCACCAGACAGGCTCCCAGGATCGGCCCGAGTTCCTTGCCGTAGCCGACCGCGAAACCCAGCCCGGCCAGCAGCATGATCAGCGCGGCTCCACCGAAGGCGATCACCAGATGGCCCGCGGCCCAGCGCAGCCGGCCCACCGCGTTCGCCAGGACCGGTTCCGCGCGCCCCGACGTCTCCTCGCCGCTCAGGCGCAGCACGGAGGCGACGACGTACAGCGCGGCGATCAGCCCCAGCATGCCGATCATCGCGGCCAGGAACGCGTTCGTCAGCCCGGACTGGCCGCCCATCCGCTGGAAGATCTCGCGGGCGTTGTCGTTGTCGCCGACCAGGTCGGCCACGCCGTCGGTCAGCCCGCCGTAGACGACGCCCACGGCGAAGAAGCCGATGCTCCAGCCGAGCACACTGCCGCGTTGCAGCCGCCAGGCCAGGGCGCCCGCCGTCCTCAGGCGGCCGTTGGCCGGGCCCGGCCGTGTCGGCAGGAAGCTCATGCCCACGTCGCGGCGCCCGGCCAGTTCGTACGCCACCACGCCCTGGAGAAGGATCGCCGCGGCGAACAGCAGCAGCACCCACCAGCGTTCACCGGCGAAGGCGCGGAGGTTCTCCAGCCAGCCGAGCGGGGACAGCCAGGTGAGGACGGAGGAGCCGTCGTCCGTCGCCGAGTCGCCGGCCGCCCGCAGCACGAACGCCGCGCCCAGTACGGCCGCCGTCAGCCCGCGGGCCAGTCGCGCGCTCTCCGTCAGCTGGGCGACGATCGCCGCCATCGTGGCGAAGACCATGCCGACGCCCGCGATGCCGAGGCCGACGGCGAGGGCACCCGCCCCGCCCTGGCCGGCGAGGCCACCGGTGATCAGCAGGGCGAGGACGCCGTTCGCGACGGCCGCGGCCAGCAGCGCCGCCGTCAGCGGGGCCCGACGTCCCACCGCCCCGGACGAGACCATCTCCTGGCGGCCGCTCTCCTCCTCGTCCCGGGTGTGCCGGACGACGACGAGCAGGCTCATGACGGCCGCGAGCGCACCGGCGTAGACACCGACGCGCCAGGCGGTGAGGGCACCGAGGGAGTCGTCGAACACCGGCCCGATCAGCGCGCGCAGCGAGGCGTTGGTCTCCATCTGCCGGATCAGGTCGGCGCGTTCGGCGGCGGTGGCGTACAGGCCCTTGAGGGTGTTGGGCATGGACAGCACCATCAGGGTGTTCACCGCGATCCACACCGGGATCATCACGCGGTCGCGGCGCAGTGCGAACCGCAGCAGGGTTCCCGTGCCGGCGAGTTGGCGCGAACCCCCGGACCGGGGCGTGTACGCGGACGGGGAGGCCGTCGCGGCGGTCATCGGGCCACCGCCCCTGCGGAGTTCGCGGGGCCCTCGGAGGCGGGCGTCTCTTCCTGGTAGTGCCGCAGGAACAGCTCCTCCAGCGTCGGCGGGGTCGAGGTCAGGGACCGTACGCCGGACTCGGTGAACGAGCGCAGCACGGCGTCCAGCTTGTCCGTGTCGACCTGCAGGCGCACGCGCCGGCCCTGTACGTCGAGGTCGTGGACGCCGGGCAGGTGCGACAACCCGTTGGGCGGGCCCGCGAGTTCGGCCGTGACGCTGGTCCGGGTCAGATGGCGCAGGTCGGCCAGCGAACCGCTCTCGACCGTGCGGCCCTTGCGGATGATGCTGACCCGGTCGCACAGCTCCTCGACCTCGCTGAGGATGTGGGACGAGAGCAGGACGGTGCGGCCCCGGTCGCGCTCCTCCTCGACGCAGGCCTGGAAGACCTCCTCCATCAGCGGGTCCAGGCCGGACGTCGGCTCGTCCAGGATGAGCAGGTCGACGTCCGAGGCGAAGGCGGCGACGAGGGCGACCTTCTGGCGGTTGCCCTTCGAGTACGTGCGCCCCTTCTTCGTGGGGTCCAGCTCGAACCGCTCGATCAGCTTCGCACGCCGCGCCGCGTCGAGCCCTCCGCGCAGCCGCCCGTACAGGTCGATGACCTCGCCGCCGGAGAGGTTGCGCCACAGGGTGACGTCCCCGGGGACGTACGCGACCCGGCGGTGCAGGTCCACCGCGTCGGCCCAGGGATCGCGGCCCAGCACCTGCGCGGCGCCCGAGTCGGCGCGCAGCAGGCCGAGCAGGACGCGGATCGTGGTGGACTTCCCGGCGCCGTTCGGGCCGAGGAACCCATGGACCTCACCGGTCTCGACGTCCAGGTCGAGGCCGTCCAGCGCATGCGTCCGCCCGAAGGACTTGTGCAGTCCCGAGACGGTGATTGCCTTCGTCATGGTTCTGAACGTACGGTACTTTCACAAATTTGTGAAGTTAAGGAAACGTATAAACGGCGGATAGACTCGACGGTGACGCACAGGCCAGACATGCAGGCCAGACATGCAGGCCAGACGTACAGGCCAGACGTACAGGCCAGGGGAGACGATCGGGCGATGACGGACGGGACGGTGGATGTGAGCGGGGCGAGCACGGGGCGGTCCGAGGACGCGAGGGCCCGCACGGGCGCGTCGCCGCACGCGAACGAGGGCCCCGGTCCGGACCCGAAGCCGGCCGTCACCCCTGGCCACGGTCCCGACGGTGTCCCCCAGCCCGAGCGCGACCCCGAAGCCGTCTCCCGGTTCGTCGAGCGGTTCGCCGCGCAGCTCGTGGAGGCGGGGATGCCGAGGATGCCCGCCCGGGTGTTCGCCGCCCTGCTCGCCTCGGACACCGGGGGCCTGTCCTCCGCCGACCTCGGTGAGCAGCTCAGGATCAGCCCGGCCGCCGTCTCCGGCGCGGTCCGTTACCTCTCCCAGCAGCACATGGTCTCGCGCGAGCGTGAACCCGGCTCGCGCCGCGACCTGTACCGCGTGCACAGCAACCAGTGGTACGAGGTGCTGGCCAGTCGTGACGGCGTCATCAAGCGCTGGGAGGACGCCCTCCGCGAGGGCGTCGAGAACCTCGGCGCGACCACCCCGGCCGGCCGCCGCATCGCCGAGACGCTCGCCTTCTTCCACTTCGTCGAGACGGAGTACGCCGGGCTGATGGAGCGCTGGCGCGTCCGCCGGGCGGAGCTCTTCGGCGACGGCTGAGACCGGCTCCGGGTCGGACACCCCGAACGAGTGATGGCCCGTGAGACCGGCCGAGTCGGCGAACGCGCGCGGCTACTTTGAGTGGCGGCTGGTCCGCATCAAGGGAAGGGCGCGTCAGGACACTCATGGCAGAGCGACCGGTGATCAGCGGCACCGAGCCCCAGGGCAGCTTCGAAGAGCTTCTCGACCTCCTCGACGAGCTGCCCGTGCCCGACGGCTACAAGGCCGAGATCATCAGGGGGAGCATCGTCGTGTCACCGTGGTTGAAGGGCTACTACACCCGCGTCATGAAGCTGGTGTGCGAGCAACTTGAGCCACACCTTCCTGAAGGCCATGTCATCGAGCGGACGCCCAACCTGTTCGTCTTCCCGGGGGAGGAGCGTGCGTACGGGCCGGACATCCACGCCGCGCACGAGCGGACGTATGAGACAGGCAGCAGTCACCTGGACGGAGAGGGTCTGTCCTTTGTGGCCGAACTGACCTCGATCTCCACCAGGAACGAGGACCTCAGTGACAAGGCCGAGACGTACGGAAAGGCAGGCGTCCCCCTTTACCTGGTCCTCGACATGCAGGAGGGCCGGGCCGTTGTCTTCGGGTCCCCGTCCGAGATCGGGTACGAAACCCGGTTCACCAAGCCCTTCGGCCAGAAGCTCTACATCCCGGACCCCTTTGGCTGCACCCTCGACACCACGGGCTTCCAGGCCCCGGAAGACCGAGCCGAGGAGCAGGACAGGACCTGACAGCTCACGCCGACGTCGGCAACGTAAGCCCCCACGCCCCCTCCCACACCGTCCACGTCCGCGTCCGCACCGGCCCGGTCGCCACCGAATCCGCGTGGTAGCGGAACGACGGCCCGGACACGCTCACCCGCCGCCCCACGGCCCGCAGCGGCACGGCCGCGGCGCCCACCGACAACGGCCGCACCTCCACCGCCGCGCCCCCCTTGTCCCCGACGGGCACCACGGACACCGCCTCCACCGGCTGGTCGAGGTCGACGAGCGTCACCCCGTCGACCTCCACCCGCAGCCGGGACGGCCCGGGCACCGCGCCGGACGCGAGCCGCGGAGGGCGCGTCGCCAGCGTCCGTACGAAGGACTGGCAGGTCCGCAGCCACGAGTGGGGGGCCGGAGCCTCCTCGTCCACCCCCGCGGACTCGCTCGAAGGCTCCGAGGCCACCGACGGTATGCCCACCGCCCCCAGCACCACCCCGTCGCTGTCGTCCACCAGCAGGTCGAGCCGCCGCTCGGCCCCGTCCAGCGCGGCCCGGGCCGCGGCCACCGTGCTCGTGGGCACCCCCAGGGAACGGGCCAGCACCCCCGCGCCACCCACCGGCACCAGCGACAGCGCGCACGCGGCCAGCTCCCGCTGCCGGTGCAGCGAGGACACGGCCCGCAGCAGGGCGAGGTCGTCCCCGACCACCACCGGCCGCCGCGATCCGCGCCGCCGAAGCGCCCGCGCGAACTCCTCCGGATCCTCCGGGAGACAGACCTTCGTACTCGCCGCACCCGCGCTGAGCACGTCTTTCGCGATCCGGACCGACTCACTGTCCGTGTGACGGGCCAGGGGGTCGATGACCACCAGGAGCTGGTCGGAAGTCGCCACCTCGGTCCTGCCTCGCTTCCTCGGGTAGCATCTTTGTGCAAGAGCCCCTTGCGCCATATCGCCAGGGGCTTCGTCTATTCCGGGGCATCCGGTCCGACGGGTTGCGGCCAACGAAGGTCGCCGGTGTACGCAGCGCACGTGGATCCGCGCGCGTCACCCTGACCTTGGACATGCCCCGCCCGGAAGGGGTGTACGCGCGTGCCCGCACTTGTGCTGCTCGGTGCTCAGTGGGGTGACGAAGGCAAGGGAAAGGCCACCGATCTGCTCGGTGGCTCGGTGGACTACGTAGTGCGCTACCAGGGCGGCAACAACGCCGGCCACACGGTGGTGGTCGGTGACCAGAAGTACGCGCTCCACCTCCTCCCTTCCGGAATCCTGTCGCCCGGCTGTACGCCGGTCATCGGCAACGGCGTCGTCGTCGACCCGTCGGTCCTGCTCTCCGAGCTGAGCGGTCTGAACGAGCGTGGCGTCGACACGTCCAAGCTCATGATCAGCGGCAACGCTCACATCATCACGCCCTACAACGTCACCGTCGACAAGGTCACGGAGCGCTTCCTCGGCAAGAGGAAGATCGGTACGACCGGGCGCGGCATCGGCCCGACCTACGCCGACAAGATCAACCGAGTGGGCATCCGCGTCCAGGACCTGTACGACGAGTCGATCCTGACGCAGAAGGTCGAGGCGGCCCTCGACGTCAAGAACCAGGTCCTCACCAAGCTCTACAACCGCCGTGCGATCGCCGTCGGCCAGGTCGTCGAGGAGCTGCTGGGCTACGCGGCGCAGATCGAGCCGTACGTCGCCGACACGGTCCTCGTCCTGAACCAGGCGCTCGAGAACGACAAGGTCGTGCTCTTCGAGGGCGGCCAGGGCACGCTCCTGGACATCGACCACGGCACGTACCCCTTCGTGACGTCGTCGAACCCGACCGCGGGCGGCGCCTGCACCGGTGCCGGCGTCGGCCCGACCAAGATCAGCCGCGTCATCGGCATCCTCAAGGCGTACACGACCCGCGTCGGCTCGGGCCCCTTCCCGACCGAGCTGTTCGACAAGAACGGCGAGGAACTGCGCCGCATCGGCGGCGAGCGCGGTGTGACGACGGGGCGCGACCGCCGCTGCGGCTGGTTCGACGCCGTCATCGCCCGCTACGCCACCCGCGTCAACGGCCTCACCGACTTCTTCCTCACCAAGCTCGACGTCCTCACCGGCTGGGAAGAGATCCCCGTCTGCGTGGCGTACGAGATCGACGGCAAGCGCGTCGAGGAACTCCCGTACTCCCAGACCGACTTCCACCACGCGAAGCCGGTCTACGAGTACCTGCCGGGCTGGAACGAGGACATCACGAAGGCCAAGTCCTTCTCCGACCTGCCGAAGAACGCCCAGAACTACGTGAAGGCGCTGGAGGAGATGTCCGGCGCCCCGATCTCCGCGATCGGCGTGGGCCCGGGCCGGGACGAGACGATCGAGATCAACTCGTTCATCTAGTCACACGCGTCCAGCCGTACGGATCCATCCACAGCTGGATCCGTACGTGCCTGTGCCCCTGGCCGCCGACATCGGCCAGGGGCACAGGTGTCTTTTACGGGGTCAGCGAGCCGTCAGCCTCCAGAGGTGGTCCGCCGTGCCGTTGTCGGCCCACTGCAGGACCTGGGCGCCGGAGGACGTGCTCATCTGGTCGACGCCGAGCAGGCGGCCGCTGTTGTAGTTGGCGATCTTGTAGTAGCCGTCGCGGGCGGGGATCACCTGCCAGAGGTGGTCGGCGGTGCCGTTGTCACCCCAGATCAGGGCGGTGCCGCCGTCGGCCGTGCTCATCTGGTTGATGCCCAGCAGCAGTCCGCTCTTCTGGTTGACGATCTTGTACAGTCCCGAGCCCGCTGCCACCAGGGTCCAGTTCTGGTCCGTGCCCGTGGTGGACGTGGCCTGGACGACCGAGGTGCCCTGGGCGGTGCCCGCGTTCAGGGTGTCCAGGGCCAGACCGCTGTTCTTGTTGGTGACCTGGTAGCGGCCCGCCAGTGAGGTGGACGTGCCGCTGGGGGTGATCACCAGGTGGTAGCCGTCGGAGGCGTTCATCGTCACGGGCACCGTGATGGAGCCGTTCGAGACGGTGTAGTCGGCGTCCGAGATGGTGATCGGGCCGGGGGAGGCGGTCGTACGGCCGGTGTTCGGCGAGTACTCCAGCTTGACGTGGACCGTGGAGCCGAAGGCCGACAGGGAGTTCAGGCCGTTGACGGTCACCGCGCAGGAGCCGGTGCAGCCGCCGGCGACGACGCTGATCTGGTTGCCCGCGCTGTTGCGGGAGGCGATGCCGTCGATGCCGGTCTGGGCGGGAGGCGTGGTGACGAGCATGCTGCCCGACATGTCGCCGTACCACTTGTACGTCCAGTACGAGCCGTTGGGCGAGCCGCCGGTGTCGGTCAGGGTGTCGCCGAGGGTGCCGTAGTGGTTCCAGAAGGCGAGCTCGGCGTTGCGGACGCCGCCGCGCTCGAACTTGGCGGCGTAACTGATGAGGGCGCCGGAGTTGCCCATCTCGGCGGGCGTGCCGTACTCCTCGATGTCGATCGGGCGGGGGCTCAGGCCGAGGCTCGACTCCAGGGCGCGGTAGTCGGCTATGTGCGCGGCGATGGTCGAGCTGGTCTGCAGTTCGTGCCAGGCGATGACGTCGGGGACGGCGTTGTTGGCGATGGCGTCCTGGAGGAACGTCTGCATCTTGGCACGGGTGTACGTCGCGAAGCTCGGACCCTGGATCGGGGTGGTGGTGTCCTTGGAGCGGATCTCCTTGTACGTCGTGTTCCAGGCGGCGTCGAAGGGACCGGCCTTGGCGGTGTCCCAGTTCCCGTCGGGCTCGTTCCAGATGGCCCAGGCCGAGATGTTGGTGACGCTTGAGGCCTTCACGGCTGCGATCTGCTTGTCCACGGCGGACAGCCAGTCGCTCATGCTGACCCACTTGTAGGGGAAGTCCGGGTACCAGTCCGGCATCCGTGCGACCACCTTGGCGCCCGCGCGGGCCGCCTTCGGCGCTACCACAAGGGCGTCACCGGCGGGCCTGGGCTCACCGTTGGGCAGTTGGGAACCGCCCGGGGCCATCTGCACGAACGTGTTCGGCTTGAGGGCGTTCGTCAGGGTGTCGGACGGGGTGCTGTCGTCCGCGAGGCCGTAGAGGCTGCCGGTGCCGACATGGGTGACCGGGCGCAGGACCTGGCCCGCGTTCACCACCAGGGTCGTGGAGGAGGTGGGCACCGCCTCGGCCGGGGCTCCGGCGGCGAGGGCGGCGGTGGCGGCCAGGGCGCAGACGCCCAGCACGGTGGTCACGGGTCTTGTGCGGCTCATGACAGGGGTTCTCCTCAAGGGGAGGGGAGGGGAGGGGATGGGAGGGGAAAGGAGGGGGTGGCTTGCTACGAACCTGCGGGCGGCCTCAGTCCTTCACCGCGCCCGCGGTCACACCCGCGGCCACGTAACGCTGGGCGAGGACCAGCAGGACCGCCGCGGGGACGGAGGCGACCACGGCGGTGGCCATGATCGCGTTCCACTCCTGGTTGTTGTTGCCGATGTACTTGTAGATGCCGAGGGTGATCGGCCTGAGGTCGCCGCCGCCGTCGAGGGTGTTGGCGAAGACGAAGTCGGACCAGGCCCACAGGAAGCTGAAGAGCGAGACGGTGACGAGCGCGTTGCGGCTCACCGGCAGCACGACCGACCAGAAGGTGCGGAAGGTGCCCGCGCCGTCGATGCGGGAGGCGGCGATCAGCTCGCCCGGGATCCCCGACATGAACGCCGTGAAGATCATGACGCCGAAGGGCACCGCGATGGTGGAGTCCGCGATGATCAGGCCCCACCAGGAGTTCTGCAGGCCGAGGTCCAGGAAGATGCCGTAGAAGCCCATCGCCATGACGATCCCGGGGATCATCTGCGCGATCAGCAGCACCAGGCCGAGCGAGCCGCCGCCGCGCGGGCGCAGTTTCGCCAGCGAGTAGCCGGCCGGGGCGGCGAGGACCAGGGTGAGGGCGACCGTGCCCAGGCCGATGAGCAGGCTGGTGCCGAGGTAGGGCAACTGGTCGTCCAGCACCGCCCGGTAGCCCTCGAAGGTCGGATGCAGCGGCAGCAGGTCGGGCGGGCTCTTGCGCATGTCCTGCTGCGGGGTGAGGGACACGTTGAGCATCCAGTACACCGGGAACAGCATCAGCGCGGTGAGGACGACGCCGATGACCGTGTGACGGCGGGAGGCCGTACGGGACCACCACGTACGGGACGACGACGCACGGGACGACGACGTACGGGACGACGACGTACGGGACGACGACGTACGGGACGACGACGTACGGGACGACGACGTACGGGACGACGACGTACGGGACGACGACCTACGGGACGACGACCTACGGGACTTCACGCTTCCTGCCTCCTCTGGACGCGGATGTACAGCAGGCCGAAGACGAGGGCGAAGAGGATCAGGATGTTGCCGACCGCGGCACCGGGGCCGAACTTCGGCAGCAGCGTGCCGAACCCGAGCTGGTACGACCAGGTCGCCAGGGTCGACGAGGCGTCCCCCGGCCCGCCCTTGGTCATGATCCAGATCAGGTCGAACACCTTGAGGGTGTAGACGAGCCCGAGCAGCAGCGTGATCGCCGACACCGGGCGCAGCAGCGGGAAGGTGATCCGGCGGAACTGCTGCCAGGGGCTCGCCCCGTCCAGGGACGCCGCCTCGTACAGCTCGGCCGGGATGTTCTGCAGCCCGCTGTAGAGGATGACCAGGTTGAACGGGATGCCGATCCAGATGTTGGCGACGATCACCGAGGTCAGCGCCCAGTCCGGCGAGGTGAGCCAGCCGACCGGGTCGACACCGAAGAAGTGCAGGAAGTAGTTCACCACTCCGGACTCGCTGTTGAACATCCACGACCACGTCGACGCCGACACGATCAGCGGCAGCAGCCACGGGATCAGGAACAGCGCGCGCAGCGTGGGGGCGAGCCGGAAGCGGCGGTTGAAGAAGACGGCGAGGGCGAGTCCGATGACGTACTGGAAGGCGATGGACACGAAGGTGAAGACCATCGTGTGGCGCAGGGCCGGGCCGAACGTCGGGTCGTCGAGGACCTTCTGGAAGTTGTCCCAGCCGGTGAAGGGCGCGTCCCCGGCCACGAAGGAGCGGACGGTGTAGTCGCGCAGGCTCAGGTCGAGGTTGCGGTAGAGGGGATAGAGGTAGAAGGCGGCGAGGTAGGCGATCAGCGGGGCGACGAAGGCGAGTGCGGTCAGCCGGCTCCGGCGCCTCTGTCTGCGCCGCAGCGCCAGAGGGCCGGATCCGCTCACCTTCGCCTCCGCCACCGCCGGTGCCCGCCGCGGACGGTCGACGCGGGCGATGGTCATGGTGGTAGGCCTCAGTTCTTCTGCGCGCTCGCCTGCGCCGTGTCCAGGGCGGCCTTCGGGCTCTTGCTCCCGGACAGGGCCGCCTGGACGGCCGTCCACATCGGCTGGGAGATGGTCGGGTACTTCGTCCCCAGGCCCCCGCTCGTGCGACCGCGCGCCGAGGCCACGGCATCCACCCACGGCTTGAGCTTCGGGTTCTGCTTCACCTGCTGGGCCTGCACCTCGGCCGTGGGCGCCACGTACGTCAGCGTCATGTCGGTGGGCAGCAGGTTCGACGAGCTCGTCAGACAGGTGACGATCTTCTTGGTGACGTCGTAGCGCGCGGTGTCCTTCTGCACGGGTACGGTCACGAACTCGCCGCCCGTCGGCACCGGTGCCGAACCGCCGTTGCGCGCCGGGATGTTGATGACGCCGTAGCCGAAGCCGGCCTTCT
Source organism: Streptomyces sp. NPDC046862 (assembly GCF_040704615.1). Lineage (NCBI taxonomy): Bacteria > Bacillati > Actinomycetota > Actinomycetes > Kitasatosporales > Streptomycetaceae > Streptomyces > Streptomyces sp. NPDC046862. Next base: position 264,703 of record NZ_JBEYXP010000007.1, on the reverse strand, counting down.
CCGCGTTGCCGAGCTGCCAGGTGCCGTTCTCGCTGAACGCGTAGTCCCCGGTGGCGAACTCCTGCCAGCTCGTGGTCTGCGTGTTCTGCAGGACGTCCTTGGGCGCGTACCCGTCGTCGACCCAGCCCTTCCACAGCGACAGCGCGGCCTCGCCGTCGGCCGAGTTCAGCTTGGTGAGGTCACCGCCCGCGCCCCAGAACCAGGGCAGGAACTGGAAGCTGCCCTCCTCCGTGTTGATGGCGGAGAAGGTGATGCCCTTCTTCCCGGCCGCCTTGACCTTCTTCAGGGCCGCCGTCAGCGAGGCCCAGTCCTTGACCGACGCCGGATCGACACCGGCCGCGGACAGCACCTTCTTGTTGTAGTAGAGCGCGAGGGTGTTGGCGCCGATCGGGACGCCGTACGCCGAGCCGTCGAGGGTGCCCGCACCGATGATGTTCTTCTGGATCGCCTTCGTGTCGAGGCCGAGGTCGCTCGTCTTGTTGAGGATCCCCGCCTCCACCATCGTCGAGACGACCGGGTTGTCCACGAGCATCACGTCGGGCGCGTTGCCCTGCTGCGCGGCCAACAGCGCCTTGTTGCCCAGGTCCGAGGTGTCGTACGCGGTGCGCTTGACCTTCACTCCGGCCTTGGTCCCGCAGGCGGTGATGAGCTTGCCCCAGGGCGAGGAGGCGTCGAACTGCGGGTACGGGTCCCAGAAGGTGTACGTCCCCTTCGGTGCCCCGGAGGAGGAGTTCGAGGAGGAGTCGGAGCCGCCTCCGCAGGCGGTCAGCGAGGCGAGGGTGCCGACGGCGGCGAGCGCGGCCAGCAGGGTGCGGCGGGTGGGTATCACGGTGACCTCGTTGTCGTGGAAGGGCTTCAGGAGGGGCGTACAGAAGGGGCGTACAGAAGGGGCGTACAGAAGGTGTTCAGGAGGTGGCAGGCGCTCAGGAGGTGGGGAGCCAGACGCGCATGCTGCCGTCCTCGCGGTTGGCCCAGGCGTAGTAGGGGATGGCGGTCAGCTCGACGGGTTCGCCGTCCTGCTGGGAGGGGCCTTCGGCCGCGGTGTACGGCCACCAGCCCGCGTCCGGGATGTGCCGGCGCCGACCGGCGGCCACGACCGTCGTGACCCCGCCGAGCAGGTCCGGGCGGTGCTTCACGGCGAGCGGACGGGTGGGGTCGAGGACGACGTCGTCCAGGCCGCCGCCGTGGTGGTCGACCTGCTCCAGGCAGTGGACGAGCGGTCCGCGTTCGATCGCGACGCAGCCACGCACGGCGTCCACGCGCGGGTCGGCCGCGGTCAGCCGTGGCTCCAGGCCGAGTTCGAGGACGACCTGGTCGCCGGGGGCCCAGGTGCGCTCCAGCCGCAGCCAGCCGTCGGTGACGGGCGCGTCGGTCTGGTCGTACGTCCGCTCCGCGCACCGCACGCGGAACTCGCGGCACCAGTGCGGGATGCGCAGCGACAGCGTCCAGGGCCGGCCGGCGGGGGTCTCCTCGGGGGTCTCCTCGGGAGTCGCCTCGACGGTGAAGGCGATCGTGCCGTGCCAGGGGTAGTCGGTCTCCGCGCGGACGGAGATGCCCTCGGCGGTGTAGGAGCCGGTGACGTACTGGTGGATCTGCAGGCCGCCCTCGTCGCTCGTGGCGAGGTAGTGCTCCAGGCTGCCCAGCAGCCGCATCACGTTGGGCGGGCAGCAGGCACAGCGGAACCAGCGGGTGCGGCGGGCCGACTGGTCGCCGCCGGGGTCGGTGTGGCCGTCGCGGACCTGGAGCGGGTTGACGTACAGCCAGCTCTCGCCGTCCAGGGAGACACCGGCGAGGAAGCCGTTGTACAGGGTGCGTTCGATCAGGTCGCCGTAGCGGGCCTCGCCGGTGAGCAGGGCCATGCGCCAGCTCCACTGGACGGAGGCGATGGCGGCGCAGGTCTCGCAGTACGCGCGCTCGTTGGGCAGCTCGTACGGGTCGCCGAAGTCCTCCTTGTCGTGGTGGGCGCCGAGGCCGCCGGTGATGTGGGTCTTGGTGGTGGTCATGGCCCGCCAGAGCCGTTCGGCGGCGGCACGCAGTCCGGCGTCCCCGGTCTCGGTGGCCAGGTCGGTCGCGCCGGCCAGCAGATACAGCTGGCGTACGGCGTGACCCTCGACGTTCTCGGCCTCGCGCACGGGGATCCGGTCCTGGCAGTACGCCTCGCCGCCGAGCAGGCCGTGGCCGTAGCGGTCGACGAAGTAGCCGGCCAGGTCCAGGTAGCGGCGCTCGCCGGTCTCCCGGTACAGCTCGACGAGGGCCGTCTCCACCTCGGGGTGGCCGTCGATGCCGTCGATCTCCTTGCCGCTGCCGGGCGGGCCGAAGACGGAGTCGATGTGGTCGGCGAAGCGGCGGGCGACGCCGAGGAGTTCGGGGCGGCCGGTGGCCCGGTGATGGGCGACGGCGGCCTGGATCAGATGTCCCGCGCAGTACAGCTCGTGGCCCCAGCGCAGGTCCTTGTACCGCTCGCCGCCCTTGAGCAGCTGGAACCAGGTGTTGAGGTAGCCGTCGGGCTGCTGGGCGGCGGCCACCAGGGCGACGATCCGGTCGACGTGCGCTTGCAGGTCCTCGTCGGACCCCTGGGCGAGCTGCCAGGAGGCGGCCTCCAGCCACTTGTAGACGTCCGTGTCGACGAACGGGTACGCGCCCTGGAACTCGCCCTCGACCGCCGCGTCCGACAGCGCCTCCGGTGCTGGGGCGGCGAGCCGCAGGTTGTGCAGGTTTCCCGCCACCCGGAGCAGTTCGGGACCCTGCGGCACGGAGGTGCGCGCGTTGACCGTGCGCCGGGTGTGCCAGAAGCCCGCGTCGATACCGGCGGTGGCGGGGCGCAGCGCGGTACGGGCTTCCGGCCCTAGACGGACGGGGCCGGTGGGGGGCAGGGCGGAGCGTGTGCGGGGCATGGCTCTCCGGGGGTGTACGGCGGCAGGCGGGCGGACCGGTGGGAGGGAGGAAGCGGAGCTCAATTGAGCAATCGTTTTCCTGGCGAGAAAATAGAGGGTAGGAGGGGGCCGCGGTCAAGGCTCGCGGCGGTATATTTTTCCTTTGCCCTTGCTCTGTTGCCCACGGGCTGGCGCTCAACTTCCGGGCCTGCCACGATGGGACGCGCCGATCATCCCCAGGAAAAGGTTTGCTCAGTGACCGCTCCCGCAGGTGCTCCAGGCTCTTCCCCCGCCGGCCGTGCCAGGCTCGCCGACGTCGCCGCCCTCGCGGGCGTCAGCGTGGGCACCGCCTCCAAGGCGCTGAACGGCAGCGGGCGGATGCGCCCGGAAACCCGGCAGCGGGTGCTCGACGCCGTGGCGACGCTCGGGTTCCGTCCCAACCAGCACGCGCAGAGCCTGCACACCGGGCGGAGCTGGACGGTCGGCCTGGTGACGACGGACGGCATCGGCCGCTTCAGCACCCCCGTGCTGCTGGGCGCCGAGGACGCGCTCGGCGCCGGCAAGATCTCGGTCCTGCTCTGCGACACGCGCGGCGACACCATCCGGGAGCAGCACCACCTGCGCAACCTGCTGGACCGCCGGGTGGACGGCATCATCGTCACCGGTCGCCGCACCGACGCGCGCCCACCGCTGACCAGCGTCGACGGCCTGGAGAACATACCCGTGGTCTACGCGCTCTCGCCGTCCACGGACCCCGCCGACACCTCCGTCGTCTCCGACGACCCGGGCGGGACCGCGCTCGCCGTCGACCACCTGCTGGCGGGTGGCCGCACCCGGATCGCCCACGTCACCGGCCCGGAACACCATGCGGCCGCCCGCGACCGGGCCCGCCACGCCGTGGACCACCTCGACGGGGCCGGGCTCAGCCTGTCGACCGGGCGGGTCCACTTCGGTGAGTGGAGCGAGGCCTGGGGCCGCCGCGCCGCCGACGCCGTGCTGCGCACCGCCCCGGACACGGACGCCTTCTTCTGCGGCAACGACCAGATCGCCCGTGGCGTCGCCGACGCCCTGCGGGAGCGGGGCGTCGGCGTCCCCGGTGACATCGCTGTCGTCGGCTACGACAACTGGGACACCATGGCCCTCGCCTCCCGCCCGCCCCTCACCACCGTCGACATGAACCTCGCCGAGATCGGCCGCATCGCCGCGCTGCGCCTCCTGGAGGCCATCGAGGACGACGTGGCTCCCGGGGCGCACACGGTGCCGTGCCGACTGGTGGTGCGGGAGTCGACGTAAGGGGCGGCCAGGCCGACCCTCGGGCCCTAGAATTCGGGCCATGCCCAGGACCGACCGTGCCAGCAGGGTGATCAGCGCACCACCGGCGACTGTCTACGGCGCCCTCCTCGACCGGGAGTCCCTCGAGGCGTGGATGCCGCCGGACGGCATGCGCGGGCGGATCGAACAGTGGGATCCCCGGCCCGGTGGCGGGTTCCGGATGGTCCTGACCTACCTCGACCCCACCGACAGCCCCGGCAAGACCTCGGACGCGACGGATGTCGTCGACGTCGGGTTCGCCGACCTGGTCCCGGCGGAGTGTGTGGTGCAGAGGGCGGTGTTCGAGTCCGACGACCCGTCGTACGCGGGCACCATGACGATGACCTGGCACCTCGCCGCCGCCGGCGACGTGACCGAGGTGACCGTCACCGCCACGGACGTACCACCCGGCATCGACCAGACGGACCACGAGGCCGGGATCGCCTCCTCGCTGGCCAACCTGGCGTCGTACGTCGAAGCGGCGGGCTGACTCGGCTGGGTCCTGTTCGGTTCGGCTCGCCTTGGCTGCGGGCGGATTCCGCGCATCGGCATCCGCATCACGGGCCCGGCGTGGACGCGACCCGCTACGGCTCGACCGCGAGGTCCCGTCGATCAGCGTGACCTCCGACGGCCGCTACGCCTGTGTCAGATGGAGTCGATCTCCCAGGCGATCACGCCGTTCGATCCTTGGGTGGCATCGACGCCGATGTGGATCTGCTTGCCTGCGGTGATCCGCTGCCGGACCACGGACTGATCACAAGGAACCTTGGCCGGTGTGCCGGTATCCGTCGGCTTGAAACTCAGATGCGCCGTGCCGTGGCCGACGCAGACCAGTTTGAGCTCGAAGTTCTTGCCCGCTTGCAGGCTGGGTTCGGTGTGAATGCCGTTGGTCAGACGTTCCGCGCCGGACTCGGCCAACTGCCCGGTCCGAACCGCGGCGAGGGCGGTCTGGGCCTGCTCCTTCTGGCGCTCTTCTGCGGAACCGGCTGCTGCCCGGGAGGAACTCGAAGCGGGCAGCGAGGGCGTCTTGGCCGGCTTCCCGTCACTGGTGTCCGACGTGCACGAGACGAGGAGGAACACCGACGCCGCCAGGGCGCATCCGGCAACCCATCGCCGTGCGGTCGAATGCGGCATGACGATGTTTCCCACCCCACGAACCATACTGCAGTGCCCATCACTTTGTGCTGGTCAGCAAGCGCCTTGAACCCATGCCCATGGAGCGACTGATCGTGTCAGCAGTCGGTGCACGGGTGAGGAGCGCTGAGGCAGGAGTGCACGGCCGTGTTCAGCCGGGCGTCGATCCTGGCGCGTTCCGCTGGATCCGAGGAGCCGACGGGCGGAGTGAGGGCGTAGGGGAGCGCGGTCGTGAGGACGGCCAGGGTGGCCCTGTCCTGCTCCGCGCCTGCCGCGAGATGCACGGTCACGTGGTTGCGCAGCCACTCCCACGCCATCAGGTGCCAGTCGGTGCGCGGCGTCAGGATCGCGGTGTGCACCAGTTCCGGACAGGTGCGCGCCATCGTCCTGACGACCGGATGCTCCCGCACGAGACGCGCCGCACGCACCACGATGAGCGCTCCCAGGCAACGAGACGGCAAGGGCTCCATCACGTCGCGCGCCACGGACAGCAGTCGCTTCAGCTCCCTCCGTGTGACCTCGCGGACCAGCGCATCGCGACTCGCCCAGTTCCGGTAGAGATAGGGCCGGTTGGTGTCGGCGAGGCGCGCGATCTGTGTCATTCCGGCGCGCCGGGGTCCGTACCGTGCCAGCGCGTCCAGGGTCGCCCGATGCACCGTGCCCATCCCGGGCGGCGCCTTGACGTTGAGGAAGCCACTCATGGGGATCAGCGTCGCGCAGCCGGGCGGGCGATGGCCGAGATTCGGTCGCAGGTCACCCGGTGTGGGGGTGTTGCCACGAGAAGATGTGACGGTTTCGGCGAAAGTGACACATCTTTTCGGGTCGACTAGGGAGTGGTGGGGGTGCCCGCCAGCGCGAGGAACCCGGACCAGGCTGCCCCGGAGACGGTGAGAGCGGGGCCGGTGGGGTTCTTGGAGTCGCGTATGTGGGTGGTGCGGAGTTCGCGATCGTGGGCGACTTCGAGGCATTCGCCGCCGCTCGCATTGCTGTAGCTGGACTTGAACCACCGCAGGGTGCCGATCATGGTTGCTCTCCTGCCAACTGCTTGATGAGTCCCAGCGATTCGTCCGGGCCCAGGGACTGTGCCCGGATCTTCGCATAACGGTGGTTGTATGTCGTCACCTTTGCCGGGTCGCTGATCAGCAGGCTTTCGTCCTGGGGCTGTACGTAGACGAGGCGCTCGTGGCCGGGCGTCTCCAACAAGGTGATCTCTCCATGAAGGCCCGCGTGTTCTCCACGCAGCCCTCTGGCCAACGGCATCACCTGGAGTGTCACGTTGCGCCGCTGGGCACACTCGACGAGGTAAAGGAGTTGCTGACGCATGATCTCCTCGCTGCCCACTTTGCGCAGCAAGGTGGCCTCGTCAAGTACGACCTCGATCAGAGCAGGCGGGTCCCGGTTCAGCAGCGCCTTGCGGACCATGCGCGCTTCGACCAGTTCCGCGACGCGTTGCTCCGAGAGCGGTGGATAGCCTCCGCCGATCAGCGCGCGGGCGTATGCCTCGGTCTGGAAGAGGCCGTGGATGACCAGCGTGGCGTACGACTGGAGAGTCAGTGCCTTCTGCTCCAGCGGCGCGAAGTTCTTGAACTGCGCGGGGTACTTGTCCAACCGCACGCACTCCCGCGCCTTCTCGAACACCCCCAACCCCGCCCCGATCACCTCCTCCAGCCTGACCAGCATCTGGTCACTGGCCGGCTGCGCACACGTCTCCATCGCGCTGACCGCAGACCCCGTGTAGCCGATCTTCTTGCCCAGCTCCTCCTGCGACAGCTGCTGTTGCTCGCGCAGCGCCTTCGCGAGGGTGGCGATCAGATACGCCGTTCCGCTCGCCTCCGCCTTGTTCTCCACCCGCGCCATACGGTCACCCCCGGACTCAACCGAACTCAACCGGTCACAACTGATCCGTGCCGATTTCCTACCGTAATGAACGGTTGACACGGAGTTATGGACGACGGTAGTCCGGCCTGCGGAGACTGGCCCCATGAACACGCAAAGTGACCTGGAGTGGGTCCCTCGCACGGGCATCCAACTCCGCAAGGCGGGCGTCCAGTTCGATGCGGTCCGGGTCGTCGGCGACCACGGTCGCGCCCTCGCCGACCATCTCGCACGGATGACGGGCGGGAGGCCCGGGCCGATCGTCGAGGAGGCCAACGGCCGGCGCGCGGTCTACTTCCTCGTGCCCGTCGGCAGCACGTCCCATCGTGCTTGGCCGGACGGAGTCACCCGCCTCACCGCCAGCCCGAACCGCATTTCGTACATCCCGGTCCCGGCGCTCAACGGTCCCACCTGGCCGCTGACTTGGCGTTATCGCCCGACGGCCGCCGACCACTTCGTCCATGTGATGCTCCTGCGCGCCGTCCTTCACTCCCCGGAGTGAAATGCGCGAACGTCCGCCCAGGAAAAGGCCGTTCCGACTTGCGCTCGTTGCTCTCCGTGGCCATAGAGTCACCGCAGTAAACGAAATACCCCCGCGGTGCGCCAACACCCGGGGGCTCGACATCAGGAGCATCGACCTCCCAATGCGTGCCCATGGTACGGCGCCCGCGCGCGCCTTTTCAGGCTTCTCGCCCGCTCTCCTCCGCGACCGGAGCATCTCCTGGTGTGCGGTGAGCGTACTGATGTACCTGCTGACCCTCCCGAACCAGGCCCGCGTCACCCTCCGTACGCTCGCCGAGCACCGTCCGGAAGGGCGGTCACGGATCGCCGCCGCCCTGCGTGAGCTGGAGGAACGGCGATATCTGCGGCGGGTGGTGTGCGCGGGAGCGGGGGCGGGCCAACTCGTCGCCGTTTACGAGGTGTTCGACGCCCCGTTCGAAGCTGAGTCACCTATGGGTGAAACCGAAAAAGTTGAACGCCGGCATGCGCCGAGCAGGCGCACCATGCTCGCCACGCGACTGCTCCTCTCGCTCGCGCGGGTCGACTACCGGCTCGCCCTCAGTGCCGCCGAGGCGCGGCGACTCGCGCCACTCGTCGAGGAGTGGTGGCACTTGGGCGCGACGAGTGCCCAGGTGCGGGCGGCGCTGACGGACGGCTGGCTGCGGCAGGTGCCCTCGGCGAGGGCCGTCATCGAGGACCGTCTGCGGCGCAGGCGCCCGGTGGTGCGGACCGCCGTGCCCGCCGTCACCGTCGAGGTCGAGAGCGCCCGAAGGCCGAGCGCCTTCAGCTGGCGGGAGGTCGCGCGGCGGGGCGGGGAACTGTTCCGGGCCCTGCTGCAGGGACGGGCGGCGGCCGCGTAGGCGCACACAGGCTCCCGTCGCACACCCGTGCGGCGGGATGATCCGATCCAGTGGAAGGGTGCAATGCCTGCGTTGCTTGACAGGCCCGAGACGGTATACCGGAGGTATACTGCCGTCATGGCTGACACCACCGTCAAGGTCGATCCCGCTGTCCGCGACCGCCTCATGGTGCTCGCCCGCGAGCGGGGGATGACCATGCGCGACCTGATCGCCGAGCTGGCGGGGGCCACGCCGACGAAGGAGGAGCTCCGGAAGCGGTACGAGGAGACCAAGGCGTACTGCGAGACGCACTTCGGTGTGACGCTCACGGACGAGGATCACGACCGGGTCGAGAAGGTGTGGCAGGACCTGGAGGCCGACCGGTCGGTGGACAGCCTGTGAGCGGGGGGACAGCCGGGTCGACCGGCGTCGTCTTCGACGAGTCCGCTCTGTTGGCTCTTGGGTCCGGGAACTCGCTCGCCTCACAGTTCGTCTCGAACGCCGAGCATGGACCGACCCGCCATGTGTTCGTTCCGGCACTCTGTCTGGCCGCCGCCGACGGTATGCGCAAAGGGCTCGCCGAGCACGTCGGGTCCCTGCCCGCCGTCGAGATCGTCGAGCTCGACTTCGCGGGCGCCTCCACGGTGGGCGCACTCCTGCGCGACGGGGTGGAGTGGCGGCTCGGCCACGCGGTCCATCTGTCCCGGCCCACGGTCGACTGGCCCGACGGACGGCATGTCCTGACCGCCGACCCCGGCCTGTACGCCGAGATGCCTCTCGTACGCACCATCGGGTTGCCGCGTCAGCGCTGACCCACAACGAAGGGCGCACGCCAGGCGGGCGCCCTTCATGCGTCCGAGTCCCCGATCAGCAGCGCACCGACCACGTGTGGGAGCCACCCCGGTCGTTCGCGCCCGCGTTGTAGCCGATCTCCTGGCCGGGGGCGAGGCAGAGGGTGACGCGGCCGGTGAGCTCGCGGCCCGAGTAGACCTTGACGTGGTCGGGGACGCCGGGGCCGGAGACCCCGTGGTTGGCCCAGGACGAGTCGTAGTGGTACATGTCGCCCTCCCACCAGCGGTCGTCACCGCTGTGCTCGATCTTCAGGCCGTCGAAGTTGGCGTCGGTCCAGACGCAGAAGTAGCCGCTGCGGCACGGTGCCGCCTGCGCGGTGGCGGACGTGGCCAGGACGGCTCCCGCCGAGATCAGGGTGGCGGCGAGGAGGGCGGTGAGGCGGTTCATGCGTGGGCGGTTCCCTTCGGTGGCGGGTGCGGTGACGGGTGCGGTCACTGGTTCGGTGACGGGTCGATGGCGGTGGCGGTGGCGAGGACCGTCTTCGCGGACTTCAGGGCGTGGGCGCGCAGGCGGCGCCAGTCGGCCAGTTCGGCGCGGTGCCGGGCCCGGACCTCGGCGAGTGTGCTGTGGGTGTGCGCGGCCTCGGGGCCGAGGTTGTTGACGATCGCCGAGGAGCGGAACCAGCGGCGCTGGTCGCCGTACAGCCGCTGTTGCGCGGTGGCCAGGCAGCCGTCGGTGTGGGCGCGGACGACGTACCCCGTGGGCAGGCGCACGGACAGCTCCGTCCTGCCCGCGCCGAACAGGGCGTCGGCGATGCGCTCTTGATCGTCGGCCGACGGCTTTCCACGGCCGGGCACGGGCGGAGTGAGGCCCCGGCGGGTGAGGCAGACGTCCGTCAGGTGCAGGGTCGCGGCCTTGATGACGTCGTCCGGAGAGGGGTGAGGGGCGGCGTCGGTGTTCGCGCAGGCGGTCAGTCCGGCGGTAAGCAGCAGGGTGCCCGCGGCAAAAGCCGAAGTGAAGGTGCCGAGTTGGCGCATGACAGGGCCCCGTTGTTACGGATGGTGACGGTACGGTGACCGTGATCTCCCCTGCGTTCGCCCCGGCTATGCGGTACGTCGCCCATTCGAGTGATCAAGAAGATGGTCCGGTATGACGGACATATCCTGATGGTGTACGCGCTGGAAGAAGGTGAGTGCGATGCGCGTGATGCTGAAGGCCACGATGGAGACCGAGAAGTCGAACGAGGCCATCCGCAGTGGCAAGCTGCCGGAACTGCTCCAGGAGACGATAGAGCGTCTCCAGCCGGAGGCGGCCTACTACGGCCCCGAGGAGGGTCGGCGTACCTGCTTCCTGGTGTTCGACATGCAGGACAGCTCGCAGCTGCCCCCGGCGGCCGAACCGTTCTTCTCCCAGTTCAACGCCGAGATCGAGGTCTTCCCGGTCATGAACCAGGACGACCTGCAGAAGGGGCTGTCGCAGATCCGCTGACCCTCCGAGCCGACGGAGACCGAGTCAGCTGAACACGATCATCGACCCCTGGGCCAGGCTCCGCGTCGCCGCGGCGTGGAGCCCCAGCCAGACATGCCGTTCCCGGGCGAAGGGGCTCGGGTCGTACGGGGCGGGCACGGCCGGCTCCTCCAGCTCCGTGGGGGCGAGCGGCGCGTCGGGTGCGACGGGCGGGTTCGCCGGGTCGATGCCGATCGAGGGGGCCACGAGCTCCAGCTCCCGCAGCAGGGTCTGGGAGGAGCCCAGGGGACCGCCTCCGGCCAGCAGCTCGTCGTTGGCCAGCGGGTGTGGGAAGTCCACGGGCACGTACGCCCCCGCGTGGTCGTAGTGCCAGACCAGGTGCGACTGCTGGGCCGTCGTCTCGAACATCTCCAGGAGTTGTTCGTAGTCGCCGCCGAGTTCGTCGACCGGGGTCACGGCGAGGCCGCACACCTGGAGCAGGTACGCCCTCCGCAGGAAGTGCAGCGCGTCGTAGTCGAAGCCCGCGACCGGGGCCACGTCCCCGGTCAGGCCCGGCATGTACTGGTACACCGGCACCGGCGGCAGCCCGGCCTCACCGAGCACCTTGTTGTAGAGCGCCAGTTCCTCGGCGAAGGGGTTGTCGGGGGTGTGGCACAACACGTCGACGAGCGGGACCAGCCACAGGTCACAAGCCAACAGAGAGCTCCTCATGTAACGGGCGACAGGCAATTCGGCGGGCAGGCAATTCGGCGCACAGTGGTCAGGGAAGCGTAATGGGTGGGGGCGGCTTGGGCCCCTCTTGTGTCGGCCCCCTTTCAGCCCTCTTCGTGCAGGTCCCATACCCACACCCCGTCGACCCACTTACCCGGCCGGCCCACCAGCTTGTCCACGGTTTCGCGCAGCTGCTCGTCGTACCCCTGCGGGGCCAGCACGAGCACGCCCGCCTTCCAGTAGGCGAAGTCCTTGCGCGCCTGGGCCCGCCAGTCGTCGCCGATCTCGGGCACGGAACCCGAGTACCGCACGTCACGCAGCAGATTCGAGGTGTAGCGGGGCGAGGCGCCGTAGATGCCGATGCGCTCTTCGCCGTAGGGGCCGTTGAAGTATCCGCCGGGGATACGGAACCGCAGGTGCGCCGCGGTCTGCCAGTGCAGGGCCTCCGCGTTGCCCGGGTCGGGCAGCGGCACCGGTACGAGGGTCTCGTCCTTTCCGACGTACGACTTCCACGTCCCGTCCGCGATGAAGGCGGGCACCTCGGAGCGCTCCACCGACTTCAGCGGGGCGGGGACGATCGGGATCAGGGCGGCCGCGACCGCGGTTAAGCCCACGAACTGGGTGCCGATGTTCGGTGACTTCACCAGGGCGTCGATCGCGAGGGCCAGCAGCACGCCCAGCACGGGCGCGCAGACCATGGCCACGCGGCCCTCGATGACCGACTCGAAGAGGGGCTTCTTCGCGAGCAGCGCCCAGGGGCCCGGAACCACCGTGTCCGTCAGCGGGATGCGGACCTTCGGGCCCATGGACAGCAGCGCCGCGGCCACGCCCGTGAACGCCAGCGCCTTGACAAGGGTCCGCTCCCACAGGCGGATGACGATCGCGAAGGCGAGTGCGGCCAGCGGCCAGCCGTAGAAGGCGTTCTGCTCGGTGGGGTTGAGGGCGAGGGCGCTCGCCGTCTTCTCGTCGCCCGCGACCAGGGAGCGTTCCGCGAAGGAGAACAGCGCCAGGGGGCTGTTGCCCGCGTTGTCGCCGTGCAGCACGCTCTTGTAGCTCTGCGGGCCGAAGAACTGCCAGGCGAGCGGGAAGGCGACCAGGGGGAGACAGACCAGGGCGGCCACCCCGAGGCCCTTGAGCAGGGGCAGCCAGGACTCCTTCGCCACGTCCCGCCGGGCCACCGCGTACGCCGCCGCGAACAGCAGCATGCCCATCGCCGCGAGCAGCAACGGCTCCTCGCCCAGGAAGATCTGATACGTCGCCATCAGGCCCAGCACGACGCCGTCCCGCCGCACCCGGGTGCCCTCGCACAGCCTGAGCGCCCGGTCGATGATCAGCGGCATCATGAACAGGACGACGAAGTTCGGGTGCGCGTTGGCGTGGCTGACCATCGGCGGGGCGAAGGTCGCGAGGGCGGCGCCGACGAAGGCCGCACCCCGGTGGCGTACGACGCGGCGGACGATCAGCCAGTACCAGGCGGTCGCCGTCGCGGCGAGGCCCAGCGTCATCAGCAGGGCCAGGGAGACCGCCGGGCCGAGCGCGAGGGTGATCGGGGTGAACGGGACGGACAGGCCCAGCATGACCGTGTTGGCCATGAGGTTCACGCCGTCGGGGAAGCCCTGGAGGTCGGTGAAGAGCGGGTTGCGGAGGTGGGCGACGTTGTCGGCCGTCACCGCGAGGAACCACTCCCACTGGTTCTGGTCCTGGAGGGAGTCCGGCAGATAGCGGTGGTCGGGGTCGATCCAGCGGCCGGCGTACAGGAGCACCGCCATCAGCACGAAGGCGAGGACGGCGAGGAGGTCGGCGCGGCGGACCGAACGGGCCTTGAGGACGGTGAGTTCGGCCAGTACACGCGCGTAGTCCCAGGGGCCGATCTTCGACCCGGACTGGTGGGCCCAGCGGACCGGGACCTCGGCGACCGGCCAGCCGGAGCGGCGGAAGTGCTGGAGTATCTCGATGTCTATGCCGAAGCCGTTGAGCCGGGAAGCGGCGAAGGCCTCACGGGCCCGGTCGCCCTCGAACAGCTTGAAGCCGCACTGCGTGTCGCGTATCCCGGGGACCGCGAGGCCCCGTATGAGGAAGTTGCCGGCCCGGCCCAACGCCTCGCGCACGGGGTGCTGATGGCGTTCGATGGTGGCGCCCGGAGTGGCGCGCGAGCCGATCGCCGCCGCCTGACCGTCCGCCAGCGCCTTGTCGAGGTGCTCCAACTCCTCGATGGGGGCGGCCAGATCGGCGTCCGTGACGAGCACGCGGCGCCCGTAGGAGGCGCAGACACCGAGGCGCAGGGCGTTGCCCTTGCCGCGGTTGGCCGGGCTGGTGACCAACTGGACGCGGGGCTCGGCCTCGGTGGCGGCGGCGACGACGTCCCGGGTGCCGTCGGTGGAGCCGTCGTCGACGACGATGACCTCCCACGTGGTGCCGTCGCCGGCGGCACGGAGGTGGTGGGTGATCGCGTCGAGGGTGGGACCGAGTCTCTTCTCCTCGTTGTAGGCGGGTATGACGACCGAGAGGTCCACCTCGTGCGCGCCGGTGGCGCGCGTCGCGCCGCTCATCCGGCCGCCAGTCGTTCGACGAGGGCGAGGCAGTGGGCGTTGTGGGCGGTCACGATCTCGTGCGCGGCCTGCGCGTCGCCACGGGAGAGGGCGTCGACGAGCTCGGTGTGACGGGCCCACAGTTGACCGCGCAGGTCGGACAGGCGTTGCAGGTGCTGGACCGCGCACACCCAGGCCTGCACACGCAGCCGGTGCAGGAAGTCCGCGAGGTACGGGTTGCCGAACAGGTCGCTCAACTCACGCCAGTACCTCAGGTCGTAGCCGATGAGGATGGTCAGGTCGCCGGCGGTGGCGGCGCGCTGTGCCTCCTCGCCGCGACGGCGCACGGCGGACAGCACGGCGGCGGTGCGGGGGCCGGTGTCGTACTCCTTGTCGGCGCGGAAGATGCCGTCGATGACCATGGCGCGGGCCTCGATCATCTCCCGATAGTCCGTCAGGGAGTACTCGTGGACCTGGAATCCGCGGTGCTGCACCGCGTCCAGCAGCCCCTGGGCCGACAGGTCGACCAGTGCCTCGCGGACGGGTGTCGCGGAGACGCCGTACTGGTCGGCGATCTCCTTCACCGTGAACTCCTGACCCGGCTGGAGCCGGCCGGCCAGCACCTCGTCGCGGAGCGCGTCCGCGATCTGCTGTCGCAGGGTGCTGCGGGTCACGGCGCCGTTGCCGTTGCGGCTCGGCCTGGCGCCACCGGTGCCGGGCATGGTCGGGGCCCTCCCCTTGGTGTGCGGGTACGTCTGCGGGTGCGGTTACGCGTTCGTATGGGGGTGCGTACGTACTTTTCTACGAGCACGCCACCTTACGCGTTCGGGGTTGCTCGGAGGTCGAACGGTGTGCGGGGTCGGGCGGGCCGTGTCATATGCGAGTTCTTGAACGCTTGAGCACGTTCCGTGTCGGCCGCGTACTAACAAGTGTCCCCGGTCCGACGGAAGGACAGAGCAGTGCGAACTTCCAGGCGCCTCATCACGGCTCTGCGCGAGACCGACACCGCCGAGGTGGCACTGGCCTGCAGTATCGACGACCTCACGCACGACGACTGGCTCGACACCTACACCTCGGTGGCCGTGACCCGGGTGGCACCGCCGTACCGGGAACTCAGGGCGAGACCGTGGCACGCGATCGTCCTGTGCTGCGAGGAACCGGCCAGGGAACTGGCCCGGTTGATCGACCACGTCGGGCATGTGGTGCCGCCGGTGCTCGTCATCAGCCCCTCCGCCGAGATAAGCCAGGTCGGTGGCGCCTTCCGGCTCGGGGCCACCAGCTACCTGGTCGCCGGTGACTTCACCCGCAGCGCTCTGTCGGCGGCCGTGGGCGGCACCCTGCACGGGCATACGCACCTGTCCCCGCGGGCCACCACCATGCTGAAACGGGTCAACTGCGACGCAGAGCCCGAGGAGAGTTCCGCGGAGGAGATGCCCCGGCACTCCCTGTCGCCGCGGGAACGGGAGATCATGGACCTCCTGGCGAACGGGTTCGGCGCGCTGGAGATCGGCGGGCGGCTGAGCCTGACCGAGAAGACGGTGCGGAACAACCTCAGCAACATCTACGCCAAGTTGGGGGTCCGTGGCAGCACGGAGGCCGTCCTGTTATGGCTCGGGGTCACACCGCGGCGGGGGCAGTCGGTGGGGTGACGCGCACACGGGCTGACGCGCACACGGGCTGACGCGCCCACGGGAACGGCCCTCCGCGCGGGTACGCGCACGGAGGGCCTCCGAGGGCGGGAGGGGGAGGCCCCTGCCCTCGGCCCGGGGTGGTTCCACGGGACGGTTACGTGATGTCGACCTCGGACAGCGGGACCTCGACGTCGGTGACGTTGGCGCCGCCCTCCTCGAACCCGGGTTCGGCGCGGACGCTGTTGCCGTTCTTGAGGATGCCGTCGGCCTGCGGGGTGCCGCACTTGACGTTGCGCAGCCAGAGGCGGCCGTCCGGGGTGCCGTTCTTCAACAGCTGTGGATAGAAGACGTGCACGGTGGCCGCTCCCTCGCTGGGCGAGAAGAACACCTTCTGGCCGTTCTGCTCCTCCTTGTAGGTGGCCCGGAGGAAGCCGCTCACGTCGGTGCGCTTGTGGGACCACATGAAGAAGGCGATGTGGTCGGCCTTCACCGTGTCGCTTCTGCTGAAGGAGAACGAGGACGTGGTGTCGTCACGCTTGATGTTGATCTCCTGCGTGTTGAACTTGAGGCCGATCTCGAAGAACGAGTTCCCCAGCTTCGTACCGCCGTCCACGGCGAAGCCGTCCTCCAGCTGAACGACACGTGTCACGGACGCGGTGCCGCTGAAGGTCTTCGTCGCCGCGGTGCTGATGCCGCAGTTGTCCGTCACCGTGGTGACCCGCTCGTTGGGGCCGAGGCTGTCGGCTTTGTTCTGGACGTCGACGAACTCGCAGTTCTCCAGCTTGTCGGAGTCCGTACGGCAGTCGGTGGCCACCTCGTCGGGGGTGGCGGCGCCCGCGCTGTACATCAGGGGGACGGCCAGGCCGAGGGCCGCGACCGGTGCCAGGGCGAGGGTGATGCGCTTCTTCTTGCCGCGGTGGCTGCCGCGGCGCCCGGTGCGTGTCATGCGTGTCTCCTGCTGGGTGTGAGGGGATGCCGGACGGTCGGGTGACCGGATGGTCGGGTGCGGGTGGGAGTCAGCAGTCCTCGAGTACGGCCTTGGAGGTGCCGTCCACGAGTCCGGGCGTGCCCGCGGCCCCCGGCCGGATGACCGGGCCCTCGACGACGTCCTCCGCCACGAAGTTCTTCTCGGGCGTGGCGTTGGTGACGGTGGTCGCCTCGCGGGCGTCGATACGCACCCGCCATTCACCGGTCATGCGCTGCATCTTGGGCGTGAAGGTGACGTGCAGGATCTTCCCGACGGGCACTTCGCGCTGCTCCGACTCGGTCGCGGTGGCCGACTTGATGGTCATGTCCAGCGTGGCCTTGTGCTTCAGCCAGGAACCGCTCAGCGCGCCGAAGAGACCACCGGCGGCGCCCTGCTGGGTCACGGTGTACTTGCCCTGGCCCTGAGCCACCGCCTGGGAGTACTCGGTGGTCACCTTCGACGGTTCGGTGGCGTTCGGCTCACAGTTGGGGAAGTCGACGGTGACCTTGTCCGTGGGGCCGTCGAAGGTCTCGAACTTCGTCTCGACGAAATCGCAGTTGTCGGCCGCGAAACCGTCCGCGAAGCCGCCGCCGAAGTCGCTCACCGACTGCTGTTTTCCGTTGAGCACCGCGGATCGTTGACACATGCTCACGATCTGCTCGGGGGTCTTCTCCTCCTCGGCGGCGTCGGCCGAGGGCAGCAGGGTGACGATGGCGCCACCGGTGGCGAGGGCACAACCGATGGCCACGAGGCGGATCTTCTTCATGGGGGGCTCCCGGAGGTGGGGGGTCCGTGCGGGTGGGCCGCAGGATGCGGGATCGGGTGTTCCCGTCCCGGCCTCCGGGAGTTTGGCGGGGGTAAAGGGGAGGTCAACAGAGTCAAATGTCCCTACCCGCGGGTTTCGACTTTGGCGGGTGGCTCGGGAAGGCCACGTGACCTCGTACGTCAGTGTTCACGGCACGCCGCATGAGCTGGATCACACGGAAGGGCGGGCCGCGATTCTCCGGCCCGCCCGAACCTGCCTTGCTGCTTCTGCTGGTGTCCTACTCCGTGTACTGGTCCGCAACAGTCAGCGCAGCGTCCAGCCCCGCCAGCCCCTCCTTCAACTCGGCCTCCGTGATGGTGCACGGCGGCACGACGTGGGTGCGGTTCATGTTGACGAAGGGCCACAGACCGTTGGCCTTCGCGGCGGCGGCGAACGCGCCCATGGGAGCGGCCGCGTCACCGGCCGCGTTGTACGGCACGAGCGGCTCCCTCGTCCCCCGGTCCCGCACCAGGTCCAGCGCCCAGAACATGCCGACCCCGCGCACCTCGCCCACCGAGGGATGCCGCTCGGCCAGCTCACGCAGCCCCGGCCCGAGGACGCGCACCCCGAGATCGGCCGCGTGCTCGACCACGCCCTCCTCGGCCATCACATTGATCGTGGCGACGGCCGCCGCACAGGCCAGCGGATGCCCGGAGTACGTCAGTCCGCCCGGGTAGGGCCGCGTGGCGAACGTCCCGGCGATCCTCTCGGAGACGGCGACGCCACCGAGCGGCACGTACCCCGAGTTCACGCCCTTGGCGAAGGTCATCAGGTCGGGCACCACACCGAACAGGTCCGCCGCGAACCACTCGCCGGTCCGCCCGAAGCCGGTCATGACCTCGTCCAGGACGAAGACGATGCCGTGCCGGTCGCAGATCTCCCGTACACCGGCGAGGTATCCGGGCGGCGGCACCATGATCCCGGCCGTACCCGGCACGGTCTCCAGGATGATCGCCGCGATGGTGCCCGGCCCCTCGAAGGCGATGGTCGTCTCCAGGTGCTCCAGCGCCCGCGCGCACTCCTGCTCCTCGGTCTCGGCGTAGAACCGCGAGCGGTACAGGAACGGCGCCCAGAAGCGCACGACACCCGCCGTCCCGCTGTCCGACGCCCAACGCCGCGGATCCCCTGTGACGTTGACGGCCTGCTGGGTGCCGCCGTGGTACGAGCGGTACGCGGACAGCACCTTCGGACGGCCCGTGTGGAGGCGGGCCATGCGCAGGGCGTGCTCGACGGCGTCGGCCCCGCCGTTGGTGAAGAAGATCTTGTCAAGGTCGCCCGGCGTCCGCTGGGCGATGAGCCGCGCCGCCTCCGACCGCGCCTCGACCGCGAACGCGGGCGCGAAGGTGGTCATGTGCGCGGCCTGCCGCTGGATCGCCTCGACGACCTTCGGGTGCTGGTAGCCGATGTTCGTGAACACCAGCCCGCTGCTGAAGTCCAGGTACCGCCTGCCGTCGTAGTCCCAGAAGCGGGAACCCTCCGCGCCGGCCACGGCGAGCGGGTCGATCAGCTCCTGCGCGGACCAGGAGTGGAACACATGCGCACGGTCCGCGGCCTTCACGGCGGCGCCGACCTCGGGATTCGACTGAGGGCTCATGCCGGGGAGCGTAGGAGCCGGGAAGTGAGCCGCGACATGGGCGTCCTGTCTGCGGTGAGGCCGGGAACGCGACAGTGTGTCGGGCTTGGCGGCTCGGTCGTCGGAGTGACGGAAACCAGCCGACCGCACCCGGGCCGTAGGCCCTCCGGACCGCGCTCACCGGACCCGAACGGCCGTGTTTCGCGGCGCGATCGGTGGGACCGGTGTCAGCCTGGACCTGTCAACCTGTCCTGATCATCCCTGATCATCGGAACCTCGTGAGGTGTCTGCATGTTCCTGTCGTCCCGGATCGGCCGGTCGGCTGCCGCCGCGCTGCTGACCACCGGCGCTCTGCTGGGCGCCGCCGCCCCGATCGCCGCCCAGCCCTGCCTGACCGAAGGCTGCACGGCGCAACGGACCGCCGTCCAGGCGCCGGACGGGCCGAGGGCCGGTTCCGCGGTCGCCACACCCCGGCCAGGAGCGCTCTCGGTCGCCCGGGCCCGCGGTCTGCCGCTCGGGACGGTGGTCACCGTGGAGGGTTCGGTGACCACTCCCTCCGGAGCCTTCGCGTCGAGCTTCGGCGACCAGGGCTTCGGCCTCCAGGACAGGACCGCCGGCATCTACGTCAGCCTGCCGACCGACGTGGACGCGGCCCCCTATCGGCACGTGCGCGTCACCGGCACGCTCCAGGACAAGTCGGGGCTGCTCACCCTGGTGCCGTCCGGCCGGTCCGACGTGGAGCTCGGCGACCGGGGCCGGGCGGTGAAACCGAGGTGGGTCAGAACCGCGGCGGTGGGCGAGCGGACCGAGGGGCGGCTCGTCACGGTCGCCGGCAGGGTCACCCAGGCCCCGACGAGCGACCTCCCCTACGGCTACAAGTTCTCCGTCGACGACGGTTCGGGCGAGTTGCTGGTCTTCGTGAATGTGGAGACGGACATCGACGTCTCCGGCCTGAAGCAGGGCGACGTGGTGCGCGTGACCGGCTTCAGCAGCCAGTTCGGCACCCACTACGAGATCGACCCGCGCGGCCCGCGGGACCTCGCGGTCATCGGGTCGTAGCGCGAAAGGTCTCGTCCTCACTCCTGTCGCAACTCCTGTCGCACAACTCCTGTTGCACACGCCTCGGTCGCGGACACGTAGGGGCAGAAGCTACGGAAGGAAGCCATGCCCATCGAGACCAAGGCCCAGTTCACGGACGTGTACCGGGCGCACTACGAGGACGTGCTGCGGTTCGTGCGCCGGCGTGCCCACCCGATGAACGTCGACGACATCGTCGGAGAGACGTTCCTCACCGCGTGGCGCCGCCGGCGCGAGCTGCCGGAGAACCCGCGGCCCTGGCTGTTCGGCACGGCACGCATGGTGATGCTGAACGCGCACCGCGGCATGCGCCGGCAGTCCGCGCTCGTGGTGCACATCCAGCAGACCACCGAAACCGGCTCCCACGCCCGGGCGCTCGACACGACGGCCCAGGTGGACAGCCGGATGGATCTCGTCGCCGCCTGGAAGGAACTGCTCCCGGCCGACCAGGAGGTCCTCGCGCTGCACGTCTGGGAGGGGCTCGCCGCCAAGGACGCGGCGAAGGTCCTCGGCTGCACCCGCGCCGCCTACGCCATGCGCCTGACCCGCGCGAGGCGGCGTCTCGCCGGCCGGCTCACCGCATCCACCGCCTCGCCCGTCCTCGCCCCGACGCACTGAACAGGAACCGAAGACTCATGAACAACGACCTTCTCTCCCGCCTCGCGGAGCTCGACGCCGCATCGCGCCCCGAACCGTCCGCCGCCGACATCGACCGCGAGGAGCGGCTGCTGCGGACCATCCTGAGCGACACCGAGAAGCCCGGCCGCCCGGCCGGCGCCGCGTTCCGCCGCCCGCTCGTGCGGCGCCTCGCGTTCACGGCGGTCGGCGCGCTCGCCGCGGGCGCGGCCGTGGTGGCGGCGACGCTGGGGGGTGGCCTGCTCCGCGGCGGTGGCGGACCGCTGTCCTCGTCGGAACTGGCCAGCTGGACCAGCTCTCCCCACAGCCTGGACCCCGCGAGCAGCGAAGGGTCGGCCGCCGAGAAGCGGTGCCTGGACTTCACGAAGGACTTCGCCGGCGCCGGGGCCCGCCCCGGGATCAGCAACGCGGAGATCCGCGGATCCGTCGGTTCCATGATCATCACGCGGGCGGGCAACGCCGTGTACTGCCTGATGGGTTCGGACGGCTCCGGCATCGGGATGGCCGTCAGCCCGGTCGTGAAGCTCCCCGCCGACCAGATCGACCTGGACACCTACGGCTCCCGGGGCGAGGACGAGGGACTGCTGAACTACGCGCTCGGGTCGGCGGGCTCCGACGTCAAGGAGGTCACCCTGCACGACCGGGGGAAGACCATCCGCGCCCTGGTGGAGGACGGCCGGTGGACCGCCTGGTGGCCGAAGGGCCACCCCACGGGCCTGCTCACCGGAACGTTCACCCTCACCTTCAAGGACGGCACGACCCGCACGATCGACGCGGCCAAGGTGACGTGACGCCGCCAAGGTTGACGTGACGCCGCCAAGGTTGACGTGACGCCGCCAAGGTGAAGTGACGCCGCCAAGGTGAAGTGACGCCGCCGCGAAGGTGAAGTGACGTCGGGAGGGGGCCAGGCGCCGGCCCCGTCCCCGGCTGTTACGAAACCGTCGAAACCACCCACCTCATCTCCCCGGACCGCCGCACTATCCTCGGTCTGTTGCACATGCTCGGGGGGAAGGTGGCGCGGCGATGGAGAAGCTCGGCGCCGGGGAACCGCAACGGATCGGTGCGTACCGGCTGCTAGCGCGGCTGGGCGCGGGCGGGATGGGCCACGTGTACCTGGCCCGGTCCGACCGCGGACGTACCGTCGCCGTGAAGCTGGTCCGGCAGGAACTCGCCGAACAGGAGGAGTTCCGGGCCCGGTTCCGGCAGGAGGTCGAGGCCGCGCGGCGGGTCGGCGGGTACTGGACGGCCCCGGTTCTCGACGCGGACACCGAGGCCGCCATTCCCTGGGTGGCCACCGGGTACGTCGCCGGGCCGAGCCTGCAGACCGTCGTCGGGCACGACCACGGTGCCCTGCCCGAGCGTTCCGTGCGGATCCTCGCCGCCGGGCTCGCCCACGCGCTCAAGGACATCCACGCGGCCGGGATCGTCCACCGCGACCTCAAGCCGTCCAACGTGCTGGTGACCATCGACGGGCCCCGGGTCATCGACTTCGGGATCGCCCGCGCCCTGGAGACCGTCACCGACGGCGGGCTGACACGGACGGGCGCGCTCGTCGGGTCACCGGGGTTCATGGCGCCCGAGCAGGTGCGCGGGGACCGGATCACCCCCGCGTGCGACGTCTTCTGCCTGGGCTCCGTCCTCGCGTACGCCGCGACCGGCGCCCTCCCCTTCGGGGCCGCCACCTCCGGTGTGCACGCGCTGATGTTCCGCATCGCGCAGGAGGAGCCCGACCTGTCGGACCTGCCGGAGGGGCTCGCCGACCTCGTACGGGACTGTCTGCGCAAGGACCCCGCGGCCCGGCCCACGCTCGACCGGATCCTGGCGCGCACGGGCGCCGAGGACACGGTCCTGGCCGGCCGCTCCCGGGACCCGTGGCTGCCGAGCGCCCTGGTCGCCCAACTCGGGCGGCACGCGGTGCGGTTGCTGGACACGGAGAACCCGGAGGAGCCCGCCGGACCGGGCACGGGACAGCCGGACACGGGCCGGCCGGACACGGGCCGGGCAGCGGCGACAGGAGAGGCAGCACCCGCCGCCCCCGAAGCCCCCGCCTCATCCCCGGAGCACGCCTCCGCCGCATCCCCGGAGGCGTCCCCCGAACACGCCCCGGCCCCGCCCCCGCCCGGGCAGCCCGGCGCGGGCGGACTGGACCGGCTGCCCACCCAGGTCGCGGGCCCCGGCCAGACGCCCCCGCCGGCGCTGCCGCCCGCCGCGTACGGCTACCCCCAGCAGCACCCGCAACCCTCCGCGTACGGCTATCCCCAGCAGTCCCCGCAACACGGCGGCTACGGTCCGTACGCACCCGCCATGGGGTCGACCCCGCCCTACGGCCCCCCGGCGGGCCCGCTCGGGCCGACTCCTCCGTACGGGCCGTACGGGCCGGGTGGCACCCTCCCGCAGCCTGGGCCCCCGCGCAGAGACGGCCGCTCCACGGCGGCGCTCGTCGCGGTCGCGCTGGTCGTCGCGCTCGGGGCCGGCGGTTCGGTGTACGCGCTGATGAAGGGCGGCTCCGGCCAGAAGGACGACGACAAGGCGTCCCCGACGACGAGCGCGCCCACCACCCCAGGCCCGGGCACGTCCGGGCCCTCGACCTCACCGGCCGGCGGGAACCCCACCACCCCGGGCCCCGAGGACGGCACGGTCCCGGCCGAGTACCTCGGCACCTGGGACGCGGCCATCGACAACGCCGGCGGGCACCACACACGCCGCCTGGTCATCCGGCAGGGCGAGGTCGGCGACAGGGTCCTCTCCCTCACGGCGGACGGGCCGGCCGGGAGCGGCACGTACCACTGCGTGTTCGAGGCCGAACTGGCGTCGGCCCCGAGCGGCGGCGGCCCTCTGGAGATCGGCCCCTCCACCGTCACGGTCGGCCCGGCGACCACCTGTTCCCCGGGCGCCGCCTCCGAGGTCACGATCCGCCCCGACGGCCGTCTGCGCCGCGTGAACTCGGACTCGGGGGACGCGCTGACGTACGCGAAGGCGGGCTGAAGTCCCCTGCACCGCAGGCCACTTGAGGCACTCTTGCTCCGGCTGGACGCGTCCACAACCATGGCACCGTTGGCACGCCCCGGCTGCTCGCGGAGGACGCATGCGCCCCAGCAGGAGAACGGTTCTGACGGCCACCGCCGCCGCGGGGGTGACGACCACGGCGACCACGGCCGCATCCGCGACCGCATCCGCCTCCGCCTCCGCCTCCGCGGCAGCGAGGACAGCGGACGCGAACACGGACCGCCCACCGGCCACCGCCCAACGCCCTTCCGGCGAACTCCGCGCCCTCTTACGGGAGATCGACCCCGACCGCATCGAGGCGACGGTCCGCAAGCTGGTCTCCTTCGGTACCCGCCACACCCTGTCGACGCAGGACGACCCCGAGCGCGGCATCGGCGCGGCACGCGACTGGATCGCGGCCGAGATGCGGTCGTACGCGGCGGCCTCGGGCGGCCGGATGACGGTGGACCTCCAGTCGTACGTCCAGGAGCCGGCGAGCCGTATCCCGGTGGCGACCCGCATCACCAACGTGGTCGCGACGCTGCGGGGTTCGGTGACCCCGGAGAGGGTGTACGTCGTGTCGGGGCACTACGACTCGCGGGCGTCGGACGTCATGGACGCCACCTCCGACGCGCCGGGCGCGGACGACGACGCCTCCGGGGTGGCCGTCGCCATGGAGCTGGCCCGGGTGATGGCGCGGCGCCGGCCGGCCTCGACGATCGTGTTCGCGGCGGTGGCGGGGGAGGAGCAGGGGCTGTACGGGGCGGCGTACATGGCGCAGCAGTACAAGGCGGCCGGTACGGACGTCCAGGGCATGTTCACCAACGACATCGTGGGCAGCTCGACGGCGGACGACGGGACGCGCGACCCGTACACGATCCGCCTCTTCGCGGAGGGTGTGCCGTCGTCCGAGACCCCGGAGGAGGCGGCCGTCCGCCGCTCGGTGGGCGGCGAGAACGACTCCCCGTCCCGCCAACTGGCCCGCTTCGTCCGGGACGTGGCGGACAACGACGCGACGGGCATGAACGTCCGTGTGATCTACCGCCGTGACCGCTACCGCCGGGGCGGCGACCACATCCCCTTCCTCGAACGGGCCTATCCCGCGGCCCGCTTCACGGAACCCGCGGAGGACTTCGCCCACCAGCACCAGGACGTGCGAGTGGAGGGCGGCAAGCAGTACGGCGACCTCCCGGAGTTCTGCGACTTCGCCTTCACCGCGCGCGTCGCCAGGGTGAACGCGGCCGCCCTGTGGACGCTGGCGCAGGCCCCCGGGGTCCCGCGTGACGCCAGGATCGTCACGTCCACTCTCACGAATGCCACGCAGCTGACCTGGAGCCGGGGCACCGAGCCCGATCTCGCGGGGTACGAGATCGTCTGGCGCGAGACGACGGCGCCCGAGTGGACGCATGTGGTCGCGGCGGGCGACGTCACGTCGTACGAGGTCGATCTGTCCAAGGACAACGTCTTCTTCGGCGTACGAGCGGTGAACCGGTCGGGGCTGCGCGGCCCGGTGGCGTTCCCGGCACCGCAGACCTGAGAGATCCTCCCCCAAAGTGATGAGGAATGTTCCGCTCTTTCTGCCGAGGCGCCCGACGGCTCGGTCGCCCTAGCCTCCGGACATGCGAAAGGCCAATTCAGCCGGGCGTGTTCACTCCTTGGACGTGCTCCGTGGAACAGCGATCATTGGTACGTTGCTGACGAACATCTGGATCTTCGCTTCCCAGTCGTGGGGCTCGTCGGAGATCAGAGGTGAAGCCTGGACCGGCCTGTTCGGGGAAGCCTGGCAAACGGGCATATCCGATGTCTCGACCATGCTTTCCAACGGGAAGTTCCTTTCCCTCCTGTCGATTCTCTTCGGCGTGGGAATGGCCATACAGTTCGAATCGGCGCTCCGCCACGGACATCGGTGGCCATGGCGCTACGAGTGGCGTTCGCTGCTGCTCCTGGCGGACGGCTTCCTGCACTTCGCGCTGGTCGTGGAATTCGACATCCTCATGGGCTACGCGCTGGTGGCGATAGTGGTCGCTCCTCTCCTCAGGCTGCGGACCCGCTGGCTGGTCCTCGCCGCGGTACTGGCCGCAGCGTTCCATCTGTACATGCAGATCCGCGATGTGAGGGCGTCGTTGGCCCCCCTCCCCGTGTCCGAGGAACGCTTGCCGGCGGAACTCCCCGCCGGTGTCGGGGGTGGCGAATCCTGGTCCCAGCCCCTCACCTATGTCGATGAGGTCGCGTACCGGGTCGGCAATTTCTGGGAGCTGCGGTTCGAGGCATTCCAGATCGCTCCCCCGCTGTCGGCCTTCCTGTTCATCATGGGGGCCCTGCTGTGGCGCGCGGGGCTGTTCAAGGCGGACGAGCGCGCCAAACGGCTCAGCAACTGGTTGGCCGTGGGCGGCTTGGGCGTGGGCGTGCCGCTGATGCTGTGGACCTATTTCGGGCTGCCCGGCTCCGTGGTCCTCGAGTCCCTGTCCCGGTACACCGTCGCCCCGATCGTGGCCTTCGGATATCTGGGACTCGTCCTTGTCCTGTTGCGGCGCGGCGGCGGAAAGGGTTTCCTCTCCCGCCAACTGGCCGCGGTGGGCCGGACCGCTCTGTCCTGCTACATGCTGCAGAACGTCATCGCCATGGTCGCCTTCAACGCGTGGGGTCTCCGCCTGGGCCCGTTGGACAGTGTCGGAACGATCGTCGCCTGGGCGGTGATCAGCGGGATACTGATGCTCGCCGCGTCCGTCTGGCTACGGCGTTTCCCGCAGGGGCCGTTCGAGCTGGTGTGGAAGGCCGCGGTCGAGGCGCCGTTCCGCCGCCGGGACCGCAGGCGCGCCGACGAGGCCGTGGCACGGCAGCAACGGGAGTCGACGGGCCGGCATCCCCACGACAGCAACGTCCCGTCAGGGGCGCCGTAACGAAAGAGCCCTCATGCCCCACACGTCGAGCAGTCCGCCCGCAGCCGTGGACCGCCGTATGGCCGACGCGTCCCGTTCGCACCGTGTGACGGTGGCCGCGCTGGTGGCCGTGGCGGCGGCGATCGACCTGGGCGACGTCTACTGGCTGGGGTTCACGGCGTACTGGCCGGTCGTCATCGTCGTCGCCGGGGCCGCACTGGGTGTGTCCGTGACGTGGCGCCGTACGCGTCCCGTGGCGGCTCTCGCGGTGGCCGGTCTGGGGTACCTGGTCGCGTGGGTGGGGTACGTCTCCCTTCCCGAGCCGGGGCTGCTGCCCACCATGGCGCAGGCCGCCGTGTGGGTGGTGGCGTTCAGTCAGGTCGCCGAGGGCACCAGCAGGATGCGGCTCATCGCCATCGCCGTGCTCGGCGCCTGTGTCGCTCTGGAAGCACTGCAGAACATCTGGCTGTTCGACGAAAGCGACACCCCGTTGGCGATGGTCCTCTTCGGCGCCATGACCTCCACATTCGTCCCGCTCGTCCTGTGCGCCGCCGCCGACGCCGTACGGGGCCGGGTCCAACTGGCCACCGCGCAGGCCGCGCAGGCAGAGCGGCTGCGGGAACTGGACGCACACGCCGCCGCACACGACGAACGGCTCCGCCTCGCCCGCGAGTTGCACGACGTCGTCGCCAACAGACTGAGCGCGGTGGCCATGCGGATCACCGCGGCCGGCCATGTCCGCAGCCTTCCCGCGACTTCTGAGAGCAAGGTCCTCGACGAGATCGGAAGGGAGATCGACACCGCACTCGGCGAGTTGCGCAGCATGCTGGGCACCCTGCGCAGCGACCGAGGGGGCGCGGACACCGCGGCCCCACCCTCGCTGCGGAACGTGGGGGAACTCGCCGACCTCGCCCGCCGGACCGGCGCCGAGGTGGACGTCGTCATCAAGGGAACCGCGGTGCCGCTGCCGAGCATGCTGGACCTGACCGCCTACCGAGTCCTCCAGGAGGCCCTCGCCAATGTGAGCCGCCATGCCCGGCCGCCGCACGCGACCGTCACGATCGACTACCAGCAGGACGGTGTGTACCTCCGTGTCGATGACGAAGGAACGCACGGGGGTCCGCACGGGGGACCGGCCGAGCCGCCGGGCCATGGAATCATCGGGATGCGCGAACGCGCGGCACTGTGCGGCGGCAGTGCCACCGCGGGAGCCCGCCCGGAAGGGGGCTGGACCGTCGAGGCGACACTGCCCCTGCCCGAGAGGACCATGTGACAGTCTCGATACTCCTCGCCGACGACCAGGACATGGTGCGCACCAGCATGCGCATCATGATCGATGTCGAACCCGACCTGGAAGTGGTCGGCGAAGCCGCCGACGGACACCTCGCGGTGGAACTGGCCGCCCGCCTCCGCCCGGATGTCGTGGTCATGGACATCCGGATGCCGCACACGGACGGCGTGACCGCCACACGCCAGATCACGAATCGGCCGGATGCCCCGGCCGTCCTGGCGCTGACGACCTTCGATCTCGACGAGTACCTCTTCGGCGTCCTCCGCGCGGGCGCCGCCGGCTTCGTCCTCAAGCACGACCCGGCCACCACCCTCCTGGAGGGCATCCGGGCGGTCGCCCGAGGGGAGGGCTTCGTCTCGCCGGGCCCCACCCGCAGACTGATCACCCGGGTGGCGAACGACGCCTCCGATCCCGTGTCCCTGCCCGACGGCCTGACTCCCCGGGAACGCGACGTACTCGCCCTCCTCGGGCAGGCGATGAGCAACACGCAGATCGCCCGAAGGCTGCACATCGAGGAGAGCACGGTCAAAACCCACGTCCAGAGCGTCCTCACCAAGCTGGACGTCCGGACCCGAGTCCAGGCGGCCCTCGTAGCGAGCCGAGCCGGACTGGTCGACGACCCCGGACCGCGCGGTTCATAGGGGCGCGGGCCGCGGGGAACCGCACGGCTTTCAGGGGCGCGGGGAACTGCGCGACCAGCCACCCCCAACCCGCACCAGCCCACCCACCCCCAGCACGCACCACCCCGGCACGCACCACCCCGGCACGCACCACCCCGGCACGCAGCCACCCACCCCCGCACGCACCCACCCCCCCCGCACGCACCCATCCCCGCACGCACCCACCCCCGTCACCGCGCCTCCGGCGGCCGCTGCCGCGGCATGTTCGGGCGTGCCGCCGGCGGCATGGGGAGACGGCCGTTCGGGGACGCCTCGGCCCGGCCCACACCCACACCCGCCGTCTGGATCCCCAACGGCGCGGCCCCCGTCCGGAACTCGATCATCCAGTCCGCCGTCTCGACCCGCACCAGCTCCGTGACGTCCTCGGAGAACCTCCGCAGCACCCCCAGACACCGCTCCGCCGCCTCGCTCGCCGTCCCCTCCGTGGGTCCCAGCACCTCCCGCACGCTCTCGGCCGCCCAGTCGAACTGCAGCGCCTGAAGCCGGCGCACCACGGCCTGAGCCGTGGCGACATCCCGTATCCAGCCGGACGTGACCCCGAAGAACCGGTCCCCGGCCACGCACGCGGCGCACAGCAGCAGCGACAGATAGCCCCAGGGGACCACCCCGCCGATCACCCCGGTCAGATCGAGCAGCGGCAGCGCCGCACCCGCGACCGCCCCGCACGCGGCCCCCACTCGCAGCACCCGCGCCGCCCGCCGCTTCCACACCCGGTCCGCGAGGTACCACGTCACCGTCTCCAGCGCACCCCGCTCGACCCACCGGTACAGCTCCTCCAGCCGCTCCGCGGGCTCCCCCCAGTCACCCGTGGGGAACGGCCTCCCGGTCAGATCACGACCCCCCGCCCACAGCCCCGCGCCATCGCCCCGCCCGTCGCCCCGCCCCTCCTGGGACGCTCCCTCGGGCTGCATCTCCGGCTGGCTCACCCGGCACTCCCTACTGCTGCACTACTGCTGACGACGTCGGCACACGGCCGACGGGGCGTAACGCTCCGTTCCTAGCGCCCCACGGACGGCAAAGGCGGCGCTTTCGTCGTTTTTCCGCCCGGACGAGGCCCTTGATCAGGTATCGGATCCCGTACGCGTCACTCGAAAGAGTGCTTGGGCGACGGCCACGCAGACCACGTAGGCTCGTGCCAGGCGGGAAACGGCCCGAAAGGGCCCCGCAACCCGTAGCAGGACCGGTAGAACCCGCAACGTGCAACCCGTAGCAGAGAACCCGCAAAGGGAGCTGATCGTGATCCCCGGTGGTGGCCAGCCCAACATGCAGCAGCTGCTTCAGCAGGCCCAGAAGATGCAGCAGGACCTGGCGAACGCGCAGGAGGAGCTCGCCAGGACCGAGGTGGACGGCCAGGCGGGCGGCGGCCTGGTGAAGGCCACGGTCACCGGCTCCGGCGAGCTGCGCGGCCTGGTCATCGACCCGAAGGCCGTCGACCCGGAGGACACCGAGACCCTCGCGGACCTGGTCGTCGCGGCGGTCCAGGCGGCCAACGAGAACGCGCAGGCGCTCCAGCAGCAGAAGCTGGGCCCTCTCGCCCAGGGCCTGGGCGGCAGCGGCATCCCCGGCCTGCCGTTCTGACGGAGCTGTTCTGACAGGACGACCGTTCTTGGGAGCGCCGTCCGGCACCGGCGCTCCCGGGCGCCCTCGACGCGATCCCCGACCTGCCTTTCTCAGACGGGCGAGGGCCAACTACCGTACGAACTGAAAGACTCCACGAAGGGCGGGCAGTCCGTGTACGAAGGCGTGGTCCAGGACCTCATCGACGAACTGGGGAGGCTCCCCGGCGTCGGTCCCAAGAGCGCGCAGCGGATCGCCTTCCACATCCTCCAGGCCGAGCCGACCGACGTACGCCGCCTCGCGCAGGCCCTCATGGAGGTCAAGGCCAAGGTCCGCTTCTGCGCGACCTGCGGGAACGTGGCGCAGGAGGAGCTGTGCGGCATCTGTCGCGACGCGCGCCGCGACCCCGCGGTGATCTGCGTGGTGGAGGAGCCGAAGGACGTGGTCGCGATCGAGCGCACCCGTGAGTTCCGCGGCCGCTACCACGTGCTCGGCGGAGCGATCAGCCCGATCGAGGGAGTCGGTCCGGACGACCTGAGGATCAGGGAGCTGCTGGCCCGCCTGGCGGACGGTACGGTCACGGAGCTCATCCTGGCCACGGACCCGAACCTGGAGGGCGAGGCGACCGCCACGTACCTCGCCCGCATGATCAAACCCATGGGCCTCAAGGTCACCCGCCTGGCCAGCGGCCTCCCGGTGGGCGGCGACCTGGAATACGCGGACGAGGTGACTCTCGGCCGCGCCTTCGAGGGGAGACGACTCCTAGATGTCTGACGCCACGCTGCACGCGACCAACCAGGACCCCGACGATTTCGCGGTCCAGATCGCGGACCAGGTAGAGAGCTTCCTCGTCGCCGTCACGGAGGTGGCGAAGGGCGACGAGCCGGAATCGGCGATCCCCTTCCTCCTCCTGGAGGTCTCGCAGCTCATGCTGGCCGGCGGCCGTCTCGGCGCGCACGAGGACTTCGTGCCGGAGGAGCGGTACGAGCCGGACATGGGCCCGGAGGCGGACGTGGACGAGCTCCGCGAGAACCTGGCGCGGCTGCTGGACCCGATCGACGTCTACTCCGAGGTCTTCGACCCCTACGAGCCCCGGAAGGCCCCGGTTCCGGCCCGTATCTCCGACGACCTCACCGACGTCATCACCGACCTCCGCCACGGCATGTCCCACTACCGCGCGGGCCGCACCACGGAGGCGCTGTGGTGGTGGCAGTTCTCGTACTTCTCCAACTGGGGCTCCACGGCGTCGGCCACACTCCGCGCCCTCCAGTCCCTGCTGGCCCACGTACGCCTGAACCAGCCGCTCGCGGAGCTGGACGGCCTGGACACCGACCAGGCGAGCATGGGCGACGAGACGCTCGAGTTCGAGGCCGGCCGGGTGATGGCGGAGGAGATCGCGGGGCCGCTGGGGCTGCGCAAGGTCAAGTAGCCTCCGGTGGTCCGGCTGCGACTCCGGCTCGGGCTTCATGATCAGGCCGGGTACCTGAAGGGAGTGCGGCCTCGATGGCGTCGCGCACGCGGTCGAGGCTCACATCCACAGCTCCCACAGCCCTTTGCCCAGAGCGCTCAGGCCCCCGCCGAGCGCGAGCAGCAGAACCAGGAGCCGCACGCGCTCCTCCGGTACGCGCCCCGCGAGAGCCCTCCCGACCAGGGCACCCACGGCCATCGCACCGGCGGCGAGCCCCCAGACGGGCGCGGCGAGGTCGGGGAGCCCGTTCGACGCGATGGACACGGCGTTGACGACGACCCCGTAGAACTGGGCGTTCGGCACGAACTCCCGCACGGTCCAGTCCGCGTTGAGGGCATACAGCGACACGGGTGGCCCACCGAGTCCGGCGGCGGAGTTCATGAACCCGCCGACACCTCCGGCGACGAGGGCCCCGCCGCCCCCGCGCAGGGCCCGCACCCGCGCACCCCGCATCACCAGCACGACGGCCGCGGTGACCAGGACCCCCATCGTGGCCATCAGTGCGGGCTCGGACAGCCGCCGCGCCACCCAGGTCCCCACCGGCACCGTGCACACGGCCGCGACGCACAACGGCACCATGGCGCCGAGCCGCACCCTCCGCCACCCGTCGGTCAGCCCCACGACACTGATGACCCCGGCGGCACAGTTGGCGAGCACGACCCCCTCGGCCGGACCCAGCACGAGCACGAGAGCGGGCACGGCGACGAGGGCGAAGCCCATGCCGGTGAGCCACTGCACGGAGGATCCGAGCAACACGATCACGGCCAGCAGCAGTTGGCCCACCCACTCGTCCGTCACGACTCGGGATCCTGCCCGGCCGAGCGGACGTGATCAATCCCCCGCGACTCCGAGCAGCGCCACCGGATCGACGTACGGCGCCGTCGGTGTCGGCTCGCTGTACCACCGCAGCGGCCACGTGTTCCCGTCCAGCGCGGGGATCCCGATGTACGTGACGGTACGCACGCCTCCTCTGAGCACCCGCACTACGGCCGGCAGGCCACGCGCGGCTCCTTGGGCGCCCTCACCCTCGCCGGCCACCTGCGCTGGATCAAGGAGCACATCACCGTGGAGGACAACTCCATGCGGTGGGTCACGAGGACGTACTGGTAAGCCGGAGGACGGCCGGCACCGGCACGAGGAGAAGCTCCCCTTCGGCGCCACCGTCAAGCTCCCCGACCCCGTGAACATCACGCCGGGCACCGAGCCCCTCAAGGCGTGGTTGGGCTGAGGGACCCACAACGACCGTGTGAGACGAGTGATGTGACGGTCACCGTACGTGCATTGGGGACACCCTGGACGTGCCCTGTACGTCCGTTGCACGGGCCCTAACCGGCCCCAGGCGAGTCTGGAGTCACTTCCACCGCGGAGAACGAACGAAGGCCGCGGAGGGAGCAATCCGAGCAACCTCACCAGACCGCACCGGAGTTCGCGATGACCCGTAAGACCCGTATACGCGCCGCACTCGTCACCGCCGCTGCCGTCGCCACCGCCGCCACGGTGACCGTCGGCGTCAGTGTGGCCGACCAGGACAAGGTCGCGCACGCCGGACCCACCAAGGCGCAGGTCACCAAGCTGTTCGACAACTGGAACGCGGCCCTGCAGACCGGCGACCCCGACAAGGTCGCGGACCTGTACGCGAAGGACGCGGTGCTCCTGCCCACCGTGTCCAACAAGGTCCGCACCGACCGCGCCGGCATCGTCGACTACTTCGAGCACTTCCTCGCCAACAAGCCGGTCGGCAAGAAGGTCGAGACGCACGTCAACGTCCTCGACGGCAACTCCGCCATCGACACCGGCGTGTACCAGTTCACGCTCACCGACCCCAAGTCCGGTGAGAAGAGCGTGGTCAAGGCGCGCTACACGTACGAGTACGAGAAGCGGAACGGGACGTGGCTGATCGTCAACCACCACTCCTCGAAGATGCCGGAAGGCTGATCGTCAGTCGGTCCGGTGAGACCCCCGCGGCGCGCCCCGCAGGTTGAGCGTCACGCACAGCCCGCCGCCGGGCGCGTCGCGCAGTGCGACCGTTCCGCCGTCGTCGGACACCAGCTGTCGGACGACGGCGAGACCGAGGCCGGAGCCGGTCCGTCCGGTGAGGCCCTGACCGCGCCAGAAGCGGTCGAAGGCGCGGGACTTCTCGGCATCCGACATGCCGGGCCCCTCGTCCAGCACCGACAGCACCACCTCGTCGCCCCGGGACTCGACCTCGACGGTGATCGTCCCGCCGTCCGGTGAGACCTCCAGGGCGTTCGACAGCACGTTGTCCAGGACCTGGTCCAGATGGCCGGGGCTGGCCAGCACAAGCAGCCGGCCGTCGGCACTCCCCCTGAGCGTGACGGTGACTCCGCGCTCGTCGGCGGCCGGCCTCCACACCGCGAGCCGTTCCTCGATCACGTCCCGGAGGGGGAGCGGCTCCACCGCCGCCACCTTGGCCTCCGCCCGCGCCAGCACCAGCAGGTCGTTGACCAGCCGGCTCATGCGGACGACCTCGGCCGTCGCCTGCTCGACGTCCTCCTTGACGTACTCGTCGTCGACACCGTCCGCGATGTTGTCCAGGGAGAGCCGCAGGGCCGTGAGCGGGGTGCGGAGCTGGTGGGAGGCGTCCGCGACGAAGATACGCTGTGCCGCGATCAGGGTGTCGAGGCGCTCCGCACCCTGGTTGAGCGTGCGCGCCAGGGTCTGTGTCTCCTGGGGGCCGGTGACGGGGGAACGGGCCGTCAGGTCACCGTCGCTGAACTTGCTCGCCATGTCGTTGAGCTGACGCAGCGGCCGGGTCAGCCGGCGGGCCACCCCGGCGCCGATCACGGCGGCCACGGCCAGGACGAGCACCGCGAGGATCGCCCGGAAGCCCCAGATCAGCCACAGCCGGTTGGTCATCTCCTGGGTGGAGTAGACGATCCGTACGGCTCCGACGGCCGGCCCCTCGTCGTCGTTTCCCTTTCCCTTCTCGTTCCCCGCCGTAGCCCTCTCGTGCGCGGGGACGGTGACCACGAGGTTCTTGCCCCAGATGAAGCGCGAGCCCCAGTCGGTCGTGGTCTCGCCCTTCTCCAGGGCCCCGGTCAGGGCGGCGTCCCCGGAGGGGCGCGGAAGGTCCGGCGCGCAGTCGTCCGTCGGCGTCACCTGGACCGTGCCCTCGGACGCGTCGGCCATCTCCCGCAGCGCCCTGCACGCGTCGGCGTTCCCGGCGCCCAGCAGCCGCGCCATGGTCGTCGCCTCGCGCTTGACCGAGGTCCCGGTGTCGCCCCGCAGCTGGTCGGTGAGCGTGAAGGCCACCGGGACGGTGAACAGGGCGATGGCGACCGCGACGAGCAGGACGTAACTGCGGATGAGCTGACGGATCATGACGGGCTGCCGTCACCCTCGTTGACGATCAGCCGGAACCCGACGCCCCGTACGGCCTCGATGGTGATCGCGCCCGCCAGCTTCCGCCGCAGCGCGGCCACGTGCACGTCGAGCGTCTTCGTCGGCCCGAACCAGTTCGCGTCCCAGACCGCCTCCATGATCTGCTCGCGCGACATCAGCGCGCCCGGCTCCTCGGTGAGGAAGGCGAGCAGGTCGTACTCCTTGGGCGCGAGGGCGACCTCCTCCCCGTCGAGGTGGACGCGGACCGCCTTGCGGTCGACGGTCAGGCGGGGCCCGTAGCGGTCGGGGCCCGCGGCGGGGGCGGTCTCGGAGGCGTGCGCCCGCACGCGTCGCATGACCGCCCGTATGCGGGCTATGACCTCGCGCACGCCGAACGGTTTGGACACGTAGTCGTCGGCGCCCAGCTCCAGGCCGACCACCCGGTCCGTCTCGTCGCTGCGGGCGCTGATCACGATGATCGGGACGTCGCCGCGGGCGCGGAGCGCCTTGCAGACGTCCAGACCGTCGGTGTCGGGCAGGCCGAGGTCCAGGAGGACGACGTCGTAGGGGCTCTCGTGGGCCAGGGCCGCCGCGCCCGTCGACACCCACTCCACCTCGAAGCCGTATCTCAGCAGACCGCGCCGGAGGGACTGGGCGACCGGCTCGTCGTCTTCCACCAGGAGTACGCGCACGGAACGAACACTAATGCTTGAAAGTTGTGCCTCATTGGCCGCCTCATTGTGTGCCCCGTCGCGAGCTCGATCGTGTGCTCGGCCTCTGCCTCATCGGCCGCCGGGAGGCCTGGGTGTGACACGGGGCACTTTCTTGAGTGGCCCGCACGGTCCTGGGCAGGTACCGGTGCGGAGCGGCCGGAGCTCTCCGCATGAAAACCGGCGGACGCGGAGCGGACGCCGGGAGAAATCCGGGGTCATCACGGCGTGAGCGGGACATCTCACCATGCGATACCCCGGAGGGGATATTCGGCCGCTCGATAGACTGAGCCGACCGCCGTACTCGCGTATGGGCGGACCGAGACGGACTGAGCGAGGAGCGCACGTGGGCCTTGTCGTGCAGAAGTACGGAGGCTCCTCCGTAGCCGATGCCGAGGGCATCAAGCGCGTCGCCAAGCGAATCGTGGAAGCGAAGAAGAACGGCCACCAGGTGGTCGTGGTCGTTTCCGCGATGGGCGACACGACGGACGAGCTGATCGATCTCGCCGAGCAGGTATCTCCGATGCCGGCCGGGCGTGAGTTCGACATGCTGCTGACCGCCGGAGAGCGGATCTCCATGGCCCTGCTGGCGATGGCGATCAAAAAGCTGGGCCACGAGGCCCAGTCCTTCACCGGCAGCCAGGCAGGCGTCATCACCGACTCGGTCCACAACAAAGCCCGGATCATCGACGTCACGCCGGGCCGCATCCGGACCGCGCTGGACGAGGGCAACATCGCGATCGTCGCCGGGTTCCAGGGCGTCAGCCAGGACAAGAAGGACATCACGACCCTCGGCCGCGGTGGCTCGGACACGACCGCCGTCGCGCTGGCCGCGGCCCTCGACGCCGAGGTCTGCGAGATCTACACGGACGTCGACGGTGTGTTCACCGCCGACCCGCGGGTCGTGAAGAAGGCCCAGAAGATCGACTGGATCTCCTTCGAGGACATGCTGGAGCTGGCGGCGTCCGGCTCCAAGGTGCTGCTCCACCGCTGCGTGGAGTACGCCCGCCGCTACAACATCCCGATCCACGTCCGCTCGTCCTTCAGCGGACTGCAGGGCACGTGGGTCAGCAGTGAGCCACCCGTACAGAAGACGCAGCAGCAAGGGGAACAGAAGGTGGAGCAGGCCATCATCTCCGGTGTCGCGCACGACACCTCCGAGGCCAAGGTCACGGTCGTCGGTGTTCCGGACAAGCCGGGCGAGGCCGCCGCGATCTTCCGCGCCATCGCCAACGCCGAGCTCAACATCGACATGGTCGTGCAGAACGTGTCGGCCGCCTCGACGGGCCTGACGGACATCTCCTTCACGCTGCCGAAGACCGACGGCCACAAGGCGATCGACTCCCTGGAGCGGGCCAAGAGCACCATCGGGTTCGACTCGCTGCGCTACGACGACCAGATCGGCAAGATCTCCCTGGTCGGCGCCGGCATGAAGACCAACCCGGGCGTCACGGCCTCCTTCTTCGAGGCGCTGTCCGACGCCGGCGTGAACATCGAGCTGATCTCGACCTCCGAGATCCGCATCTCGGTGGTCACCCGCGCCGACGACGTCACCGAGGCCGTGCGCGCCGTGCACAGCGCCTTCGGACTGGACTCGGAGAGCGACGAGGCCGTCGTCTACGGAGGCACCGGCCGCTGATGACCGACGATGCCGGCCGCACCGGCAGGCCGACCCTCGCGGTCGTGGGAGCGACCGGTGCCGTCGGCACCGTCCTGCTCCAGATCCTGTCCCAGCACGCGGACATCTGGGGTGAGATCCGTCTGATCGCCTCGCCGCGCTCCGCCGGCCGCAAGCTGGCCGTGCGCGGCGAGGAGGTCGAGGTTCTGGCCCTGACGGAGGAGGCCTTCGACGGGGTCGACGTCGCCATGTTCGACGTACCCGACGAGGTCTCCGCGCGGTGGGCGCCGCTCGCCGCGGCCAAGGGCGCGGTCGTCGTGGACAACTCGGGCGCGTTCCGGATGGACCCGGAGGTGCCGCTGGTGGTGCCGGAGGTCAATCCGCACTGCGCCCGTCGCCGCCCGCGCGGGATCATCGCCAACCCCAACTGCACGACCTTGTCGATGATCGTCGCGCTGGGAGCGCTGCACGCCGAGTTCGGGCTGCGCGAGCTGGTCGTCTCCTCGTACCAGGCGGTCAGCGGTGCCGGACGCGCGGGCGTCGAGACCCTGCGCCGGCAGCTGTCGCTGGTCTCCGGTACGGAACTGGGGACGCACCCCGGTGACGTACGGCGGGCCGTGGGCGACGACACCGGGCCCTTCCCGGAGCCGGTCGCGCTGAACGTCGTCCCCTGGGCCGGCTCGCTCCGTGAGGACGGCTGGTCCTCGGAGGAGATGAAGGTACGGGACGAGTCCCGCAAGATCCTCGGGCTCCCCGAGCTGCCGGTCGCCGTGACGTGTGTGCGGGTGCCAGTGGTGACGACGCACTCGTTGACGGTCCACGCCCGCTTCGAGGGCGAGGTCACCGTCGACAAGGCGCGTGAGATCCTCGCCACAGCCCCGGGCGTCGTCCTCTTCGACAACCCGGCCGCCGGCGAGTTCCCGACACCCGCCGACGCCGTGGGCACCGACCCCACCTGGGTGGGCCGCGTACGCCGCGCCCTCGACGACCCCACAGCCCTCGAACTGTTCGTCTGCGGCGACAACTTGCGCAAGGGCGCCGCCTTGAACACGGCCCAGATCGCGGAACTGGTGGCGGCGGAGCTGCGCGCCTAGCCACGACGAACCCGCAGATAACCACGTACAGAACCCGGCAGACGGGATATACCCGCCAACCCAGTGGAGCGCCACCGTAGGATCTATGGGGATTCCGTGGCCAAGGCAATGGTCCGGACCACTTGATTCAAACGCTCAGACGTTCGACGATTTCTCTCC
Source organism: Streptomyces sp. NPDC046862 (assembly GCF_040704615.1). Lineage (NCBI taxonomy): Bacteria > Bacillati > Actinomycetota > Actinomycetes > Kitasatosporales > Streptomycetaceae > Streptomyces > Streptomyces sp. NPDC046862. The sequence goes on along the minus strand of NZ_JBEYXP010000007.1, from coordinate 226,200 downwards.
CCGTCCTCCGCAACCGCGCGGGGGGCGGGGAGCGTCTTTGCGAACGCCCTTCGGGGGGGCGAACGTCTTTACATACGGGCATAAGGGAAGAGCTGGTACGCATGTGGGCATGTGACACGTCGTCCGGTGCGCCGACGGACAGACCGTCGGCCAGACTGTCGGACGCGTGGGCGGGGGCACGGCCCGACGTAAAAGTGACGCGCGTCGCGTACAACCTCAAGGGGGGGACACGGGTCCAACAAGCGTGGCAGAGGTACTCGACTTCACCGCGGTACAGGCGAGGGGCACCGCCCTTCGTCCACCCCGCCGTCCCCGCATGTCCGGCGCGCCCGGCGGCATGCCGGTGATCGCCCCCATGCCCGCAGCGCGGTCCACCCGCATACCGAACCAGCGCGACGGCGCCGAGGAGAGCACGGCGGCGGGTACGACCGTCGACCACCTCACCGAGACCTACCGCGCCCACTACCGGTCGCTGCTCGGTCTCGCGGCGCTCCTCCTCGACGACACCGCCTCCTGCGAGGACGTCGTCCAGGAGGCGTTCATCCGCGTGCACTCCGCGCGCAAGAGGGTGCGCGACCCGGAGAAGACGCTGGCGTACCTGCGCCAGACGGTCGTCAACCTGTCCCGCTCGGCCCTGCGCCGCCGCATCCTCGGTCTGAAGCTGCTGTCCAAGCCGATGCCGGACATGGCGAGCGCGGAGGAGGGCGCGTACGACCAGCTGGAGCGCGACTCGCTGATCAAGGCGATGAAGGGACTCCAGCGGCGACAGCGCGAGGTCCTGGTCCTGCGCTACTTCGCGGACATGACCGAGGCGCAGGTCGCCGAGGCACTCGGCATATCTCTGGGATCGGTCAAGGCGTACGGCTCGCGCGGCATAGCGGCCCTCAGGGTCGCCATGGAGGCACCGGCATGAGCAGGCACGACGAGCGCGGACACCATGACGGGCACGACGAGCACGACGAGCACGACTTGAACGACGAGCACGCATCGCACGCTGGGAACGGAACTGTGAATCACGGCCCCGACGAACAAGGTCAGGGTCCCGAGGGCCGGGGCGGCGAGAGGGGACCGGGCCGCCAGAGGCTGGAGGCGCTCGTCTTCGGAGCCCACGGCTCGGGCGGCCCTGGTGACGAGGGCGGTCCCGACGGGCTCGGGTCGGACGAACTGGCGCTGCGCACGATGCTGCACCAGGCCGTCCAGGAGATCGAGCCCAAGGACGGCACCCTGGAGCATCTGCGGCGCGCGGTGCCGGCCCGGCGGGCCCGCAAGCGGCACGCCGTCGTCGGCATGGCCGCCGCCGCGCTCTTCATCGGCACGGCGATCCCGGCCCTCGTCCACGTGTCGAACGCCACCGGCTCCGACGCCGACCCGTCCATGGCGGGCAACAGCTCACAGGCACAGGGCGGCGCGACCCAGGACAAGGGTTCGAGTAGCGGATCCAACTCGTCGAGCGGTTCCGGGGGTTCCTCCAAGGGCACCGGCAAGGGCAGCGGCAAGCACAAGGGCGACACGGACAAGGGCGCGACCAGTGGCGCCACCGGGCCCGTGGCCACCGCCTCGGCCGAGGGCGCCCCGGCCTGTACGGCGGCCCAGCTCGGCGGTTCCTCGGCGAGCGTGGCCTCCCCCGACTCCACCGGCACGGTCTACGGCAGCTTTCGCGTGGCCAACGTCTCCGGCACCAGCTGTACGGTCACCGGCGCGGGAAGCGTGGCTGCGAGCGCCCAGGGCGCGGCCGACCCGTCCAAGGTCCTCGTGGCGGACCACGCGGCGGGCGACGGGGTCGCCGGACTGCCCGACCCGTCCCTGTCCGCCGCCCAGATGGTGCTGCAGCCGGGCGCCGCGTACGTCGTGAAGTTCGCCTGGGTGCCCTCGGAGACGTGCCCCACCACCAACGACCCGGACCCGTCGCCCGATCCGTCGCCCACGGACAACACCACCGACTCGGGCGGCACCACCGACGGCAGCAGCAGCGGCAGCGGCAGCGGCAGCGGCGTGGCACCCCAGCTCCTCAGGGAGGACGGCGTCGCCGACGGCAGCGTCGTGGTCTCGCACACGACCGCGGCCGGCACGGCGACGAGCCCCACCACGGTGCCCAACGCCTGCGCGGGAACGGTCTACCGCACGGGCCTGCTGTCGGGCTCCTGAGCGCGCTCGGACGCCGAGCGGACCGGACCCGGCGCCGTGAGCGCGCCGGGCGGCCCGTCGTCAGACGGGGCCGGGTCGCCTAGGAGGCGGCGGTTTCCGGGGCGCGCTCGGCTTCGCGCACCGGCTCCTCGTCGTCGACGAGTCCCAGCTCCGCGTCCCGGACGAACTCCACCTCGCGACGCAGCAGACGGAACCACATGAAGACCACGAAGCCCGCGAACACGAACCACTCGCCGGTGTAGCCGAGGTTCTGGAACGCCTTCAGGTCCAGGCCCGTGTCCTGTGCCGCGGCCGGGGGGACGGCCTTCATACCCGCGTCGCCCTTGTCGAGGGTGATCCACGCGTCGTACACGTCGTACGGCACGAGATTCACCAGCGAGGCCGCGCTGATCGCCCCGGTCTGGCCCGCGGGCAGCCCGCCAGCCGTGCCCACCCCGTTCGAGCCCGGGGTCTCGGACGCCTGCAGGGCACCCGTGACCGTGACCTCGCCCTTGGGCGCGGCGGGCGCCTTGGCCGGGTCCGCGTCACCGGGCAGCCAGCCCCTTACGACGGGAAGTGCCTTGCCGTCGTCGGTGCGCAGCAGCGTCAGCACGTAGTACCCGCGCTTGTCGTCCAGCTCACGGTCCGGCACCAGCAGTTGCTTGCCGTACCGGCCCGTCGCCGTGGTCTGCCTGCCCGACGTCTCCTTGTCGACGGGAAGCAGCTCGCCCAGCGGCCGGGCCGCCTCGCGCTTCGCCGACTCGGCCTGCTCACCCGCCGCCCGGTGGCTGTCCACGCGCTCCTCGAACCGCCCCAGCTGCCACGACCCCATGAACAGGCAGAAGGGGATGGCCAGCAGCACGAAGACGTTGATCCCCCACCATCGGGGCGTCAGCAGGAACCGGTACACCCCATCAACGGTACGGGGCGCGCACCGGGCGCCGAGCCGCGGGGTCAGTAGCGCTCGGTCAGGTGGTCCCGGCCCGCCGGGGGCTCGTACGGCTCGGGCCAGAAGTCGGTGACGGTGGCTATGCGCCCGTATCCGTCGCCCGTGAAGAACGAGACGGCGTGCATCTCCTCCGGTCCGACGGTGACACGCATCCACGTGACGACCTGGTCCGGTTCGGAGACGATCCGCTCGGTCCGCACGTGCCAGTCGCCCGGATACTCGCGGTTGAACCGCACGTATACGTCCCGGCCGGTGATTCTCTCCCGGGTCTGCGGCAGCGTGTACACCACGTCCTCGGCCAGCGTGCTCTCGAACGCGGTCCAGTCCCGGGCCTCGGCGGTGGCCCAGAAGCGCTCGACGGTCCCGCGCAGATCGGTCCGCGGCACGCCGGGCACCGGCCCACCCGCCGGTGAGGTCATGTCGGAGGTCATGTCGCGAGTGTGCACGCGCCCACTGACATTCGACCCTGACCTGCGCGGACGAAAAGTTTTCCACAGGCTGGGGGCCTCGGCAGCGGAAGTCCGGGCCGGGCGGGCACTATGGGGCCATGACCGAGACCAACGGATCCAACCCGCAGGAGCAGACCCGGTCGATGCCCGACTGGGAGAAGCGCTTCCGCGCGCCCAGGGTGTCGCTGCCGGACTGGGCGGAGGACGCACCCCACCGTTCGCTGTTCGTCTCCAACGCCACGGGGACGTACGAGCTGTACGCATGGGACCGCGAGACGGGCGGGCAGCGCCAGGTCACCGACCGGGCGAACGGCACGACGGACGGCGTGCTCGCGCCGGACGGCGAGTGGATCTGGTGGTTCGACGACAAGGACGGGGACGAGTTCGGCGTGTGGCGCCGCCAGCCGTTCCACGGCGGGCCGGACGAGGAGGCGGCGCCGGGCCTCGCGCCCTCCTACCCGGCCGGGGTGGCCATCGCCCGCGACGGCCGTACGGCGGTCGTCGGCCGCTCGACCGACGAGGACGGCTCCACGATCCACCTGTCCCGGCCGGGCACGGACTCCGTGGTGATCTACCGGCACCGCGAGTCGGCCGGCGTCGGCGACCTCTCGCACGACGGCTCGCTGATCGCGATCGAGCACACCGAGCACGGCGACGCGATGCACTCGGCGCTGCGCGTGCTCCGCCCGGACGGTACGACGGTCGCGGAGCTCGACGACACCAAGGGCGGCACGGTCGAGCTGGGCCTGGAGGTGCTCGGCTTCGCGCCGGTCGAGGGGGACACCCGGCTGCTCGTCGGCCACCAGCGGGGCGGCCGCTGGGAGCCGCTGGTGTGGGACGTCGAGACGGGCGAGGAGACCGACCTCGGGCTGGCGGCCCACCTTCAGGGCGATCTGAGCGCCGAGTGGTACCCGGACGGTTCGGCGCTGCTGCTGGCGCACAGCTTCGAGGCCCGCAGCGAGCTGTACCGCTACGAACTGGCGACGCGTGTGCTGGAGCGGGTGGAGACACCCAGGGGCACGGTGTCGGGGGCGACGGCCCGCCCGGACGGCAGCGTGGAGTACCTGTGGTCGTCGGCCGCCGAGCCGTCGGTCGTGCGCTCGACGTCGGGTGCGGTGGTCCTCGACCCGCCCGGTCTGAAGTGCCCGGGCTCGCTGCCGGTGGAGGACGTGTGGGTGGACGGCCCGGGCGGCCGTGTCCACGCGCTCGTCCAGCGTCCGGCCGGGGTGTCGGGCCCGTACCCCACGGTCTTCGACATCCACGGCGGCCCCACCTGGCACGACAGTGACGCGTTCGCGGCGGGCCCCGCCGCGTGGCTCGACCACGGGTACGCGGTGATCCGCGTCAACTACCGCGGCTCCACCGGCTACGGCCGCGCCTGGACGGACGCGCTCAAGCACCGCGTCGGTCTCATCGAGCTGGAGGACATCGCGGCGGTACGGGAGTGGGCGGTCGGCTCCGGCTTCGCGGACCCCGCCCGGCTGATCCTCACCGGCGGCTCCTGGGGCGGCTACCTCACCCTGCTCGGCCTCGGTACGCAGCCGGAGGCGTGGACGCTGGGCATCGCCGCGGTCCCGGTCGCCGACTACGTCACGGCCTACCACGACGAGATGGAGGCCCTGAAGGCCATGGACCGCACGCTGCTGGGCGGCACGCCCGAGGAGGTCCCGGAGCGGTTCGAGGCGTCGTCGCCGCTGACGTACGTGGACCAGGTGAAGTCCCCGGTCTACATCTCGGCCGGCGTGAACGACCCCCGCTGCCCCATCCGCCAGATCGACAACTACGTCAGGCGGCTGGAGGCGCGGGGCGCGGTGCACGAGGTGTACCGGTACGAGGCGGGTCACGGTTCGCTGGTGGTGGACGAGCGCATCAAGCAGGTGCGGTTGGAACTGGAGTTCGCGGAGAGGCACCTGCCGGGCTAGCCCTCGAACTCCCCCAGCTACCGCTGGGAGGTGCCCCCAAGGGGCTGGATTCTCTCCGGCCGGGGGATGGGTTTTCAGGGGCGCGGGGAACTGCGCGACCAGCCCCCAGGGATGGGACGGGTAGGGGCGGCGGGGGCGACAACCCTCCCGCCCCCGACCTCCGCACCCGCACTCGCACCCGCACCCGCACCCGCACCCGCACCCGCACCCGCCGGAGGCCTACAACCCCGCCCGCTCCCGCCCCCGCCGCCCCAGCAACTCCGCCAACCCCCTCCGCGTGGCCGCCAACACCACCCGGTCCGAGCTCCGCAGGACATACGTGTCGGGCAGATCCCACACCAGCCCGGACCCCCGCGCCTCCTCGTACGCCTCCTCCGCCGCCGGTTCCTCCCGCCGCCTGTCACCGTCGGAGACACCCGTGTCGAGCGCCAGCACCCGCCAGGCCCCCGCCCGGAAGGCCTGCCCCACGGTCTTCCCCTCCAACTGCGGGTGCCCGCCCACGTCCACGGCCGCGAACAACAGCACACGCCGCTCGACAGGAATCGCCCCCAGGATCTGGCGCCCCATCATCGCCCCGGCGAACGCGGGCGCGGCCAGATGCGACACGCTGCGGCTCCGCGTGGACGCGTGCGGGTGCGCGGCCCGCAGGGTGCGGTACACGGCCGTCGCGAAGTCGTCGTCGTACAGCCGCAGCACCACCCGCAGATCGGGCCGCACGGACCGGGCGTACAGCGCGGCCTCCAGGTTCGTCGTGTCCGCGCTCGTCACCGCCAGCAGCGCGTGCGCCCGGTGGATCTTGGCGGCCTCCAGGACGCCTTCCTGCGTGACGTCCCCGAGTACCACCGGCACCCTGAGCCGCCGCGCCGTCGCCAGGCCCCGCGCCTCGGGGTCGGACTCGACGCACACCACGGGGATGTGCAGTTCCCGCAGCCGCGTCAGGACACGCGTGCCGATCTTGCCGAGCCCGAGCAGCACGACGTGCCCGCCGAGCCCGCGCGCAGGCTTGCGCAGGGCGGTGGCCGTCCGGAAGGTGCCCAGGGCTTCCAGGACCGCGGCCAGCAGCACCGGCAGCAGCAGCAACCCGACCAGACCGGAGAGGAGTTGGAGGACCTGGACGCCGATGGACTCGTGGAGGGCGGGGTCGTTGATGGCGAACAGGTCGAGCAGCGTCAGATAGGTCGCGTACAGCAGGTTGTCCCCGCTCACCACCGACAGGGCGATGGCCAGCGCCACCACGCAGCCCACCATTCCCGCCAGCGACCACCGAAGACGCCGTGAGAACAGCGAGGCGAGCGGCGGCACGATCCCACGGCCCGCGGGCAGCGAGGGCCCGGAGTAGGACACCTGCTCCAGCACGATGGTCCCGCACCCGCTCGCCTCCGCCACCTCCGCCGCGTCCGGCAGCAGCCGTGGCTCCTGGACGCCGGACGCGGCCTGGGCGGACGGTTCCGTCGGCGACAGCAGCGCGAGCGTGGCCAGCCCGGGATCGGCCGTCTGCCCGGGCCGCAGCGGTGGCTTTTCCACCGCTCGCAGCATCAGCCCGTCCGTCTGCACGACCTTGCTGGTGCCGGCGACGGCGGTGGCGGCCAGCGCGGGCGCGGCCGTGTCGGCGTCGGACAGGACGGTCGTGGACGCGTCGAACCCCGCGTCCGCACCGCCGCCCGGCCCACCCGCCGGCCCACCCGCCGGTCCGCCCGCAGACCCGCCCGCCGACCCGCCTTCGGGCCCACCTTCCGGGCCGGTCCAGGTCGCCAACGCCGCCGCCTGGTCGAGGAGTTCCTCGATGTGCTGTCCCAACCGCCGGTTGTAGAGCCGCAGGACGAGCCGCAGCCGCGGGTTGCACCGCCGGGCCGTGAGCGCGGCCCGGATGTTGGTCTCGTCGTCGTCGTACACGAGCGCGAGCGCGGCCGCCCGCTCCACTCCGGCCTCGAACAGCACGGCCTCGGTCGCCTCCGCGGACTCCAGCACGCGCGTCGGAGGACCGGTCTCCCCACGGGACGAGCCGGAGGAGGCCGAGGAACCCGACGAGCCCGCGCCACTCGACGATCCCGAAGTACCCGAGGAACCCGAAGAACCTGACGAACTCGACGAGCCCGAGGCAGGGGACGAATCGCCGTTCCCGGCGGCCCGGTTGACCGCCGCCGACACCCGGTCGGACACCCGGTCCAGCAGCGCCGAGGCCCGGGCACGCCCGACCACCGGCCGCCGCGCCACCCGTTCGGCGGCCGGCACGACCAGGGTGACCTGCTCGCCGTAGACCGTCCGCAACTCGGCCGCCAGCCGGTGCGCCAGCCCGTCGTCGCCGCACACGATCATGTGCGTCCCCGCCACCGGCGGTCCACTCTGATACGGAACGTTCCCCACGAGGGGCAAGACTGCCGTAACGAGGGGCCGGGGGCCCACGCGGGGTCACCGCGCGGGCCCCCGGCGAAGACGGGCTCAGCTGTGGGGGCAGGTGTCCCGGTACTGGCTGATGTTCGCGTTCGGCGCGGGCGCCGGGCACAGGAACTGGTCGTAGCGGGTGTCGAGGTCGACGAACCGCTTGAGCCAGGAGATCGCGTACTTGGCGACGACCGGGCCCTCGGCGGCGGGGGCGAAGTGGTCACCGTTCTTCAGTTCCAGATAAGCCTTCTCCGGTGCCGCGATGTTGGTGAAGAAGGGGATGGACATCGAGTCGACGGGCGCGATCGCGTCCGACTGACCGCCGATGACCAGGGTGGGGACCTTGTCGGTCTTCTCCCAGCTGTGGTCGACCTCCCACGGCGCCAGCGGTACGGCGGCCTTGAGCGAGGGCCTGTTCGCGGACGCCCACAGGCTGGCCCCGCCGCCCATCGAATGCCCCATCACGGCAAGGCGGCCCGGGTCGATCCGGTTCTTCACCGAGCTGCTCGTCGTGAGGTAGTCGAGCGCGGCCAGGAGCTGTTTGGCGCGGTCCTGGGGGAAGTCCTGTCCGCTGAAGGTGTCCAGGGTGAACACCACGAACCCCTGCGAGGCCAGCCGCGGGCCGAGCCACTGGATCACGGCCTGCGGCGACACGAAGCCGGGGATGACGGCGACCGCGCCGAACGTGCCCTCGGCCGTGGACGTCGGGTAGTAGATCGTGCCGTTCTTGAACCCGGTCCCGCTGCCCTCCGGCACTGTCACCTGGCTGATCGCGAAGGGGCCGCGCGCGGCGGTCACGCTGGCCTCGGTGGGCGCGGGCCCGCGTTCGTAGGGGCTCTGCTGTACGGCGACGGCCGCGCGCGCGGCGCCGTACCGGCTGTCGGCCGACGTGCTCGCCTGGGCCGCGGAGTTGACGCCCAGCAGGGCGGCCAGCGAGACACCGGTGGCCACCAGTGCCAGTCGCTTCCTCAGCGCTGTTCTCATGGGAAGTCGTCCTCTCGTACGGGTGCGGGGGAGTCCCGTGGGTCCCATGGGCATGGGGGGAAATCCGGTCTGATCCGAGAGGAATGGTGGGAGCCCGGCCGTGCGTCGCGCAGTACGGGCAAGCGGTGAGTTGCGCGGCTGACTTGTCGGTTCGCCACAGGGTGCGCACGGAGCTGAGCAGATTTGGCGCGCGAGGGACAAGCCAACCAACTCGTCTTGTCACGAAGGTGAGTTGACGTGCCGGGTGGTACGCGAGGAGCATCCCGGGATAGAGGAGCCCGCCGGAACCCGGAGGGGAAACGTGACTGTCACCGACCCGCCGTTAGTACCACTCGCCGTCACCGGACCGCCCCTGTCGGCCATGCTCCGCCCGCACCTCGCGGACGCCGTGGCCGAGATCGAGCGTCAGGTGCGTCAGCAGAACCTGAAAGCGGGCAGACCGCTGGACGGTGACTACGCCCAGGTCGTCCACGAGGTCATCCACCGGACCGTCGCCTTCTTCGTGGACTCGCTCGCGCAGGAGGAGCCGGACGTCGGCGAACTGGCCGCGCTGTACTTCCGCCTGGGCACCGAGGCGGCCCGGCGGGGCCGGGAGCTCGACCGCCTCCAGACGGCGCTGCGGCTGAGCAGCCAGGTCGCCTGCCGCCGGTTCATCAAGGACGCCTACCGTTTCGGCTGGCCCAAGGAGACCCTCGCCCACCTCACCGACCATCTCTTCGAGCTGCTGGCCAGGGCCGCCGACGCCGGGGCCCAGGGGTACGCCCGGCAGCAGGGTCACATGGCGAGCGACCGGGAACGCCGTCGTACCCGGCTGCGCGACCTGCTGGTCCGTGAGCCGGCCCCGGCGCCCGAGGCGATCGCGGACCAGGCCAGGTCGGCCGAGTGGAAGGTGCCGGCGACGCTCGCGGTGGTGGCGCTGCGGCCCGCGGGCTCCCCGCTCCCCGCGCAGAACGGCGGGCGGGCGCCCAACCGGGTCCTGCCGCCGGACGTCCTCGCCGACTGGGAGGCGCCGGCCCCGTATCTGATCGTCCCCGACCCCGACTCGGCGGGCCGTGACTGGCTGCCCGCGCTGTTGCGCCGTCTCGGCCCGGCGGCGATCGGCCCCACGGTGCCGCCGGAGCGGACGGCCACGTCCCTCAGGTGGGCCCGGCACACGATCGCCCTCGTCGAGCGCGGCATCCTCGACGCCGACCGTCCCGTCCGGGCCGCCGACCACACGGCCCTGCTGGCGGGGGCGTGTGCCGAGGACCTGATCGACACCACGGCGACGGACACGCTGGCCCCGCTCCTGGCCCTGCCCCCGCGTCGCCGCACGCCCCTGCTCGTCACCCTCCTGACGTACCTTCAGTGCGGCGACAACGCGGTCCTCACCGGTGAGCGTCTCCACATCCACGAACAGACCGTCCGCTACCGCCTGCGCCGCATCACCGAACTCACCGGCCACACCGGCCACGACCCGGCCCACCGCCTGGACCTGATGCTGACCCTCACGTGGCTGATCCACGCGGAGGGCCGGGAGGCGCCGAAGGAGCGGTGAGGGGTTTGAGGGCCGCGGGGTACTGCGCGGTTCTCAGGGGCGCGGGGAACGGCGCGACCAGCCCCCACCCACCCGCACACAACCACCCACCCCGCCGTCCCCGAGGGGGCTGGGGGCGCAGCCCCCAGTGATGGGACGGGGAGGGGCGGCGGGGGCGAAACAGAACCCCGGACCCGAGACGCCCCCCGTACCCCGTTGCCCAGGGGCTGGGGCCCTGGTCACGGTGCCGGAGGAGTCGTCGCCGCGTTCGGCGGCGGAGTGAGCGCCGCGACCGGCTCTCCCGGTTGTGGAGCGGGTGGAGTGACGTCGGCGGCGGGCAGCTTCGGCGGGGCGGTCTCCTGGAAGAGGACCTGGTCGTAGTCCACGAGCCCGGTCTTCTCCATGACCGTGATGTGGTCGAGCACGGTGTCGTTGGCCTGGTCGGCCAGCTGACGGACGAGCGTGTTCTCGGTGGTGGCGCGGATCTTCGCGATGGTGGAGAAGATCGTGCCGTGGGTGACCCGCAGGATGTTGGCGAGATCGGAGTTGAACTTCTCGCCCTTGTCCGAGGTCAGGGTCGCCACGAACCCCTGCTGCTGCGGGCTCGGCTGGTTGGGCAGCGTGATCCCCAGCTTGGGGGCGATCTTCCGGCAGGTCGCGTCGAGCGCGGTGTGCCCGCTCACCAGGTGCTGCCCGGCGGTCCGTACGGCGGCCGAGGTCCCCTTCTGCAGGGCCAGCTCGCCGGAGGGGAACTCCCACAGCCCGGCCGCCCGCACCTTCACCACGAAATCCCGGTCGGCCTCGGTCAGTGGCCCCCACTGCGTGTTGGCGATGATCCGCGACGGCGAACTGCTGGTGGTCTGCACCCCGAGCATCGCCGGATAGGCGAGCGCGGTCAGCGTCAGCCCCAGCGCACCCACCATGAACACCGTGCCCGCCGCACTGCGCGACATCGGCATGAGATCCCTCCCGTCCGCGACGACTCCTGGAACGACACGCACGGGCCGCCTCGCGCCGCACAAGGGCGCGGAGCGGCTCGTACGCCGGGCAGTACGGGAGGTTCGAACCAGGAAATCCTCTGTCCCCGGCAAAGACTCCGTCAGGGAGGGGCCCCGGCTGTGATGTTCGCGGGTCGCGGCTGTGATGTTTGCCGAGGTGGGTGCGCTGGGTATCTCGGGCCATCCATGTGACGGATGGGCCCCAAGTGCTTTCGGAACAAGCGCTTTCGAAACAAGTGCTTTCGACAGGGTGATTACGACATGGGGGGACCTTTGAGTCGCCGTACGTCACACGCGTACCAACCACTGAGCGTCAAGCGAAGAGCCTGGCTGACCCTCGGCGTCGTGCTTCTGGGAGGTGCGGGCGTCGTCACCTACGCCGTCGCCGGCCCCTCCGACGACGCGGGCGCGACCGCCAGGGCCAAGCGGCCGGTGAAGGTCCACGAGCTCGCTCTCAAGGGCACGGGCGGCAAGCGCGAACTGGCGCGCACCGGCACGGAGCAGTTCTCCCTGCTCGGCGTCTCGTGGACCGGCGCCACGAAGCGGGTCGACGGGACCGCGCAGGTACGCGTCCGCAGCAGCGAGACCGGCGAGTGGAGCGGCTGGCAGCGGCTGGAGGTCGACACGGATCCGCCGGAGAGCGTCCAGCCCGGTATGCGCGGGGCCTCGGAGCCGCTGTGGGTGGGGCCGTCCGACGGCGTGGAGGTGCAGGTCGTCCGGAAGAACGGCACCACGAGTGCCGTCCTGCCCAAGGGCCTCCAGGTCGACCTCGTCGACCCGGGTGTCGTGACGACCGCCGAGACCAAGTCGGTGGGCACCGAGATCGAACCGGCCGCGTACGTGGCCGAGGACACCGCGACCCCGACCGACACGGCCACCGCGACCCCGACGGACACCGTCACGGCCACCGACACCGCGACCGCGACGCCCACCGAGACCCCCAGCGACACGGCCACCGCGCCCGCACCCACGGACTCTCCGTCCGACTCGGTCTCTCCCTCGCCGAGCGAGACCAAGCCGGTCGCCCCGCCGTCCACGGTGACCGAACCCCCGATCATCAGCCGGGCCGGCTGGGGCGCGGACGAGTCGAAGGTCGACGACCCGCCCCAGTACATCGACAAGATCAGCGCCGTGTTCGTGCACCACACGGTCGGCTCGAACAGCTACAGCTGCGCCCAGTCCGCCTCGCTCGTGCGCGGCATCATGGCGTACCACATCGACGCCAACGGCTGGAACGACATCGGCTACAACTTCCTGGTCGACAAGTGCGGCCAGATCTTCGAGGGCCGCGCGGGCGGCGTCGACCTGCCGGTGCTCGGCGCGCACACGTACGGCTTCAACAGCTACTCCACCGGTATCGCGGTCCTCGGTGACTACGAGGGCGACGCGGCCAACGGCGTCCCGGCGGGGAAGCCGAGCCGGGCGGCCCTGGAGTCGGTGGCCCGCATCGCGGCCTGGAAGCTGGGCCAGTACGGCGGCGACCCGCTGGGCAAGGTCACGCTGACCGCCAAGGGCGACACCGGGGTGTGGAAGGACGGCCAGGAGGCCGCCCTCAACACCATCTCCGGGCACCGCGACGCGTACGCGACCGAGTGCCCCGGCACGAACCTGTACTCCCAGCTCGGCGAGATCCGCCGCTTCGCCGCGAGCGTCGGCAAGAACTCCGCGATCCCGACCGCCGACTTCAACCGCGACGGCGTCACCGACCTGGTCGCGGGTGTGCCGAAGGCGTCGGGCAGCGTCGGCAACGTCGTCGTCGTACCGGGCGGCACGGACGGACCGGTCGGCAGCGCCAGGCTGAAGATCACCCAGTCCAGCCCGGGCGTGCCCGGCACCTCCGAGTCCGGCGACGAGTTCGGCGCCGCGACCGCGTGGGGCGACGTCAACGGCGACGGTTACGCCGACCTGGCCATCGGCGCACCGGGTGAGGACGACACGTCCGGGAACGCCGACCGGGGCGCGATCACGGTCCTGTACGGTCCCGGCCTGAACACCGGCACCTCGTGGGCCACCACCGGTGTGACGAGCGCGGGCGCCAGGCTCGGCTCGGCCGTCACCGTCGGCGACTTCAACGCCGACGGCAAGGCCGACGTCTTCTCGGCCGGTACCGGGGGCGGCGGTTCCTGGAACGTCCACCTGACCGGCGGCGCCACCCAGTACGGCAAGCTGACCACGGCCACCGGGTCCGTCGCGTACACCGACGCCGCGACCGGCGACTTCAACCGTGACGGCTACGCGGACGTGGCACTCAACTACCGCGACCAGTCCGGCATCGGCAGGGTCACCTGGTTCAAGGGCACCGCCACCGGGCTCGTCAAGGTCAGCGTCCTGTCCGTCAAGGGCGGCCGCTCGATCGCGGCGGGCGACGTCAACGGCGACGGTTACGCCGACATCGTCATCGGCCAGCCGTACACGGCGGAGTCCGGCGCGTACAAGGGCGGCCAGGTCACGGTCGTGCCCGGCACCTCGACGGGCTTCACCACGACCGGCATGAAGACCGTCACCCAGGACACGACCGGGGTCCCGGGTACGGCCGAGGACGGCGACGCGCTCGGCTGGTCCGTCTCGGCGGGCGACTACAACGGCGACGGCTACGCGGACGTCCTCGCGGGCGCCCCCAACGAGGACATCACCCGCAGCGGCGCGAACCAGTCGAACGCCGGTACGACCCTGTTGCTCAAGGGCACCTCCTCCGGTCTGACCGGCTCCGGCGCCCTGGAGTTCAACCAGGACACCTCCGGCATCACCGGCTGGACGGAACCGAACGACAAGTTCGGCTCCGCCGTCGTCCTTCAGGACCTGTCCGGCTGGGGCCGCGCCGACCTCGCCATCGGAGCGGAGGGCGAGAACGCCTACGACGGCACGATCCTCCAGCTCGACAGCGGCAGCTCGGGCATCGACACGAGCGGAGGCGTCTACTACGGCCCCGACACCCTGGGCACGCCCACGGGCGCGCACCTGGGGCAGACTCTGACGCCATAACCCCTCCTCCCGTGACAGCGACCGGCCAGGACGACCACACGTCCTGGCCGGTCGCGGCATGTTGACCCGCCGGGCCCACGAGTCTGGTTTTCAGCCCGTCCGGCGTTCGAGGACGAGGCCGCAAGGCCGATGCGGGGGTCTGGGGGGCCCACCCCCACCCCCACACACCCGCACCCACCCACCCCCTTGCGGTCGCGATGGGTGACCCCTAACTTGAAACTGACGGATCGTCAGATACTGTGGTGCGGCACAGGGAGGGGCACGGGAATGGTCGGCAAGGACGGCGGCACAAAGGACCTGCCCAGGGTCATCAGCGTGGACGATCACGTGATCGAGCCCGCGCACCTCTTCGAGACATGGCTGCCGGCCAAGTACCGGGACAGGGGACCGAAACCCCTGACCGCCGGCATCGGCGAGCTGCAGTACATCGGCGGGAAGTACCGGTTCACCACCGACCCCGAGGGCCAGCTCACCGACTGGTGGGAGTACGAGGGCACCCTCTTCCCGTACAAGCGCATCATCGCGGCCGTCGGGTTCTCCCGCGACGAGATGACCCTCGACGGGATCACCCGCGAGCAGATGCGGCGCGGCTGCTGGGACCCGAAGGCCCGGCTGGAGGACATGGACGTCAACCACGTCGAGGCCTCGCTGTGCTTCCCGACGTTCCCGCGCTTTTGCGGGCAGACCTTCGCGGAGGCCAAGGACAAGGAGGTCGGTCTCGCGTGCGTCCGCGCCTACAACGACTGGATGGTCGAGGAGTGGTGCGGTGACAGCGGCGGCCGTCTCATCCCGCTGTGCCTGATCCCCCTGTGGGACGTCGACCTGGCCGTCGAGGAGATCCGGCGCAACGCGGCCCGCGGGGTGCGGGCGGTGACCTTCAGCGAGATCCCCACCTACCTCGGGCTCCCGTCGATCCACTCCGGCTACTGGGACCCGTTCTTCGCGGCGTGCGAGGAGACCGGGACCGTGGTCAACATGCACATCGGGTCGTCGTCGCAGATGCCGGCCGCGTCACCGGACGCGCCGCCCGCCGTACAGGCCTCGCTGAGCTTCAACAACGCGATGGCGTCGATGATGGACTTCCTCTTCTCGGGCGTGCTCGTGAAGTTCCCGCGCCTCAAACTGGCCTACAGCGAGGGGCAGATGGGCTGGATCCCGTACGCCCTGGAGCGCGCCGACGACGTCTGGGAGGAGCACCGCGCCTGGGGCGGGGTCAAGGACCTGATCCCGGAGCCGCCGTCGACGTACTACTACCGGCAGATCTTCTGCTGCTTCTTCCGCGACAAGCACGGCATCGAGGCGATCGAGACCGTGGGCGTGGACAACGCGACCTTCGAGACGGACTATCCCCACGTCGACTCGACGTGGCCGGAGACCAAGAAGGTGGCCGCGGAGCACGTGGCGGGCCTCCCCGACGACGTGACGTACAAGCTGCTGCGGGGGAACGCCATCAGGATGCTGGACCTGGCCTTCGATCAGGCGAAGTAGCCTTCGAGATCAGTTCGTACACTTCCGGTACGGGTGCTCACCGATCCCTCGTGGGGGCGCCACCCCGGAAGGGCCCGCATGAACAAGACCATCTCCGTCGTCACCCCCGTCCACGGCGAGGGCGCGCGTTTCCTGCCGGAGGCGTACGCGTCTCTTCGCTCCCAGGACCTTCCTGACGGCTGGTCATGGCAGTGGTGTGTGCAGGAGGACGGAAGCGACGTCGAGGCCGCCGCGTACCTTCCGGCGGACGATCCGCGCGTCCGTGTCTCCGCGTCCCGGCACGGCGGCCCCCACGTGGCGCGCACCTTGGCGTTCGCCCGGTCGACCGGTGTGTACGTGAAGAACCTGGACGCCGACGACCAGCTCACCGCCGGAGCCCTCGCGCGCGACATCGCCGTGCTGGAGGAGCACCCCGCGGTGGGCTGGACCACGTCCCGCGCGATCGACCTCCTGGAGGACGGCAACACCGTCTCCTTCGACGGCGACCCCGAACCCGGCCGCCTCCCGCGAGGGAGCGCGTACGGATTCTGGGCCGAGCACCGCCGGCCCCGGATCCATCCCGCCACGCTGTGTGTCCGGCGCCCGCTCCTGGCGCTGCTCGGCGGGTGGATGGCCCTGCCGGCCTCCGGCGACACGGGCCTTCTGCTCGGACTCGACGCGCTGGCGGACGGATGGTTCATCGGCGACACCGGCCTCGTCTACCGCAAGCACCCGGGACAGATCACCACACACCCGAACCACAGGGCCGGTGCGGAATGGGAAGCCCGGATGTCGTTGATCCAGGAGCATGCCAACGCCCTTCGCGCGTGGTCCGGCATCGCGGTCGATCCGGAGGCCCAGGCGCTCGTCGCCCCCCTCCGCGAACTGCGCGGCGGCCAGTGATCGTTCGCCGGGGCCCGGCGCCTTCCGTGCGGCCGGGCACGGGACATGCCACCGGGCGTGCCACCGGACATATCGCCGGACATACAAAGGGCCCGATCGCTGGCGACGGGGGATGCACCAGCGATCGGGCTGTCACCCAGCCTAACAAGGCTGCTGGTCCGGCGGGAGCCCACTCCTCAGCTGCACCGAGGACATGTGATCGGGATCACTCGACGCCGGTCGGCGAACACGGCGGCGACGGAAACGGAAAGCGCGCACTCCGTTACTGAGCGCACGGAGGGTCGTACGACAGACGTGGCAGATACTCGTTCCATTTCTCCGCGGTCAGGACCCCTCTCGTGGTCGAGCAAATGCGGTGAATGGCCGCGTCGACGTCCAGATTCCACAGCCGGACGGTATCGGTTCCGCTCGATATGCCGAGCATGTGGCTTTTGGGGCTGAAGGAGAGGAAATTCCCTGTCTTGGCGTTCGGGCTCATCGACTGGCCGATGGGAGCGGCCCCGGCGGGGTCGGAGACGTTCCACAGCCGGACCGTGTTGTCGTTGCCGCCACTCGCCAGCATGCGCCCGTCCGGGCTGTACGTCAGCGACACGACCGCTTCGGTGTGGCCGGTCAGAGGGGAGCCCAGCCGGGTCGCCTCGGCCGGGTCGGAGACGTTCCAGAGCCGGACCGTGTCGTCGTCGCCCCCGCTGGCCAGCGTGTGGCCGTCCGGACTGTAGGCGAGCGCGTTGACGGGTCCGGCGTGCCCCCTGAGCGGTGAGCCGATCGACGTGATGTGCGCCGGGTCGGTCACCTTCCACATCCGGATCGTGCCGTCGGCGCTGCCGCTGGCCAGTGTGCGGCCGTCAGGGCTGAATTCGAGGGAGTTGATGTAGCCCTTGTGGCCTCTGACCGGTGCGCCGTACGGAACGGCGTGGGACGGGTCGGTCACGTTCCACAACTGGAAGCGGCGGTCGTCGTATGCGGTGCCCAGCGTGCGCCCGTCCGGGCTGAACGCCAGCGAGTCGGCGCCCATGAACCGTGTCCGCAGCTCGAGGGGCCGCCCGTAGGGGACCGGCCGGGCCGGATCGGTGACGTTCCACAAGTACACCGTCCGGTTGCCCGTGAGGACCGCGAGAGTGCGGCCGTTGGGGGAGAACAGCACCTCCTGGCCGCCCTCCGCGCGCATGAGCGGCTCGCTCAGCGCCACCGGCCGGCCGGGCTTCTCCACGTTCCACAGCCGGACCCCGCCGTCGCGCGCGGCCGTGGCCAGCACCCGCCCGTCGGGGCGGAACTCCCCACTGCGGCCGATCATGTCCGACGCCGGAATCGACCACAGCCGGACCTTGCTGTCGCCGCTCCCCGTGGCGAGCGTCCGGCCGTCGGGGCTGAAGCCGAGGGCGTACATCTCGCCGCTGCTGCCCGCGAGCGGCTCGCCGACCTGCGACGGGTACTCCGGATCGCTCACGTTCCACAGGCTCGCCGTGCTGTCCGCGCTGGCGGCGGCGAGCTGCTGCCCGTCCGGGCTGAAGGCCACCGACCAGACGGGACCGGTGTGGCCGGTGAGGGGGGAGCCGACCGGCTTGGCGTGTGCCGGGTCCGCCACGTCCCACAGCCGGATCGTGTCGTCCGCGCTGCCGCTGGCGAGGGTACGGCCGTCGGGGCTGAAGGCCACGGAGTGGACCAGATCCGTGTGGCCGGTGAGGGGGGAGCCGACCCGCTCGGCGTGGGACGGGTCGGCCACGTTCCACAGCCGGATGCTGTCGTCGTCGCCTCCCGCCGCCAGCGTGCGGCCGTCGGGGCTGAACGCGACGGAGCGTACGGCGGCGGAGGCGCCGGTCAGCGTGTCGAGCGCCTTCGGCCGGCTCGGGTCGTCCACCTTCCACAGGCGCACCGTGTGGTCCTCGCCGACGGAGGCGAGGGTGCGTCCGTCCGGGCTGAAGGCGATCAGGTAGATCGTGCCCTTGTGGGCGGCCAGGGGCTCACCGAGGGGGGACGGGTGGCGGGGGTCCCGCACGTCCCAGAGCCGGATCGTGCCGTCGTCGCCGGCGCTGGCGAGGGTACGGCCGTCCGGGCTGAAGACCGCGCTGCTCACCCAGCTCGTGTGGCCGGTGAGGGGTTTGCCCAGTTGCTTGGGGCGGCTCCGGTCGCTCACGTCCCACAGACGGACGGTCCGGTCGTAGCTGGCGGTGGCGAGGGTCTGGCCGTTCGGGCTGAACGAGGTGAGATAGACGGCGCCGGTGTGACCGAGCAGGGGCGTGGCCAGCGGCGCGTTGACTATCGAGATCAGCCGGTTGCCCGCGTCCTCGTCGTCCGGGCGCAGACGGTGTGCCACCAGGTCGAGCTGGGCGGACAGCGACGGATCCGTGTACTGGACGCGGTCGGCCTCCGCGACGACCTGCTCGAACACAGCGTCGTTGCGCTGCTGCCAGGCGACGACCGCGGCACCGACGGCCACGATCGCCAGGACCATCAGGGCCGACACCGCACTCCTCCTGACCCACACCGTGCGTCGGCGCAGCCTGACCGACGCGGCCAGGAACTCCACCGCGCTCCGGGTCAGAAAGGTGCCACCGGCGTCCCTCGCGGACGTCGCGGACTTCGCCCAGGTGTGGGCCTGCTCCAGCCGCGAACCCCGGTAGAGCAGCGACGAGTCGCGGTTCGAGCCCTCCCAGGCCCTGCCGTCCTCCTCCAGCCGCTGCCGCAGCAGGTTGCCGCCCCGGTCCTCGTCGATCCAGTCGCGCAGCCGGGGCCAGGCGTGCAGCAGTGCTTCGTGGGTGATCTCCACGGTCTCCGCGTCGAGGGTCACCAACCGGGCGCGCACCAGAGCCTCCAGGGACTCCTCCGTCTTGCCCGGGTCCGTCGACTCCGCCGCCAGCTGGCGCCGCGTCCCCCGCCTGCGGGTGGCCTGGGTGTCCTCGCCCAGCCGCACGAGCCTGAGCAGGAGCAGCCGCGCGGCCGTACGCGCCGCCGGGTCGAGCCCGGACCAGGCCCGCTCGGCGGTCGCCGCCACCGCCCCCTGGATGCCGCCCGCCGCGCGGTAGCCGGACAGCGTCAGCCGTCCCGCCTTCCGCCGCTGCCAGGTGGCGAGCAGGGCGTGGGAGAGCAGCGGCAGCACCCCCGCGTCGTGCGCCCCTCGCGGGCCGTCGGCGCTGACCTCCCGGACGATCAGCTCCGCCAGCCCGGGTTCGAGCTCCAGCCCCACGGCCTTGGCCGGCCCGGTCACCGCTTCCCGCAACTCCGCGGTGGTCAGCGGCCCGAGCACCATGTGCCGGTGCTGCAGCGCGTCGGCCAGCTCCGGATACCCGAGGCACTGCTCGTAGAAGTCGGCGCGGATGCCGAGGACGACGAGGACGGGGGCGTCGGGGGCATGGGGGGCATCGAGTACATCGGGGGGCGTGGACGCGGCGTGGAGGATCTGGATGAAGGTGCTCCGGACCGCCTCGTCGGAGCAGAGGGTGAACGCCTCCTCGAACTGGTCCACGATGACGACGGGCCGCGCGGCGGACTCGGCGGCCTCGCGGTGCGCCCAGGCGGCGACGGCTTTCCGGGCGGCGTGGGCGAACTCGGGGGTACCGGGCTGTGGGGCGATGGGGGTGCCCGCCGGGGAGGTCGCTGCGGTGGGGGTGCCTGCTGTGGGGGCCCTCTCCGTGGGGGTCCTCTCCGTGGGGGTCCTCTCCGTGGGAGTGCCGACCGTGGAACTCTGTTGCGCGGAGACGAGGTGGGCGAGCTCGGGGATCCGGAGCGTCAGCTCCCCCAGAGGATCAGCTCCCGGCACGAGCTGGAGGACCTCCCTGGGCCGGCCGTCCCCGTCCAGGGCGCCGCTCCGCAGCGCGGGCACCAGTCCGGCGTTCAGCAGGGACGACTTCCCCGCCCCCGAGGCGCCGACGAGCATCACCAGGCCGCCCGGTTCCTCCGCCGCGCGCAACAGGGCGACGAGGGAGTCCGTGCTCCGCTCCCGGCCGAAGAACCACCGGGCGTCCTGCTGACGGTACGAGGCCAGACCCCGGTAGGGGCACACAGCACCGGGAACGGCCGGGGGTTCGGCCGGAGTCCGTTCCTTTCGCCCCTCTTCCGCCGGAGCCTCGGAAGGGTCCGCCGCCGGGTCCGCGACCGCGCGCTCCCACAGGCGCTGCCACTGGCCCAGGTCGTACAGGCCCGGGGACACGGGGGCGGGCTGCGAGCGCCGTGCCTGGGGGATCAGGATGTGCAGCACCGCCGCGAGGGCGGTGAACTGGGCGGGCACGTTCTTGGCCCGCCGCCAGTCGCTGATCCGCTGAGCGGAGACCCGTACGGGGCGCCCTCGTTCGTCGACCCGCTGAAGCCGGACGACCGCCTCGGACACGCTCTTGAGAGGAGGGTTACCGGCTTCCTTGTACAGCAACGCGAGACGTTCCGCGAAGGCCGTGCGTGCACCCGAGCCGGAACTCAAGGTCTCCACTCCCCACTTCCCCTCACTGTCCCCGTACCCGCGTCGCACCTGTCATCCGGACCGGAAAACTCACTTTATCCGGCTGACCTGCGGTTAATTCATCAAACCGGCACCGGAACCTCCTCCGGACGAGCCATACCTGGAAGGATCACGACGCAGGAGCGAACCACTCGCGCGGCGCCCGAACAGGCCATCAGCTCACGCTCGGAGACACAACATGACGCCGCATGTTCTCGGCCATCTTCCGCCGGAGTCAGGACACGGCGGCGACCGTCTCGTCGCGTGAGCCCAGTGGATCCGTGGAGCAGGTCCCCAGTGGACCGCTGCCGCGTCGACCACGGGTCCGGCCTGCCGTCGATCCGCACCGCTACGACGCGGATCGACGCCGCCCCGGAGTTCGGCACCGGTCCCCACGAGGGGAGGGACCGGCGCCGAACAAGGCGGCGCCAGCAGCCTTCCATCCGATCCGCGCGCTGATCCGACGTCCTGATCCGACGTCCCTCAAGCCCGCCAGCGCGACTCGGTGGCGCGCCGCGTCAACGAGTCGAAGGCCACGGCGGTGAGCAGCACCCCACCGGTGATCATGAGCTGGACCGGAGGATCGACGCCCAGCAGCGCCATGCCCGAGGCGATCGACTGGATGATGAGCACCCCCAGCAGCGCGGACCAGGCCGAGCCGCGTCCGCCGAACAGGCTGGTCCCACCGATGATGGCGGCGGCGATGGCGCTGATCAGCAGCGTGCCGGAGCCAGGGACCTGGCTCGCCGAGGTGAGCCGCGACGCGACGAACAGTCCGCCGACCGCGGCGAGGGTCCCCGAGACCATGAACACCGCGATCCGCACGCGGGCCACGTCGACGCCCGCCCGTCGGGCCGCCTCCACACCGCCGCCCAGCGCGAGGACCTTCCGGCCGTGCGGCGTGCGGCGCAGGAAGAGGTCCGAGGCGATGATGACCGCGAGGAAGATCAGGAGCGCGAGCGGCAGGCCCTGGAACCGGCCCAGCACGTAGACGGTGGCGAACGAGACCACCGCGAGGAGGGCGGTGCGTGCCCAGATCTCGCTCATGGGCCGGGACGGCATCCCGGCGGCGCTGCGGCGCCTGCGATCGTGGTACGAGACGAGGAGGTACGCGGCCGTGCCGAGTGCCGCCAGCCCGTAGGTGGCGACGGTGGCACCGAAGTAGCGGCTGGTCAGCATGGCGACCAGCCCGTTGTCGCCGACATTGATGGCGCTCTCCGGCGCCAGCAGGTAGAGCGTCAGGCCGTTCCAGGCCAGCAGGCCCGCGAGGGTGACGACGAACGCGGGTACGCCGATCCTGGCGAAGAAGAACCCGTGGACCGCTCCCGCGGCCGCGCCGGACACCACCGCGAGGATCACGGCGAGCCATTCCGGCATGCCGAGGTTCACGTTCAGCGACGCGAACACGGCGCCCGCCAGCCCGGCGAGGGAACCCACCGACAGGTCGATCTCGCCGATCAGCAGCACGAAGACGATGCCGACGGCGACCATGCCGGTCCCGACGATGTCCACGCTGAGGACGGACAGGTTGCGCGGCGAGAGGAAGTTGTCGTTGAGGCCCTGGAAGATCACCCAGATCACGGCGAGAGCGATCAGCACCGGGACCGGACCGAGTCCACCTTGACGCAGTCTGCGGCGTACCGCGTCGGCGTACGCCCTGAGCCGTCGCCCGCCGTCGGGGTGTCGGCCGAGGGCGGGCGCGGCATCGGAGGCGGGCGCTCGGGCCCGCCTCCCCCTCACGGCCACGCCTCCTCCGGGCGTGCCGGGCGGCGGGGGACGCCGTACGACGTCAGCGGGGGCCGAACCGGCACGGGGCCACCTCCTTCCGCCTCGGACGGGCTCATCCGGTGAGTCCGGCCTTGGCGCAGGCGGACCGGAGATTCGGAGCACAGATCTGATTGACGGTGTACAAACCGTCCTTGATCACGGTGTCCTTGATGTTACCGACAGTCACCGATACCGACGGGAGCAGAACCGCCGGGATGTCCTTCTTGCTGCCGTTGTCGACGGTGCCGGTGGCGATGGATCCGACCGGCTTGCCGCGCCCCAGGGCGACGGCCATCTCGACGGCGGCGTCGGCCGCGGGCTTGAAGGGCTTGTAGACGGTCATGTACTGGTCGCCCTGGACGATGCGACGCACCGCCGCGAGATCGGCGTCCTGGCCGGTGATCGGGGGCAGCGACTTGACCTCTGCGGCGCGGAGGGCGGAGACCACGGCGCCGGCGAGGCTGTCGTTGGCCGCCAGAACGCCGTCGATGTTGCCCGCGCCCAGGGCGGCGATGGCGCCGGTCATGTTGACGAAGGCGTTCTCCGGCCGCCATCCGACGGTGTCGTACGACCTGCCGATCTTCACCTTGCCGTCGAGGACGGAGAGCGACCCCCTCTTGAACCAGCCCGCGTTGGGATCGATCGTGGCGCCGTTCATCATGACGATCTGGTCGTCCCGTGCCTTCGAGCCCAGGGCCTTCAGAAGCGCCTCGCCCTGGAGCCTGCCGACCTTCGCACCGTCGAAGGTGACGTAACCGGAGATCGGTCCCTCCGCGAGCCGGTCATAGGCGACGACCGGGATACCGGCCCGTTCTGCGGCCACGACCGACGGGCGCAGCCCCTCGGCGTCGATGGCGGCGAGGATCAGGACGTCCACACCCTTGGTGATCATGGCTTCGAGCTGCTGACGCTGGACCGCCGGGTCGGGCGTGGCCCCCACGGTCGCCGCCGGGCAGTCCGGGCACAACTCCTTCAGCTTCTTCTCGATCAGGGGCCTGTCGAACTGCCCGAAGCGGCCGGCCCCGCCCCCCGGGAGCAGCACACCGACGGTGAGGCTGTCGCCGCCCCCGCCCTTGCTGTCCCCACCACAGGCCGCGGACAGCACGAGCCCGCCGGCCACCGCGACCGCCACGGCCACACGGGTGAGGGACCTATGTTTCACGGCTGGAAGGCCGGCACCGAGACGCATCTTCGGCCCCTTAGGATCTGTCCTGCTTTGCCCCATAAAAGACACTTAATGCCAAGCGTAGGGCACCGCGTAGGACACCCCTCACCGACGGCCACCTCCCACCGGGCGGAACGAACGCTGGTCGAGCGGCCTCGGCCACGACAGGATGCCGCCATGCGCGACGCCGACGCGGGACACGAGCCCAGACTGATCCTGCTGTGCGGACTTCCTGGCTCTGGAAAGACGACGCTGGCGAAGCGGCTGGCACGTGAGATCCCGGCAGTGCGTCTGTGCCCGGACGAATGGATGGCGGATCTCGGCATCGACCTGTTCGACGAGGGGACACGCGACCGCCTCGAGAGGCGATTCTGGGCCCACGCGCAGCAGTTGTTGCGGCTCGGACAGACGGTGATCCTGGAGTTCGGGTTCTGGGGACGCTCCGAGCGGGACGAGAAACGCCTCCGGGCCCGGGGCCTCGGCATTCCCGTCGAACTGCACTACCTGCGGGCGCCGATCGACGAACTGGGTCGCCGCCTCGAAGCCCGCAACGGACGGGGCGAGTGCGGAACTGTCCCGATCACCCGACAGCTGCTCGAGGGGTAACGCGCAGCTCTTCGAGGCCCCGACCCCTCAGGAGCTGGGCCTCTTCGACGAGCCGCTCCCGGGACGGTGACCTTGCGGACGTTCACCGTCGTTTTTCACCGCGGTTCTCATGCGGCGTACGAGACGGTCAGGACGGCGACCGCGAATGAGAGCATCCCCAGGCAGTTCAGCCAGAACTCCTGCCGGAGGAACCGCGCCCGTATGTGGGCGTAGACGGCGCACAGGAAGTAGGCGACGACCCCGACGTTCGCCGCGAGACCGATCCCGTCGTACGCCAGGCCGGCGACAAGGCCCGCCGCGGCGAGCAGCTTGATCACGACGAGGGTCCACCACCATTCGCGGGGCAGGCCCACCCCGTCGAGGCAGCCCTGGATGAAGGCCGGCGGACGGATCGACAGCAGTGCGTCGACAAGCAGGGCGAGGGCCAGCAGCGCCGTGGGCCACCAAAGGCTGGGGACGTGGAACATCATTTCTCCGGTCGGTTCACGATGAGGCTGACGACGTCGCGAAACTGCTGGCGTCCGACGTCCTCGGGAAGCGCGCCGTTCGACATCGTCATCAGGATGCCGAGGTAGGCGAAGTAGATCGCTCGGGCTGCCCCGCCCGCCTGGTCCTCGTCGTGCCCCGCTCGGGAGAGCAACTGCTGGATCTCGCCGATCAGGGTCAGTCCGAGGTTCAGGAAGATCGCGGACTCGTGTCGGCCACGCACGATCGTCGCCGCGTACTCGCGCGACAGCTCGAGGTCGCGCGCGAAGTATTCGAGGAACGGTTCGATCAGCCCGATGACGTGGTCGACCGCGTCGACCGCGTCGGCCGACGGCTGCTCGGATCGGCCTCGGTCGCGCTCTTGGTGCACGGCGTCGATCCAGCCGTCGAAGATCGCCACGAGCAGCCCCTGCTTGTCGCCCACCGCCATCACACTGCCCGAGCTGAGCCCGGCCTCGGCGGCGATCTGCCGGACGGTCGTCGCGTCAAAACCCTGCTCACGGAAGAGCCGCTCCGCCGCCGCGAGCACCTTCTCCCGCGAGATCCGCCGGCGCTCGGCGCGAGACTGAACACGTTCACTGAACACGTTCACAACCTAGCGCGGACTGGACCCGATCACAAGCACGCGCCGGATGGGCGCAGTTGGTCAACGGGCAGTCGTGGCAGTTGCTGCACTCCGCTGCTGTACAGCGGTCACAGGGTTCAGGAAAGCCGCCCGGCCTCGTGAAGCGCGTCGAAGACCATCGCGTCGATGACCGAGACCCGCTTCCGATCGGCGTAGCGGAACCACGCCTTCTCGGCGATCTCCCGCGACGGAGTCAGCTCACCGCGGTGATCGGCGGTGTAACAGATCATCCGGAAGGGGCCGTGCTCGGGATGGCCCTCGCCGATCTCGAAAGTGCCGAAGTGCACCATGGAGCCGGGGCTGATCACCGCTTGCAGTTCCTCGTCGATCTCCCGCACCAGGGTCTGGCTGTCGGACTCGCCCGGCTCACGATGACCGCCCGGGAAGTAGAAGCGATCTCTGCCGTGACTACGCGTCACCAACACCAGGTCGTCCCGAACCAGGACCCACGCCACCTTCTCCGGCACCCCGCTGCCATTCATCATGGCGGGAACGTATCGGAGGGCATCGCCTGCGTCAGCCGTCCGCACACTGAGCTTGGGAAGCTCGGGTGAAGCAGCCTCCCACCTGCGGATGGACCGCACGCCCAGCCATCGGCTCAGGCGGCGTCGGAGAGGCGCTGCTCGCGCCGTCGGCAGTCCCGGCAGCGGCCGGGTTCGGCCGAGCGGAATCCCCGGTCGCAGCCGTCGCAGTTCCGCATGGGTACGACGGCCGGACCCGCTGGGAGTTCCGCGCTTCTCCTCGGTGTGGCCAGGGGAGTCTCCTTGAGCCGGTAGGCGAGGATGCCGGCCGGGCGGGTCAGGAGTTGGCCCGGGAGTCTCGCGGTGAGGTGGTCCGTGATCTGTGTGGGTAGAAGGCCTGCCGCGAGCCACCGGGTGACGCCCGGGGCGAGGCGGGCAGCCTCCTGCTCGGACAGGACAAGGCGGGGGTCCACCCGGCGCAGGGCGGCGAGTACGGCGATGGCCTGTGGGTCGGTCTCGGTGAGCTCGGTCAGTGACTCCGCCTTGGTCGGGGCGGGGGCCTGCGCCGTTTCCGGCACGGTCGCCGTCGCGGGCGTGACGGCCGCAGCGGCGGGCCGCTTCCGGGACCGCCGCGGTGTGGGCGGCTCGGGCGGCTCGGGCGGGCTGTCCGGATCGGGGTCGGAACCGCCGCCGGGCACGTCGTAGAAGTACGTCCGGGTGCGGACCTGCCCGGTGGGCGTCCGCTCGCGTCGGCGCTCCAGGTGTCCGGCCGCTTCGAGTTCTCTGAGCGCCCGCGAGATGAGGATCTCGCCCTCGCTGAAGTGCTCGCACAGGGCGGCGATGGTCACGGGGTAGCCGTCGGGCAGGGAGGAGATGTACGCCGCGACACCCACCGTAACCGCGCTGCCGCGCCGTTGCGCGAGGTCGTTGGAGATCACGGTGAAGTCGGCGGTGAGGCGGGTGCGTACGTGGATCACGCCGGAGGTCGGAGCTCCGGCGTCGGCGCGCAGGGGCGCGTTAGACTGCGGGTCAGCCATCGGGAAGCGTTCTCTTCCTGATCGGTCAGGCCCTCGTTCGGGATGCCAGTCCCGGCGGGGGCCGTCGTCTGTCTGGGGTTGTCGCGGTGAACGTAACCGCCCGCATCCCACGCCTGCAAGCTGGTCACTCGGACGGGTGACGAGGGCTTTCTGGCCGGGGAGGGTGGGTGGGCGGGTAGTTCTTTCCCCCGGTTCTTTGAGGAGGTCAGTGGCCCGCCGGACCCTCGCGGACAAGGGCCCGGTGAGCCTGGAGGACCAGGAAACCGGACGGTGGTGTCAGGCCTTCAACTCGCCTATGAACGCGGCCCAGGAGCCGGCTTCGAAACACAGCGCCGGACCGTGCGGGACCTTGCTGTCACGGACGGGGACGACGGTTGCCCGGAACCCGTCGGCCACCTCCACGCAGTTGCCGCCCTCCTGATTGCTGTAGCTGCTCTTGCGCCAGACGACGCCGTTCAGATCGGGATGGGACCTTCGCTCCACGGTGGTTGTCCTCCATCACGGATCGGATCATGTCGAGCGACATGAGCGGGGGCAGAGCTGCCGCCCGCAGCCGATCGTAGGCCAGCGTGAAACTCCTGACCTCGTCCGGATCCTCGATGAGTTGGCCGTAGTGCGCGCCTTCGGTGTAGGCGATCTCCGAGCCGTCCGGCATGGTGAGCACCGTGAGCGAACCACCCATGGCATCGTGCTCGCCCCGGTGGAACGGCAGTACCTGCACGGTGATGTGAGCTACCGTCACTGTCCCGATCAGCCGCGCCAACTGCTCACCCATCACGGTCTGGCCGCCGACCGGACGCCGGAGCACCGCCTCGTCGAGGACCACCCACAGCTCGGGCCGACCGGGAGTAACGAGCCGCTCCTGTCGTCCCAGGCGAAGGGAGACCCGCTCCTCCAACTGCTCCTGGCTACCGAGCGTTCGACCGACGCTCAGTACGGCCCGTGCGTAATTCTCTGTCTGCAGCAAGCCCGGCACCACGTGGGACGCGTACTCGCGGATGGCCACCGCCCGCTCCGAGTACTCCATGAACTTCCGCGACCAGTCCGGAAACGCCTCCCGGTACACGTATGGCCACAACTCGACCAGCAGATCATCCGCCCCCAGTGCCGCGTCCAGCGCACGAGCCAGTTCCAGCGTCGGCTTGGCTCCGGACGCCCGCTCGATCTGCGTGATCCGCGTGCTCACCACGTGCGTTCTGTCGCCGAGCTCTGCCTGGGTCAGTCCGGCCGCCGTACGGAGCCTGCGCACCCGTGCACCGAACAGGGCCGCCATTGACGTACTGGGGTCAATTCCGTTGGCCAAAGCGTCACTTCCGTTCCTTACGGGATGAAAAGTAAGGCTGTGTCACCTGTCGAGCGTAGGGCGATCAGGCGACTCTTGAGTGCGGAAAGTGATGGATCGTGCACATCGTGCGACATCTCAGTGCTCGACGGACAAGGACGGAACACCCCGTGCTGACAGAAACGACCGTCCCGGCGGACGAACCGGGGCGTGGCGCCGCGCCCCTGGCGGTGGAGGTGGATGCGGGGGCGGGTGCAGGTGCTCTTGCCGACGTACAAAGCGAACTGGCGCCTCTTGTAGCGCAGTTCGCCCCCTCTCCGCAGGGTGCGCGACTGGCCCGGAGGCTCTCCGTACGTCGCATGGAGGAGTGGGGGTATCCGCCGGCGTCGGACGTGTCGTGCGCGGTCGCCCTCGTCGTCGCCGAACTCGCCGCGAACGCTGTGCGGCACGGCCGTGTGCCAGGACGGGACTTCGGCCTCCGACTCGCTCTCGATACGGCGGCGGGCCTGGTTCGCGTCGAGGTCGCGGACGCGGCCTCCGCGAAACGGCCCCCCGAGGCCCCGCCGGCGCCGACCCCTGAGGGCGAGTCGGGCCGAGGGCTGCTCCTGGTGGATGCCCTGGCTGTGCGCTGGGGTTCGGTGCCGCGTCACCCGCTGGGCAAAACGGTGTGGGCGGAAGTGTCCATCACCTCACCAGCATTCTCCGCGCAGGCCCGGCGGTGCCCCGGGGCGGAGAACGCCATGACGGAACGCCCTTGAGTCGACACTCGGCAGTGCGCGCCTCAGAGGTCGACTGGCGACGCGTCGGCGCCGAGCCGGGGGACCACTCGGGTCATCAGGCGCTCTTCCAGGACGGATGCGTAGATGGCGGCTCGGGTGGCGGCGGGGTGGCTCGGCGGCCAGATTCCTCGGCGGAAGACGCAGCGGCGACCGCGAAAGAGCACCACTGTGGTGGCGACGACGACCATGTCGCCCGTAGCGCCGGACACGACTTCGCAGGTGAGTGACTCCAGTTCACTGCCCCGTCGTTCGCAGAGATCCTGGACAGCCCGGCGGGCGGACCGCAGGAATACGTCCGTGTATTCCTGCTGCCCGCCCCAGTCGGCGGAGGGGTCAGTCATCACGGTTGTGCATCGCGCTGTCCGCCGAGGCCAGGACGACCTCAGTACTCCGGCTGTAGATCGTGATCTTCATATGGTGGCCACTGTCCGGCGTCACCATCGGGCGACGAGCGTCTCTTGCTTGCCCCGGTTGCGGTACAGCCAGGTGGTCCCCGGAGCGATGGCCCCGGTCAGATAGCCGACGATGGGCTCCCGCTGCGTTGCGCTGTCCAGCTCGCCGAGCAGCTTCAGGGCCTCGGGCAAGGGAAAAAAGGCGGCCTGTTTGATGTCGTCGTCCTCCGGGGCGATGTCCCCCGACCACTCGTCGATCTCGAAGGCGGCGGCCAGCGCCGAAGGGTGCTGTTCGGAGTCGATGTGCATGAGGAATGCGGTCCGTACCGGGTCGCCCACCACCAGCCCGGTCTCTTCCTGCAGCTCGCGCCGGAGGGCTTCGTGCATGAGCTCGCCGTCCTCGACCCCGCCACCGGGGAGGGACCAGAGCATCTCGCCGTCGGTACCTAGGCTCTCTCGCACGAGCAGGACCTCGTTGCCTCTGCGGATGATGCCAATGACCAGCTGCACCCGGGGCGCTGGGGCCTTCGAATCCTCTGCCGTCATGCCGCAGACCGTACGTGATGGCCAGTTCGCCGGTAGCCGTGCCGGGGCGGAGAAGGGGGCGCCACCGTTGATCATCGCGAGCTGTGTGGACTTAGGATCGTCCGCGCCCACCAGCACGCGGCCGGCGCCCGTACTGAACCGCCACCGTACCGGGCTGTTGGCGTCAGGCGGTGGTGTCAGGCAGAGAGAGTGGCTTGACGACCAATGCCAGTGCCTCGGTCAGACCTCCTCAACCGGGAACACCTCGTCGACAGCTCGGCGCAGTGTTTCGCGGACGACCGCCGGGTCGCCGAGTTCTGCTGCCTGGAACGCGCCGTCGTGCAGCAGGACGAGTAGGCGCGCGGCGTGCTCGGGGTCCGAATGGCCCAGGTCGGTGGAGAGTTCGCGGAACACCTCGAACAGCCAGGTGCGCTGGTCGTCGATGACCGCGCGCACCGGATGGGTGCGGTCGGGGTACTCGGCGGCCGCGTTGAGGAACTGGCAGCCGCGGAAGCCGTCTTCGAGGGTCGCGTCGCCGAGGACGGCCATCACCGCACGGATCGCCTCGCGCGGTGACTTCCCGTCTCGCGCACGGCCGACGGCGTCCCGGATCCCCTCGGCGGTCGTCGTGAGGTAAGCGGAGACCAGGTCGTCCTTGCTGGGGTAGTGCCGGTAGAAGGTGGCGCGCGTGACCTGGGCCTCGGTGATGAGGCGT
Source organism: Streptomyces sp. NPDC046862 (assembly GCF_040704615.1). Lineage (NCBI taxonomy): Bacteria > Bacillati > Actinomycetota > Actinomycetes > Kitasatosporales > Streptomycetaceae > Streptomyces > Streptomyces sp. NPDC046862. Next base: position 195,255 of record NZ_JBEYXP010000007.1, on the reverse strand, counting down.
TCGACACCGACAGCGTGGATGCCCTCCGCGTAGAACAGGCGGGACGCGGTGCGCAGCAGCCGGTCCTTGGGGTGGAGCTCCGAGGCGGTCGTCATACACCCATCGTAGAGAAAGACCAGTCGTTCTGGGCGGTCGCCCTCGTCACGTTGCCGCCCCTCAGGGAGAACGACTAGTCTTTCTCGCAGAAAGACCGATCATTCTCTCCGAGAGGTACGGAACCCATGAGTACCACCCCCACGATTGTTTTGGTCCACGGCGCCTTCGGTGACTCCGGCATGTGGAAGGGCGTCATCGCCAAGCTCCAGGCACAGGGCTACACCACCCTCGCCGTCTCGAACCCGCTCCGCGGCCTGGAGTCCGACGCCCACTACGCGGCCACCGTCGCCAAGACCGTGGACGGCCCGGTCGTCCTGGTCGGCCACTCCTACGCCGGCGCGATCATCACCCGCGCCGCCCGCGACGCGTCGAACGTCGAGGCCCTGGTCTACGTGGCCGCCTTCCAGCCCGACGAGGGCGAGAGCTGCCTGGAGAACGCCTCTCGCTTCCCGGGCGCCAAGATGGGCCCGGACACCACCATCGCCACCGAGCACGAGGGCGAACCGGAGCTGCGCATCCTGCCTGAGCACTACCGGGACGTCATCGCCGGTGACCTGCCTGCCGAGGTCACCGACCTCCTCGCGGTCACCCAGCGCTCGGTGCGCGTGCAGGCCCTGACGGCGGAGCTCTCCGGCCGGCCGGCCTGGCGCACGCTGCCGTCGTGGGCAGTGATCGCGACTCAGGACAATGCCATCCCCAGCCAGGCGCAGGAGTTCATGGCCGAGCGCGCCGGATCGCACGTCGTACGCACGGAGGCGTCGCACGCGGTAGCCATCTCGCAGCCCGACGCCGTGGCCGACCTCATCATCGAGGCCGCCAAGGCCACCCGCTGACCCTCCCCGCCACCACCACGGCCACTTTCGGCTCCAGTGAGGGCGGAAGCAAACAGGTCGGGCAGGTACTCGCATGAGTACCTGCCCGACCTGGTGATTCTCTGTCGGGGTGGCGGGATTTGAACCCACGACCTCTTCGTCCCGAACGAAGCGCGCTGCCAAGCTGCGCTACACCCCGATGTCGCTGCGTGTCGCGGCGACGTCGTTTACTTTAGCCCACTGGTGGCCGGAGACGAAATCCGGTTTTAGGGGAGGCAGGCGTGGTGGTCTCACCAGTCCAGGCGGCCGTGGCGGTGGCGGACCGGGTTGGGGCGGAGGTGGTCGAGGGCGACCAGGAGGAGGCCCAGGGCGTAGGAGGCGAGGCCGATGAGGAGCGCGTTGGCGAGGACGCTCTTGTAGCCGTACTGGTCCACGTCCAGGAACGGGTAGAGGTACGACGCCGGCGAGCCGTCGGGCAGCGCGCCGCGCGTCAGCGTGAAGGTCAGGTAGGCCAGGGGGTAGAGCAGCCAGGTCGCCGCGTGGGCCGGGCGCAGGGGAGCCGGGCGGGTGAGGAGCAGCCAGTCCGCGGCCACCGCGAGGGGGAGCACCGTGTGGAGGAGCGGGTTGGCCGGTACGGGCCAGTCCGCGAGTGCGGCGATCTTGTCTGTCGCTGTACCGGTTCCCGTGCTCGGGGTCGCTCCCGTCATGACGAACGCGCTCGAGCCCCTGGTGAGGATCACGTGGTGCACGAGGGCCGCGATCACGGCGTACAGCAAGGTCCCGCCCGTCACCAGGGGAGGCAGGGGGCGGCGGGCCCTGCCTGCCCGCGAGGCCGAGAGGGTGAAGACCACCGCCACCAGGACGCCGGTCTGGATCATGAAGTAGCTCAGGACGTGGAGCGGGCTGCCCCGGAACAGCTCGATGCCCACTCCCGTTGCCGCCGTCAGTGCCACCGCCATGCGGAAGGCGGCTGCCATCGGGCGGCGGGTGGGTGTCAGTACCGCGCTGGCGGGGACGAAGGACTGCAGCGGCGCGGGTATGCCCGGTATCGCGGGCAGGTCGGGGATGTCCCGGGGCATCGGTGCGGTCATGCGTTCACGCTAGGTCGCGTGGAACGAAACCGGCTAAATGGGGCACTCCGTTTGGGGGACGCCAGGGGACGCCCAAGGGCCGTCCCTAGTTCCGTTCCACCAGCGTCAGCAGCGATGCCTCAGGAGGGCAGGCGAACCGTACGGGCGTGTAGCGGCCCGCGCCGCAGCCCGCCGACACGTGCAGGTACGCCGTCCGCTCGTCCACCGTGTGCGTGGACAGGCCCTTCACACGGTCCGTGTCCAGGTCGCAGTTGGTCACGAGCGCGCCGTAGAAGGGGATGCAGAGCTGGCCGCCGTGCGTGTGGCCGGCGAGGACGAGGGGGTAGCCGTCCGCGGTGAACGCGTCCAGGGAGCGCAGGTACGGGGCGTGCACGACGCCCATCGAGAAGTCGGCCGACTCCGAGGGGCCGCCCGCCACACGCGCGTACCGGTCCCGCTTGATGTGCGGGTCGTCAAGGCCGGTCAGCTCCACCGGCATGCCGTCGATCTTCAGCGTCCCGCGCGTGTTCGTGAGGTTCAGCCAGCCCGCCGTGTCGAAGCCGTCGCGCAGCTCCTCCCAGGGGTTGTGGATGACGCCCACCGCCGGCGGGTTGCCGTTCAGGCCGTGCCGGCCCTGGGCCTTCTCCAGCAGGTAGCGGGCGGGGTTGCGGAGCTTCGGGCCGTAGTAGTCGTTCGACCCGAAGACGTACGCCCCCGGGAACTCCATCAGCGGGCCCAGTGCGTCGAGTACCTCGGGGATGCCCTCCGGGTCGGAGAGGTTGTCCCCGGTGTTGAGGACGAAGTCGGGGCGCAGCCCGGCCAGCGAACGCAGCCAGCGCTGCTTCTTGCGCTGTCCGCTCACCATGTGGATGTCGGAGATCTGGAGTATGCGCAGCGGCCGCATGCCGGACGGCAGCACCGGCACCGTCACCCGGCGCAGCCGGAAGGAGCGGGGCTCGATCCCCGCCGCATAGACCAGACCGGCGGCGCCGACCGCCGCGATCCTCAGAGGTACTCCGTATCGCGCTCGCATACGTCCATCGTGTCAGACGCGCACGACACGTCGCGCAGCCTGTGGACAACCGTGGACCATCACGGCCGGTCGCGGGTGGCCCCAACTGAAATCAGTGAGCACTTGTCCCCGCGAGCCTGCGACAATCAACCCCATGACCACGCTCAAGTCGAAGCTGCAGGAAGACCTCAACGCCGCGATCAAGGAGCGCGACGAGCTGCGCTCCTCGACGCTCCGGCTGACGCTCGCCGCGATCACCAAGGAGGAGGTCGCGGGCAAGGAGAAGCGCCAGCTCTCCGACGACGAGGTCCTGAAGGTGATCACCAAGGAGGCGAAGAAGCGGCGTGAGGCCGCGGACGCCTTCGCGCACGGTGGCCGGGCCGAGCAGGCCGAGCGGGAGAAGGCGGAGGGCGAGGTCCTCGCCACGTACCTGCCCAAGCAGCTCTCGGACGAGGAGCTCCAGCAGATCGTCGCCCAGGCCGTCGAGGAGGCGAAGGCGGCTGGTGCCGAGGGGCCGCGCGCCATGGGCCAGGTCATGAAGATCGTCAACCCGAAGGTGGCCGGTCAGGCCGAGGGCGGCCGCGTCGCCGCGGTGGTCAAGCAGCTCCTCGCGGGCGGCTGAGCAGCGCTTCCGGGCGGCGGCCCACCCATGAGTTCGTGGGTTCGTGCCCATGAGCCCGTTCCCATGAGCCCGTTCCCATGAGCCCGTGCCCATGAGCCCGTGCCCGTGAGGCCCGGTCCATACGGCGGTGGGGCGCCCCTTGTCGCAAGGGGCGCCCCACCGCCGTATCGGGACCGACGAGCCGCCGGCCGGTTGGCCTATCGGCCGAACCCGCCGCCGTTCCCGTTGCCGCCGCCGTTCCCCTGGCCCTGGAAGAGGTTCTCCGGGATGGAGAAGGACGGGGTGGGGAAGTCACCGCCGGTGCCGCCGTCGACCAGGCCGCCGCTGTCGCCGTTGCCCTTGTCGTTTCCGTTGTTGTTGTCATCCCTGTTGCGGTCACGGTCGCGCTTGCGCTCGTCGGGGATGTTGATCAGGTTGAAGTTGGGCGCTTCCCAGCCCTGCAAGGCTCCGGACATCATGTCGCGCCAGATCGGGCCGGGAACCTCACCGCCGTACACCTTGGAGCGGTAGACGCCGCCGATGGTGATGTCGACCATGCGCCGCTTGTGCGCCGGGTCGCCGACCCAGACGGCGCCCGCCATGTTCGGCGTGTAGCCCACGAACCAGGCCGCGTAGCGGTAGTCCGTCGTACCGGTCTTACCGGCGCTGGGGCGGCTGCCGAGGCCCGCCTGCGTACCCGTACCGTCCTCGACCACGCCCTTGAGGAGGGTGTTGATCGTGTCGGCGGTGGTCTCCGACATCGCGCGGTGGCAGGTCGACTTCGGGACCTGGAGGGACTTCGTCTTCCCGCCGACGCGCTGCTTGATCGACTCGATGGCGACCGGCGTGCAGTACATGCCGCGTGAGGCGAAGGTCGCGTACGCGTTCGCCATCGTCAGCGGCGACATCTCCTGGGTGCCGAGGGCGATCGACGGGTTCTGGCCCATCTTGCCGCCGTCCGCCCGGTTCACGCCCATCTCCTTGGCCATCTTCGTGACCGGGCAGATGCCGATGTCGGAGATCAGCTGCACGTAGTAGGTGTTGACCGACTTCGCGGTCGCCTCCTTCATGCCGTACGGGCCGACCTCCGCCCTGTTCTCGTTGGTGAGCTTGGCGCCGTCGGTGTTCACCCAGTTCTTGCCGCCGCAGGCCGAGATCGGGCTCGGGTAGGCCATCTCGTACGGCGACGAGAACCGCTTCGTCGCGGGCGTGCCACCCTCGATGGCGGCCGCGGCGACGATCGGCTTGAACGTCGAACCGGGCTGGTAGCCGGCGCCGCCGCCCATGTCCTTGTCGACCGAGAGATTGAGCGTCGTCTCGTTGTCCTTGACGTCGATGCCGTACGGGCGGGACTGGCCCATCGCGAGGATCTTGCCGGTGCCGGGCTGGACGATCGAGGCGGCGGTCGCCACGCTGTCGCTCTGGTTGACGTGCTCCTTGATCGAGTTCTGGACCGACTTCTGGGCCTGCGGGTCCATCGTCGTCCGGATCGTCAGGCCGCCCTGGTTCCAGATCTTGGCCCGGGCCTCCTTGGTCTTGCCGAAGACCGGGGTGTTCAGGAACACCTGGCGCACGTAGTCACAGAAGAATCCGGCGCCCTTGACCGCCGTGATGCAGCCGTTCTTCGGCTTGCTGACGTCGAGTCCGAGGGGGGCCTTCTGGGCCTTGTCCGCCTGCGCCCGGGTGATGTCGCCGACCTCGGCCATGCGCTGCAGCACCACGTTGCGCCGCTTCTTGGCCTCGGCCTCGTCGTTGATCGGGTCGTAGCGCGTCGGCGACTGGACGATGCCGGCGAGGAGCGCGGACTCCTCGAGGTCCAGGTCCTTCGCGGACTTGGAGAAGTAGCGCCGGGCGGCGGCCTCGACGCCGTACGCCTGCTGACCGAAGAACGTGATGTTGAGGTAGTTCTCCAGGATCTGCTTCTTGCCGAGCTCTTCCTCGAGCTGGATCGCGTACTTCAGCTCGCGGATCTTGCGGCCGAGGGTCTGCTGGGTGGCCTGCGCGACCTTCGTCGGGTCGTCGCCGGCCTCCTCCACCTCGACGTTCTTCACGAGCTGCTGCGTCAGCGTGGACGCGCCCTCCTCGACACCACCGCTCTGCGCGTTCTTGTTGAGGGCGCGGAGGATGCCCTTCAGGTCGACGGCGCCGTGCTGGTAGAAGCGCGAGTCCTCGATCGCGACGATCGCCTTCTGCATGGAGGGTGCGATGTCCTTGAGCTCGACCACCGTGCGGTCACGCGAGTAGACCGTGGCGATCTGGCCGCCGTCGCTGTCGAGGATCGTCGTGCGCTGGCTCAGCGGTGGGCGCTTCAGATTGGCCGGGAGCTCGTCGAACCCCTCGACCGACCCCTTCGCGGACAGCCCGAGGGCGCCGACCGCGGGCAGCGCGATGCCCGCCATGACGGCCCCTGCGAGCACGCTGACACCGAGGAACTTGGCGGCCGCCTGCGTTGAGGACAGGCCACCGCCCGAGCGCTTGTTTGGCATGAGGGCAGCCTACGTTCTCATTCGCCGGACACGCGTATATGCCTTGGCCTAAGCTGCTCTCGGCTGTCACAGCAATAGGCCCACGTATCAAGTACGTCTGGCGAACCCGAATCGTTGCGACGTTCTCCCCATTTTTTTCCGGGGGCGTGTCCGAATCCGCCTCATGCGTTACCTGGCGTCCGTTGTGTCGCAGTGCAACTGTCCCGTTCTGGCGGGAAAGTCACGTATGTCCTCAGGTCACTCCCGCGGGTGATCTGCCGCTTACCCATAGTCCGTTCGGGCCATTCAAGATTGGGCCCGAAGGGGGTGTTGCGCTGTGCCCACCTTCCGTAACGTCCTCAACTGGCGGCGGTGAATATGCCGCTGCCGCCGTGGGGGAGCCTCGATTCGGGAGAGGACGGCGCCGGTATGGGCTGGGTAACCGACTGGAGTGCGCAGGCTGCCTGCCGCACTACCGATCCGGATGAACTGTTCGTTCAGGGAGCAGCGCAGAACAGGGCCAAGGCGGTGTGCACCGGATGTCCGGTACGCACGGAATGCCTGGCCGACGCGCTCGACAACCGCGTCGAGTTCGGCGTGTGGGGAGGCATGACGGAGCGCGAGCGCCGCGCACTGCTGCGCAGGCGTCCGACCGTCACGTCGTGGCGCAGGCTGCTGGAGACCGCGCGTACGGAGTACGAGCGCGGTGCGGGCCTGCTGCCCCTCGACGAGGAAGAGGTGTACGAGAACTACGCGGCGGTGAGCTGAGCGAGCCGAGAGCGGGCTGAGTTCGCTGCCGGATTCACTGAGGGCGCCCTTGTGGTGCCGGCGCGTCGGGCAGGTGTGCCGGCTTCCGGGTGCCCCAGGTCTCCGTAGGTCTCCGAACCGTCCGTAGGTCTCCGAAGCGGTTGTGTACCGGTGTGTACCGGGCGTATGTGCCGACGTGTGCCGGACGCTCAGGCGCCGGTGGTGGGAAGCTCGGGCCGTATGGCCGCGAGTCGGTCCCCGATGTCCCGCAGTCCCGCGAGGTCATGGACGTCGCCGGGCAGCGCGGCCACTTCGGCCACGGCCACCTCGGGGTGGAGCGCGGTGAAGCGGTCGCGTGTGCGCTGCTCGCGCGAGAGCAGCTGCATGCGCTCGGCGTGCAACCTCAAAAGGCCTGCGGCGAGTTGGTCGACGGTCCGGTCCGTCCGGTCCGCGGTGGCCCGGTCTGCGGCGGGGGAGCCTGCTTCGGGTGCGGGAACCTCGGATTCGTGACCCTCGGATGCGGGAGATTCTGAACTGCCGTACGTGTCGGGAGAGTTACGAAGTCCTACTTTCCCGTCAACCTGATCGACAATGCGGGGATCGGCAAGATTTTCCGCGGCGACGGGATCGGCCGGATCGGCGGGGTCGGCGGAATCGGCCGTGCTCGTACCGGCTGTCGCCGGCTCCGGCGCGGCGAGGTCCGGGTGATCCGCGGGGTCCGGATGATCCGTGAGGTCTGGACGATCCGTGAGGTCTGGACGATCCGGGTGATCCGTGAGGTCTGGGCGATCCGCGGGGTCGACGGCGAGGTCGAGGTTCTCCGCGGCGGCGAGCGCGCGCTCGGCGGACAGCTGGGCGGCGCCGCTGCCATGGACCCGGTTGAGCACCAGACCGGCCAGCGGCATGTCCTCGGCGGCCAGGCGCTCCACGAAGTACGCGGCCTCGCGCAGCGCGTCCCGCTCCGGAGCCGCCACCACCAGGAACGCCGTACCGGGCGCCTGCAGCAGCTTGTACGTGGCGTCCGCGCGCGTGCGGAACCCGCCGAACATCGAGTCCATGGCGGCCACGAAGGTCTGAACGTCCTTCAGGAGCTGGCCCCCCAGGAGCTTGCCCAGGGCGCCCGTCATCATCGACATCCCGACGTTCAGGAACTTCATCCCCGCGCGCCCGCCCACCTTCGCCGGCGCCAGCAGCACCCGGATCAGCTTCCCGTCCAGGAAGGACCCGAGCCGCTTCGGGGCGTCCAGGAAGTCCAGCGCGGAGCGCGACGGCGGCGTGTCGACGACGATCAGGTCCCACTCGTCCCGCGCGCGCAGCTGCCCCAGCTTCTCCATCGCCATGTACTCCTGCGTGCCCGCGAAGCCCGCCGAGAGCGACTGGTAGAAGGGGTTGCCCAGGATGGCGGCCGCCCGCTCGGGGTCCGCGTGCGCCTCGACGATCTCGTCGAAGGTGCGCTTCATGTCGAGCATCATGGCGTGCAGTTCGCCGCCGGAGGTGTCGGCGATGCCCTTCACCCGGCGCGGCACGTTGTCCAGCGAGTCGATGCCCATGGACTGCGCCAGCCTGCGGGCCGGGTCGATGGTGAGCACCACGACCTTGCGGCCGCGCTCGGCGGCACGCAGGCCCAGGGCCGCCGCGGTGGTCGTCTTGCCGACGCCCCCCGAGCCGCAGCACACCACGATGCGGGTCTTCGGGTCGTCGATCAGCGGATCGACCGCCAGGGCGCGCGTGGAGTCGATCGCTCGATGCGGGTCGTGCGGGTCGTGCGGGTCGTGCGGGTCGTGAGGGTCGTGAGGGTCGTGCGGGTGTGCCGAGTCGTGCGTGGAGGCCGAGCTGTGCGTGGAGGCCGGGTCCGGACTCATGAGATCCCTTGCTGACGCAGTTCCGTGGCCAGTTCGTACAGGCCCGCCAAATCCATGCCCTCGGCGAGCAGCGGGAGTTCGTGCAGTGGCAGGCCCAGCTCCCGCAGCACGGCCCGCTGCTCGTGCTCCAGGGTGTGGCGCTCGGCGTACTCGGCGGCCTGCTCCAGCAGCGGCTCCACGAGCCGCTCGGCGTTGCCGCCGCGCCGCGCTCCGCCGAGCCCGGCCGCAGAGAGCGACCTGGCGAGGGAGGGACGGGACGCGCCCTGAAGGAACTCCAGGTCCCCGCCGTCGAGCACGGCGGGACGCACCATGTTCACGATGATCCGGCCCACCGGCAGCCGGGCCGAGCGCAGCTCCGCGATGCCGTCCGCGGTCTCCTGGACGGGCATCTCCTCCAGGAGCGTCACCAGGTGCACGGCGGTCTCGCGGGACTTCAGGACGCGCATCACGGCCTGGGCCTGATTGTGTATCGGGCCGATCTTGGCCAGGCCCGCCACCTCGTCGTTCACGTTCAGGAAGCGGGTGATGCGGCCCGTGGGCGGCGCGTCCATCACCACGTAGTCGTATGCGAAGCGGCCGTTCTTGTCCTTGCGGCGCACCGCCTCGCACGCCTTGCCGGTCAGGAGCACGTCCCTGAGGCCCGGCGCGATGGTGGTGGCGAAGTCGATGGCGCCGAGCTTCTTCAGGGCACGACCCGCGCCGCCCAGTTTGTAGAACATCTGGAGGTAGTCCAGAAGGGCCAGTTCGGGATCGATGGCGAGCGCGTACACCTCACCACCGCCCGGGGCCACGGCGATCTTCCGTTCCTCGTACGGCAGCGCTTCCGTCTCGAAGACCTGCGCGATGCCCTGTCTGCCCTCCACCTCGACGAGGAGAGTGCGCTTGCCCTCGGTCGCGAGGGCGAGCGCGAGTCCTGCGGCGACCGTGGTCTTGCCGGTACCGCCCTTGCCGCTGACGACCTGGAGCCTGCTCACGCCTTCGAGCCTAACCAGTCCGTGTCCGGGCTACGCGGGAGGCTGTGGATAACGTGGCTGCGGTCGGCCGCATGAGCCGTACGGCGCAGCGGCTAGAGTCGACCACATGCCTAAGTGGGAATACGCAACCGTGCCGCTGCTCGTCCATGCCACGAAGCAGATTCTGGACACCTGGGGCGAGGACGGCTGGGAGCTCGTCCAGGTCGTGCCCGGGCCGAACAACCCCGAGCAGCTCGTGGCCTACCTGAAGCGGGAGAAGCAGGCGTGAGCGCCGTCGAGGCGAAGCTGGCCGAGCTCGGACTGACGCTGCCGGAGGTCGTCCCGCCGCTCGCCGCGTACCAGCCCGCCGTGCGGTCGGGCGTGTACGTGTACACGGCCGGCCAGCTGCCCATGGTGGACGGCAAGCTGCCGGTCACCGGCAAGGTCGGTGCCGAGGTCACCCCGGAGGAGGCCAGGGAACTGGCCCGCACCTGTGCGCTCAACGCGCTCGCCGCGGTCAAGTCCGTCGCCGGTGACCTCGACCGCGTGGCGCGCGTGGTGAAGGTCGTGGGCTTCGTCGCCTCGGCCGCCGACTTCACGGGCCAGCCCGCCGTCCTGAACGGCGCCAGCGAACTGCTCGGCGCGGTCCTCGGCGACAAGGGCGTCCACGCCCGCAGCGCCGTCGGCGTGGCCGTGCTCCCGCTGGACGCGCCGGTGGAGGTCGAGATCCAGGTGGAGCTGACCGAGGGCTGACCGCCGGCTCCGGCGGCAGCCCTGCCGGGCGCGGCGCCGTCGTTCGTGGTGGATGTGTTCCGGGCGTGAGGGTTCGTGGCGGGTGTGTTCCGGGCGTGAGCGTTCGTGGCGGGTGCGTGCCGGGCGTGAGCGTCCGCAGCGGGAGACGCGTGACCAGGAGCATCAGTCCTTAACCCGGGTCTCTGGAGCAACCGATTGTTGCCTCTCGAACATCAGCGCACTACGGGATAGCCTCCGGCCATGGCGAACGTTCAGGCGAACGGTCAGTGGTACCCGCCGGAGTGGCCGGAACGCATCCGCGCGCTGGCGGAGGGCACCCTCACCCCGGTCGTCCCGAAGAGGGCGGCCACGGTCATCCTGCTCAAGGACACCGCCGGCACCCCCGTGGTGCACATGCTGCGCAGACGCGCCTCCATGGCCTTCGCCGGAGGCGCGTACGCGTACCCGGGCGGTGGCGTGGACCCCCGCGACGACGAGCGCCACATCCGCTGGGCGGGCCCCACGCGCGCGTGGTGGGCGGACCGGCTGGGGGTCGACGAGACCGGCGCCCAGGCCGTCGTCTGCGCGGCCGTACGGGAGACGTACGAGGAGGCAGGCGTCCTCCTCGCGGGCCCGACCGCCGATTCCGTGGTCGGCGACACGACGGGGGAGGACTGGGAGGCGGACCGCGCCGCCGTGGCCGCCCGTGACCTGTCCTTCGCGGAGTTCCTGGAGCGCAGGGGACTGGTGCTCCGCTCGGACCTCCTCGGCGTGTGGACCCGGTGGATCACCCCGGAGTTCGAGCCCCGCCGCTACGACACCTGGTTCTTCGTGGCCGCCCTCCCCGAGGGGCAGCGCACGCGCAACGCCTCCACGGAGGCCGACCGCACCGTGTGGATCCGTCCCCGGGACGCGGCCGAGGGCTACGACAAGGGCGAGCTGCTGATGATGCCGCCCACCATCGCGACCCTGCGCCAGCTCGCCCCGTACGCCACGGCCGCGGATGCGCTGGCCGCCGCGCCCGGCCGTGACATGACCCCGGTCCTGGCCGAGGCACGCCTGGAGGACGGCGAGATCGTCCTGTCCTGGCCCGGTCACGACGAGTTCACCAAGCACATCCCGACGGGGGGAACCTCCGCATGAGCAACGTCCTGGAAGAGGCTTTCGCATGACGGACGCCGCCGCGCTTCCCGGCCAGCCCAGGGGCGGGGTCCTCTCAGGCCTCGCCACCCCGCGGGCGGTCAACGTGCTCGCGCCCAACGCGTCCGCGATGACCCTCGACGGCACGAACACCTGGATCCTGTCCGAACCCGACTCCGCGCAGGCGGTCGTCGTGGACCCCGGGCCACTGGACGACGGGCATCTGCGGAACGTCGTCGACACGGCGGAGAAGGCCGGAAAACGGATCGCGCTGACACTGCTCACCCACGGGCACCCCGACCACGCGGAGGGCGCGTCGCGGTTCGCCGAGCTGACGGGGACCAAGGTGCGCGCACTGGACCCGGCGCTGCGGCTCGGGGACGAGGGCCTGGGCGCGGGCGACGTGGTGACCGTCGGCGGACTGGAGCTGCGGGTCGTCTCCACCCCCGGGCACACCGCCGACTCGCTGTGCTTCCATCTCCCGGCCGATCAGGCCGTTCTGACGGGTGACACCATCCTGGGGCGCGGAACGACGGTCGTGGCCCACCCTGACGGCCGTCTCGGGGACTATCTCGACTCCCTGCGGCGGCTCCGGTCGCTGACCACCGACGACGGCGTGCACACCGTCCTCCCGGGCCACGGTCCCGTCCTCGACGACGCCCAGGGTGCCGTGGAGTTCTACCTCGCCCATCGCGCCAACCGGCTCGCCCAGGTCGAGACGGCGGTCGAGGACGGCTACCGCACGGCGGGTGAGATCGTGGCCCACGTGTACGCGGACGTGGACCGGTCGCTGTGGCCGGCGGCCGAGCTGTCGGTGCGGGCGCAGCTGGACTACCTGTCGGAGCACGGGCTGATCTGAGGGCAGCAATCCTTCGGAGAGCCGCCGAGAGCCGCGGAGAGCCGCCGAGAGCCGCCGAGAGCCGAGCAGAGCTGCGGAGAGTGGGGTTCAGGGGCGCGGTGCCTTGACGCCGTGCACGCGCGCGTACTCCTCGGTGAGCCATGGCCCGATGTCGTCCACGTACGAACGCACGACGGCCGGATCGGCGCTCGGCTCGTACGCCGCGATCGCCGCCGACCGCATCTGCCCTGCACGCTCCGGGTAGTACTGCCCGAACACGTCGGCCATCTCGTGGAGGTCGCTGGTCCAGCCGTTCCAGCGGGGCATGACCAGGGTGAATCCGGTGCGGACCAGGTGGCGGGAGGCGCCGCGGACCAGGGCGCGGCGGGCATCCTCTCCGGCCGCGTCCCCGGTCACCTCCTCGATCCGCCTGCGCCACCGCTCCAGGTACAGCGCGAGGTCGCCGTTGGTCTCGCGCGCGAGGAGGGAGTCCGGGCGGTAGCGCGGGAGGAACTCGGCGAGGTCCTCGCCCAGGAGAGGCGTGCACAGGCAGGCGACGAACCAGCCGAGGTCGTAGCGCTCCAGGTCGCTCAGCACCTGCGTACGGCTGACGAGCAGGGTGCCGGAGCCGTTGATCTGCGGGAACTCCTTGTCGAGCGCCTCGTCGAGGGCGCGGGCCGCCGCGCGGTCCGCGTCCGCGGGTTCCTGGTGGAGGGCCAGGAGCAGGTCGAGGTCGCTGCGTCCCACCCGTGCGGTGCCGCGCGGGATCGAACCGTAGAGGTACGCGCTGTGCAGGCGGGCGCCGAAGGTGTCGAGGATCCGGTCGCGTGCGGTGGCGACCACGGGACGGAACGCGGTGGGGGTCCGCCCGAGCGACCCCTCCCGCTCGATGCAGCCCTGGCTGTCGAGTCCTCTGGGGCGCTCTGTTTCGGCCATGTGCCCACTGTGCCTCTGGTGGGGGCTGGCGGACAGGTGATTTTCGCCGTACGACCCCTGTCCGCCGCTGGAACCAGAACGGGGCCCCACCCTCGAAGAGGCGGGACCCCGTCCGGATACCGGAGGTCAGCGGGAACGCTTGGCGAGGCGCTCGACGTCCAGGAGGATCACCGCGCGGGCCTCCAGGCGCAGCCAGCCACGGCCGGCGAAGTCGGCGAGAGCCTTGTTGACCGTCTCGCGCGAAGCGCCGACCAGCTGCGCGAGCTCCTCCTGCGTGAGGTCGTGCACGACGTGGATGCCCTCCTCGGACTGCACGCCGAAGCGGCGCGAGAGGTCCAGGAGCGCACGGGCCACGCGGCCGGGGACGTCCGAGAACACCAGGTCGGACATCTGGTCGTTGGTCTTGCGCAGTCGGCGGGCGACCGCGCGCAGCAGGGCTCCGGCCACCTCCGGGCGGGCGTTCAGCCAGGGCTGGAGGTCGCCGTGGCCGAGGCCGAGCAGCTTGACCTCGGTGAGTGCGGTGGCCGTCGCCGTACGCGGGCCCGGGTCGAACAGCGACAGTTCGCCGATGAGCTCACCGGGTCCGACGACGGCCAGCATGTTCTCGCGGCCGTCGGGGGACGTGCGGTGGAGCTTGACCTTGCCCTCGGTGACCACGTACAGGCGGTCACCCGGGTCGCCCTCATGGAACAGGGCGTCACCGCGCGCGAGGGTCACCTCACTCATGGAGGCGCGGAGCTCCGCGGCCTGCTCGTCGTCGAGCGCCGCGAAGAGCGGATTGCGCCGCAGAACGTCGTCCACGAGTTCTCTCCTTGTCGACCTGCTCAGGGGATCTTGCTCCCCGTGGTACCAGGGGACCGTGCTCCCCATTTTGCCGGACGGTCCAAACAGTGTGATCTGTCACAAGGATGCCGCACAGGTGTGCCCCCATGCCCGGCAGGGGTCCAATTGGCGGCCGATCTTGTGGGTCCGGGGCGGATGTCGGTGCCGGGCTTTAGGCTGGCCGGGTATCCAAATCGCCGGTGAGAGCACAGGCCAAGGGGGCTGGGCGGGTGGTTGTACGTCGCGATTCCGCTGTGGGCGAACAAGGTCCCGCGGCAACGGAGAAAACGGCAAAGGCGACAAAGGCGGGGCCGGGCGCGATGGCCGCCGCTGCTGAGGAGGCTGCCGAGAAGGTCGTCCGCAGAGCCGCCGCGAAGAAGGCCGCTCCGGCCAGGAAGAAGGCCTCCGCCGCGAAGAAGGCCGCCGCCGCGAAGGAAGCCGCCGCCAAGGAAGCCGCCGCCCCGAAGAAGACCTCCACCGGGGAAGCGCCGGGCGGCAGGACCGGCGGCGCCAAGAAGCCACCGAAGAACGAGTCGCGCACCGCGCTCGTGCGCCGCGCCCGCCGCGTCAACCGCGAACTCGCCGAGGTCTACCCGTACGCCCACCCGGAGCTGGACTTCGAGAACTCCTTCCAGCTGATCGTGGCCACGGTCCTGTCGGCCCAGACCACCGATCTGCGCGTGAACCAGACGACGCCGGCGCTCTTCGCGAAGTACCCGACCCCGGAGGACCTGGCCGCGGCCAACCCCGAGGAGGTCGAGGAGATCCTGCGGCCGTGCGGCTTCTTCCGAGCCAAGACCAAGTCGGTCATGGGGCTGTCGAAATCCCTCGTGGAGGATTTCGGCGGAGAGGTGCCCGGGCGGCTGGAGGACCTGGTCAAGCTGCCCGGCGTCGGCCGGAAGACCGCCTTCGTGGTGCTCGGCAACGCCTTCGGGCGGCCCGGGATCACCGTGGACACGCACTTCCAGCGGCTCGTCCGGCGCTGGCGGTGGACCGAGGAGACCGACCCGGACAAGATCGAGGCAGCCGTCGGCGCGCTCTTCCCGAAGAGCGACTGGACGATGCTCTCGCACCACGTGATCTTCCACGGCCGCCGTATCTGCCACGCCCGCAAGCCCGCGTGCGGCGCCTGCCCCATCGCACCGCTCTGCCCGGCCTACGGCGAGGGCGAGACGGACCCGGAGAAGGCGAGGAAGCTCCTGAAGTACGAGAAGGGCGGCTTCCCCGGCCAGCGCCTCAAGCCCCCGCAGGCGTACCTGGACGCGGGCGGCATCCCGGCACCGGCGCTGGGGGCCGGATGACGGCCCGTACGGCAGGAACCCTGGACGGTGCCCGTAGGGCACGCCACCCACACGAGGGACCCGCGGAACGATCCGCGGTCACGTGTGCGTTGGGATCGGCAGAGCGACGGGGGTGGCGATGACGCGCGCGAGCAGCACGCACACGAGCGACACGGCAACGAGCAACACGACAACGAGCAAAACGCACACCGGACAGCTGGTGCTGAGCAAGGACGGCCTCCCTGGCTGGCTGGACCCGGTGGTCCACGCTGTCGAGACGGTGGAGCCGCCGCAGCTCAGCAGGTTCCTGCCGCCCGCGGACGGAGCGGGCCGGCAGTCCGCCGTGCTCATCCTGTTCGGCGAGGGTGAGCGCGGGCCCGAACTGCTGCTCATGGAGCGGGCGAGCTCACTGCGGTCGCACGCGGGCCAGCCCTCCTTCCCCGGCGGTGCCCTCGACCCCGAGGACGGCGACCCGAAGGCCGAAGGGCCGCTGCGGGCCGCTCTCCGCGAGGCCGAGGAGGAGACGGGGCTGGACCCGAGCGGCGTCCAGCTGTTCGGCGTGCTGCCCGCGCTGTACATCCCCGTGAGCGGCTTCGTGGTCACTCCTGTTCTGGGCTGGTGGCGGGTGCCGAGCCCGGTGGGAGTCGTCGATCCGAACGAGACCGCCCGCGTCTTCACCGTCCCCGTGGCGGATCTCACGGACCCCGCCAACCGCGCCACCACCGTCCACCCCAGCGGCCACAGAGGCCCGGCATTTCTGGTCGAATCGGCCCTGGTGTGGGGATTCACGGCCGGAATCATCGACCGTCTGCTGCACTTCGCGGGCTGGGAGCGACCTTGGGACCGGGACAAGCAGGTCCCGCTCGACTGGCGCGCATGACAGGGTGGCACCCGTGGTGTGTTTTTCCGGGGGACGCCGCGCCCGTGTGTTGTTGTGCGGTGGGCCCGTCCCCCGCCCGGGGATCGGCGAACGCGAGGCGCGCAAGGTGACGAGGCGAGGCTTGAAGCAGTGAACGTGCTGGACATCCTGTTGCTGGTCGCCGCCGTGTGGTTCGCGATCGTGGGCTACCGCCAGGGCTTCGTCGTCGGCATCCTCTCGGTGATCGGCTTCCTCGGCGGCGGCCTCGTCGCGGTCTATCTGCTCCCGGTCATCTGGGACGCGCTGACCAACGACGCGGAGGTGGGCACGACCGCCGCCGTCGTGGCGGTGATCGTCGTCATCGTCTGCGCGTCCGTCGGCCAGGCGCTGACCACGCACTGGGGCAGCAAGCTCCGCCGGTACATCACCTGGTCCCCGGCCCGCGCCCTCGACGCCACCGGCGGCGCCCTCGTCAACGTGGTGGCGATGCTCCTGGTCGCCTGGCTGATCGGTTCCGCGCTCGCCCAGACGACGCTGCCCACGCTCGGCAAGGAGGTGCGGGGCTCCAAGGTGCTCCACGGCGTGTCGAATGCCCTCCCGGACCAGGCCAACACGTGGTTCGCCGACTTCTCCTCGGTCCTCGCGCAGAACGGCTTCCCGCAGGTCTTCAGCCCGTTCTCGAACGAGAAGATCACCGATGTCGAGCCGCCCGACCCGAAGCTGGCGAACAGCCCGGTCGCCCAGCAGGCCAAGAGGTCCATCGTCAAGGTCATGGGCACCGCCGAGAGCTGCGGCAAGGTCCTCGAGGGCACCGGATTCGTCTTCGGCCAGCGCCGCGTGATGACCAACGCCCACGTGGTCGGCGGCGTCGACGAGCCCACCGTCCAGATAGGGGGCGAGGGCCGCAGGTACGACGCCACGGTCGTCCTCTACGACTGGGAGCGCGACATCGCCGTACTGGACGTGCCCAACCTGAACGCGCCCGTGCTGAAGTTCTCGGCCAAGGACGCCAACAGCAGCGACAGCGCGATCGTGGCGGGCTTCCCCGAGAACGGGGCGTACGACGTGCGCCCCGCGCGTGTACGGGGCCGCATCGACGCCAACGGCCCGGACATCTACCACCGCGGCACCGTCAACCGCGACGTGTACTCGCTCTACGCGACCGTCCGCCAGGGCAACTCCGGCGGCCCGCTGCTCACGCCCGACGGCAAGGTCTACGGCGTGGTCTTCGCGAAGTCCCTCGACGACCCCGCCACGGGGTACGCGCTGACCGTGGACGAGGTCCAGGAGGACATCACCAAGGGCCGTACGGCCAACCAGCAGGTGGACAGCGACAGCTGCGCCCTCTAGGCACTGAGCCAGTCACTGAGCGGTCGCTGGTCACCGAGCCGGCAGCCGGTCACCGAGCCGGCGGCCGGTCACGGAACCGGCGGCCGGCTGGAGCGGCGCGAACGGCGGTGGGACGGGTCAGGGGCGCGTATGACGCAGCCGCGCCGAGACCCAGCGGGCCCGGCGGCGCAGAATGCGCGGGATGCCCAGCCGGGGATCGGAACCCGCAAGTTGCGGGGCACCCCTCTGGTGGGAGTTCAGGCCCGCGGCCGAGCGGCGGTTGCGTGCTGCGTCACTGTAGTCGTGCGTCCAGCCCATACCCCGACGTGTGCCCCCGCCCCAAGGTCGATAACCGCTCCCGAGGCCCCCAATTGGCCTATGCGTCAGGCATGTGGCCGTTCGTAGGACAGGTGTTCGCACCGGGCGCGGGGCGCCTTCGGACTGTCACCGGTCGGGTTCGGGATCCTTCAGCCAGTTGATCAGTTCGGTCGAGAACGCGACCGGGTCCTCCTCGTGCGGGAAGTGTCCCAGACCGTCGAAGAGACGCCAGCGGTACGGGGCCTCCACGTACTCTCCGGAACCGGCCGCGCTGCGGGTGCGCATCACCGGGTCCAGCGAGCCGTGCAGATGCAGGGTGGGCACGCGGACCGGGCGCTTCATACGGCGGTTGAACTGGATGCCGTCCGGGCGGGCCATCGAGCGGACCATCCAGCGGTACGGCTCGATCGAGCAGTGCGCCGTCGAGGGGACGCACATCGCGCGCTGGTACGTCTCCACGGCCTCGTCGTCCGGCAGCCGCGGCCCCGACCAGTCCCGCATCAGCCGGCCCACCAGGGCCCCGTCGTCGGCGGTGAGCTGCCGCTCGGGGATCCAGGGCCGCTGGAAGCCCCAGATGTAGGAGCCCGCGGCCGTCTGCTTGGCGTCCCGCAGCATGGCCGAGCGCCAGCGCCTGGGGTGCGGCATCGAGGCGACCGCGAGCCGTCGTACGAGCTTGGGGCGCATCACGGCCGCCGTCCACGCCAGGTAACCGCCGAGGTCGTGGCCGACCAGAGCGGCGTCGGGCTCGCCGAGGGACCGCACGACTCCGGTGATGTCGAGCGCGAGGTTGGCGGGGTCGTAGCCCCGGGGCGTACGGTCGCTGCCGCCGACGCCCCGCAGGTCCATCGCCACGGCCCGGTAACCGGCGTCGGCGAGCGCGACCAGCTGGTGCCGCCAGGTCCACCAGAACTGCGGGAAACCGTGCAGCAGCAGGACCAGCGGTCCGTCACCCAGCTCGGCGATGTGGAAGCGCGCCCCGTTGGCGGCGACGTCCCGGTGCGCCACCTTCGCGCCGGGCACGTCCGGCCGTACGACCGAGGGGGGCGGCGCCGCCGAAGTCCCGGAGGCCGCAGTGGTCAACGAGACCGGCGAGACCGGCGAGACCGGCGAGACCGGCGAAGCCGGTGAGACCGACGAGGCCCCAGTGGTCGGTGAAGTCGGCGAGGTCGGCGAGTCGGAAGACGCCGAGGATGCCGGAGTGTCCGAAGAAGTGGCGGGGTCCGTCATGAGGACGAGCGTGCCACAGCATCGACCGGGCCGTCGGACGGGCTGGGCTGACGGGGGTGCGGCTTGGCGTTCTGCAGGACGCCCGCCGTCTCCTTCATGGAGGAGGCGACCTTCTGCGGGCCCTTCCCCTTCTTGGCCTTCTTGGAGAAGGAGACCCCCATCAGCGCGAGAAGTCCGGCGACGAGCACGTTGGCCGCGAACGACAGCAGGAAGCAGACAGCGAGGTTCCAGTCGCTCCAGGTCCGGATGCCGTACGCGAGGGCGAAGTTCAGCATCGGCAGGGAGAAGATCAGCACCGCCCCGGCCGCCGCGAACGCCCCGCCGCCCACCGCACCGCGCTTGACGTCCCGCCTGAGCTGGGCCTTGGCCAGCGCGATCTCGTCGTGCACCAGCGCGGACATCTCGGTGGTCGCCGTGGCGAACAGCTGGCCGATGCTGCGTTCGGCGCCGACCGGGCTGCCGTCGGGTGCGCTCATCGAAGTCTCCCTCTTCCTCTTCTGCGTCCTCGGCCTCCCCGGGACCGTGGGGCCGTCATGCGGACCGGGCCGTTCGTCGCGCGCGGTCCTTCGCACGGTCCCGGGGAGGGGGCCTGCGGTTTGTACGGTCCTGTCAGATCATGCCGGACCGTCGTCCCCCTCGCTTGCCCTGCCCGCCACTTCGGCAAGCCTCCGGTGTTCGGCGGCCTTGCGTTCGTAGATCTCGGCCATGCGCAGGTGGTACGCGGGGTTGTCCTGTTCGTAGATGTCGGGGATGCCGTCGAGGTCCTCGTCGCGCTCCTCCGCCTCGTACAGGGCCCGGTACTTGGCGTTCCGTATCTTCAGCAGCACGGTCGCCAGGACGGCCGCTGTCAGGGAGCCGGTGAGCACGGCGGCCTTGACCTTGTCGGTGAGGTCCGGATCGCCGTCGAAGGCGAGTTCACCGATGAGCAGCGAGACGGTGAAGCCGATGCCGGCCAGCGAGGAGACCGCGAAGACGTCCGGCCAGGAGAGGTCCTCACTGAGCGAGGCCCTGGTGAAACGGGCCGTCAGCCAGGTGCCCCCGAAGATGCCGATCGCCTTGCCGACGACGAGCCCGAGGACGACACCGAGGGTCTCGGGCCGGGTGAACACTTCGCCGAGCGTGCCTCCCGAGACCGCGACACCCGCGCTGAACAGGGCGAACAACGGCACGGCGAGCCCCGCCGACAGAGGCCGTACGAGGTGCTCGACGTGCTCGCCGGGAGAGTGGGCCTCGCCCTCGCGCCGCGTGCAGCGCAGCATCAGTCCCATCGCGACACCGGCGATCGTGGCGTGGATGCCGCTGTTGTACATCAGCCCCCAGATGACGAGCGCGAGCGGAACGTACACGTACCAGCCGCGTATGCCCTTCCTGAGGAGCAGCCAGAAGACGGCGAGGCCGA
The DNA here is from genome assembly GCF_040704615.1 of Streptomyces sp. NPDC046862. Lineage (NCBI taxonomy): Bacteria > Bacillati > Actinomycetota > Actinomycetes > Kitasatosporales > Streptomycetaceae > Streptomyces > Streptomyces sp. NPDC046862. The sequence continues at coordinate 174,757 of NZ_JBEYXP010000007.1, read as the reverse complement.
CGAAGGCACCGGCGAGCGCGACGAAGTCGATGTCGGAGGTGAAGAAGACGGCGATGATCAGGATCGCGAACAGGTCGTCGACGACGGCGAGGGTGAGCAGGAAGGCCCGCAGGGCGGAGGGCAGCGAGGTCCCGATGACCGCGAGAACGGCGAGTGCGAAGGCGATGTCGGTGGCGGTGGGCACGGCCCAGCCGACGAGTGAGCCGCCGCCGGTGACGTTCGTGAGTGTGTAGACGAGGGCGGGTACGGCCATTCCGCAGAGCGCGGCGACGACGGGGAGCAGAGCCGCCTTCGGGTCCCGCAGGTCACCGGCCACCAGCTCGCGCTTGAGTTCGATGCCGGCGACGAAGAAGAAGACCGCGAGCAGTCCGTCGGCGGCCCAGTGCTCGATCGAGAGGTGCAGGCCCACTGCGCCCGGCCCCAGATGGAAGTCGCGCACACTTTCGTAACTGTCGTGCAGGGCGGGCACGTTGGCCCAGATCAGCGCGGTGACCGCCGCCGCGAGAAGCAGCACACCGCCGACCGTCTCCGTCCGCAGCGCGTCCGCGACGAAGTTCCGCTCCGGTAGCGACAGGCGCCCGAGGAACTTGCGGGTGCTGGTGACGGGGCGGGGGGCGGACATGGCGGGAACCTCCGGTCGGTGGGCACGGCGAAGCGCATGCCGACCAGACTTCCCGGCGCACCTTGAGGATCTTGTCGCGTTGTTGACGGGGTTCTTAGCTTACCTAAGGTGTGGCGGGATCCTTTCCGTGAAGCTCGCATTCCGGGTGGACCGACGTGACGACTGATGGGCGGGACGCCAAGGGGACACCCGATGTGATGCCGGGTGCCCCCTCGGGACGTTACGAATCGGACCTGTACGAACCCGTACTCAGTCCTCGCTCGGCGCCGCCGGCAGCTTGGCCTGGATCAGGTCCATCACCGTCGAGTCCGTCAGCGTCGTCACGTCACCGAGCTGCCGGTTCTCCGCCACGTCGCGCAGCAGGCGCCGCATGATCTTCCCGGAGCGGGTCTTGGGCAGCTCGGCCACCGGCAGGACCCGCTTGGGCTTGGCGATGGGGCCGAGGGCCGCGCCCACGTGGTTGCGCAGCTCGCCCACCAGGTCCTCGGTCTCCGCGGCCGTGCCGCGCAGGATCACGAACGCCACGATGGCCTGCCCGGTGGTCTCGTCGGCCGCGCCGACCACGGCGGCCTCCGCGACCGACGGGTGGGACACGAGAGCCGACTCCACCTCGGTGGTCGAGATGTTGTGGCCCGACACGAGCATCACGTCGTCGACGCGCCCGAGGAGCCAGATGTCGCCGTCGTCGTCCTTCTTGGCGCCGTCACCGGCGAAGTACTTGCCCGCGAACCGCGACCAGTACGTGTCGAGGAACCGCTGGTCGTCGCCCCAGATGGTGCGCAGCATCGACGGCCACGGCTCGGTGAGGACCAGGTAGCCACCGCCGCCGTTCGGCACCTCGTGCGCCTCGTCGTCCACCACGGTCGCGGAGATGCCGGGCAGCGGCGTCTGCGCGGAACCGGGCTTGGTCTCGGTCACGCCCGGCAGCGGCGAGATCATCATCGCGCCGGTCTCGGTCTGCCACCAGGTGTCCACGATCGGCGTCCTGTCCCCGCCGATGTTCTTGCGGTACCAGATCCACGCCTCGGGGTTGATCGGCTCACCGACCGAGCCCAGGACGCGCAGCGAGGACAGGTCGAACTTCGCGGGGATGTCGTCGCCCCACTTCATGAACGTACGGATCGCCGTCGGCGCCGTGTAGAGGATCGTGACGCCGTACTTCTGCACGATCTCCCAGAAGCGGCCCTGGTGCGGGGTGTCCGGGGTGCCCTCGTACATGACCTGCGTCGCGCCGTTCGCCAGCGGCCCGTACACGATGTACGAGTGGCCGGTCACCCAGCCGACGTCGGCCGTGCACCAGTACACGTCGGTCTCGGGCTTGAGGTCGAAGACGGCGTGGTGGGTGTAGGCCGTCTGGGTGAGGTAGCCGCCGGAGGTGTGCAGGATGCCCTTCGGCTTACCCGTCGTGCCCGAGGTGTAGAGGATGAACAGCGGGTGCTCGGCGTCGAAGGCCTCGGGGGTGTGCGCGGAGGACTGGCGCTCCACGATCTCGTGCCACCACACGTCGCGGTCGTCGTTCCAGGCGACCTCCTGGCCGGTGCGGCGGACGACGAGGACGTGCTCCACGTTGTCCACGCGGTCGACGGCGTCGTCGACGGCGGGCTTGAGAGCGGAGGGCTTGCCGCGGCGGTAGCCGCCGTCGGAGGTGATGACGACACGCGCGTCGGCGTCCTGGATACGGGTCGCGAGCGCGTCCGCGGAGAAGCCGCCGAAGACCACGGAGTGCGCGGCGCCGATGCGGGCGCAGGCGAGCATCGCGATCGCGGTCTCGGGGATCATCGGCATGTAGACGGCGACCCGGTCGCCCGCCTGGACTCCCAGCTCCAGCAGCGCGTTCGCGGCCTTGGAGACCTCGTCCTTGAGTTCGGCGTAGGTGATGGCGCGGCCGTCGCCGGGCTCGCCCTCGAAGTGGATGGCGACGCGGTCGCCGTGTCCGGCCTCGACGTGCCGGTCCACGCAGTTGTACGCGACGTTGAGCCTGCCGTCCTGGAACCACTTGGCGAATGGCGGGTTCGACCAGTCCAGGGTCTCGGCGGGCTCCTTGTCCCAGGTCAGCCGGCGTGCCTGCTCGGCCCAGAAGCCGAGCCTGTCAGCCTTGGCCTGTTCGTACGCCTCCGCGGTGACGTTGGCGTTCGCGGCCAGGTCGGCGGGAGGCGCGAACCTGCGCTCTTCCTTCAGCAGGTTGGCCAAGGATTCGTTGCTCACGACATCTCCCTTTCCCAGGGTGTCCGTTGTGTCCCGGGCCACAGCTCATCAGACCGGGACCCCTGATGACAAGGGCCGTCGGCCGATTGGTTTAGACCTGTGGGTGGGTGGCTCCCTTACGGGTGCCACCCATGCTCACGGACGGCGCGTGTGCGGGGTTCACCCGCCCGGGCGAGCCTTGCCTGCGCGGGGCCGGAGAAACGACGGCTGCCGGGGTGCCCTGCCGAGGCGGGCGACAAGCGGTGCGCGGTCCGTCGTGCCGGGGCCGCGCACCCTTTCTCCTCGCGGTGTCCTCCTGGAGTTACGCGGAACGGTGCAGGTCCTCCATCAGGCTCACGTTCTCGAACGCGCCGACGTGCTCGAACACCTCCGCCCCGTCTGCTCCGGTCAGCAGATACGCCTGCGCCTCGCCCACGTGGAAGTACATCCCGTGCAGCTCCAGCGCCCCCTTACTGAGGGCTCGCGCCACGGACTCGTGCGCCCGGAGGTGCTCCAGCTGCTGGACCACATTGGTCAGGCAGAGCTGCTCCACCGCGTCGGCCGGGGCCCGTCCGGCCAGCCGCGCGCCGGGCCGGCCCATGTCCGAGGCGCGCTCCAGGCTGGGCCGTCCGTGCCGCAGCCACCGCTTGAGCGGCGTCCGGGTGCCCCCGGGCTCCGTGTTCAGCAGGGCCTGCATCGCACCGCAGCCGGAGTGCCCGCAGACCGTGATGGACCGCACCTTCAGTACGTCCACCGCGTACTCGATCGCCGCGGCCACCGAGTCGTCTCCGCTCTCCTCGCCGGGCAGGGGCACGAGGTTCCCCACATTGCGGACGACGAAGAGGTCGCCGGGACCACTGGATGTGATCATCGACGTGACGAGCCGCGAGTCCGCGCAGGTCAGGAACAGCTGCGCGGGCTGCTGTCCCTCGCGTGCGAGCCGGGCCAGCTCACCGCGCACCAGTGGGGCGGTGTGCCGCTGGAAGGCGCTGATGCCGCGCGCCAACTGGTGCCCGCTGGGCCGGGCGGAACCGTCGCCGTCGTCCCCCTGCCGGTCACCCGGCTCCTTGGACTCCGGGTCCTCGCAGTGGTGGTTGCGCCACGGCGTCCAGGGGCCGCACCGGCATCCGGAGACATCGGTGGGTTCCGCGATACGGGTGCCAGCACGCCCGGTGATCTCGGCGGCGCCGCCCTGCGCGGTGTGCGTCTTCTGCCAGTCCTGCAGCGTCTCGAACGCCGCGTGGTCCATGAACGAACCGTCCAACTCCACGACGGCTGCCGTCCCCTGGGGCACGAGGTGCAGGGCCCGGCTGAGGCGGGGAACCGCGAGGAACGTCAACTGGCCCCGGACCTGTACGTAATGGACTCCCCCTCTCTCGTCGTGCGTGATGCGGGTGCGGGCGAGGCGGTGCATCGAGACGCCTACGGCCACGGCGATGCCCAGGATCACGCCCTCCAGGACGCCCAGGAGGACGACGCCGAGCGTGGTGACGGCGTACACCAGCACCTCTCGGTGGCGGGTGACCGTGCGGATGTGGTGCAGGGACACCATCTGGATACCGACGGCCATCACCAGGGCGGCGAGCGACGCGAGGGGGATCAGCTCGAGCACGGGGACCATCAGCAGCGCGGCTACTACCACCCAAACGCCGTGCAGCATCGTGGAGTTCCGGCTGACCGCGCCGGCCTGCACGTTCGCCGAACTCCGCACGGCGACCCCGGCGACGGGCAGGCCGCCGAGCGCTCCCGAGACGATGTTGGCCGCGCCCTGCCCGAGCAGCTCACGGTTCAGGTCCGAGCGCGCCACGCCCGGTCGCCCCGCCGCCAGCTTGTCCACGGCGACGGCGCCGAGCAGGGACTGCACGCTGCACACCAGCGTGATGGTGAGGACGGCGGCTACCAGGCCGAGCACCGGCCCTTCGGGCATGCCGGCCAGGGCGTGGCTGCGCCAGGACGGCAGGTCGACCTTGGGCAGGCTCAGCCCGGCCACGGAGGCGGTCGCGGTGGCCACGGCGACGGCGACGAGCGCGGCCGGGACTCTGCGCAGCGCCCGGCCTGCGCGCCCGGGCAGCCGCGGCCACGCGAACAGCAGGGCGAGGGTCAGCACGCTCATCGACACGGCGGCCGGACGCAGGGCCGCCAACTGTGCGGGCAGCGCGCGGAGGTTGTCGAGGACGGCGCTCTGGGGGGTGCCGCCGAGCACGATGTGCAGCTGGGCGACGGCGATGGTCATGCCGATGCCGGCGAGCATGCCGTGCACGATCGCGGGGCTGACGGCGAGCGCCGTGCGGGCCACACGCAGACAGCCCAGGCCGAGCTGGGCGAGTCCGGCGAGGACGGTGATGGCGCAGGTGGCCCGCCAGCCGTAGTGGTGGATGAGCTCGGCGGTGACGACGGTGAGCCCGGCGGCGGGGCCGCTGACCTGGAGCGGCGAGCCACCGAGTCGCCCGGCGACGAGTCCGCCGACGGCGGCGGCCACCAGGCCGGCCTGGAGGGGCGCGCCCGTGGCGAGGGCGATACCGAGGGACAGGGGCAGCGCGATCAGGAAGACCGCGAGTGAGGCGGAGAGGTCGGCGCCCGCGATGCGGAAGGGGCGTCGTGGGGACGGCGGGGGGCTGTGGGGCGGATGGGCGCTCTTGGCCCGAGTCGGGTCTTCGGCGCGGGTGGGGACGCAGGCTGACATGGTTCCCGTCTCCTCCGGGGCGGCGCGGTCGCGGAACAGGTGGTCCCCGCTCTTGGCGGGGTCGGGTCGCGGCCGTGGGTCACGGCGTGCAGCGGCGGGATATCTCAACACTCAGTAAACGAATCGTAATGCAGAGTAAAGGAGGAGTGGTGTTAAAAGCGGCAAATGGGTGAGTTGATCACTCTGTCGAGTGAATGCGGATTTTCATCGGCTTGTCATACAAATTCTTTTCGGTCGTCGTGCGACTTTGTCTGCCCGGGGGAGTCGGCGTGCCTGTTTGCCCGGCGCGGCGGAACTCCCTCACGGCGTTGCCCCGACGGAAGGAAGAAGGTGGGCCCGCGATGGTTGCCACCCTCAGGATCGCCGCGGGTGTCGCACTCGCCGCGGCCTGCTCCACGGCCCTCGCCGGTTGCTCGACCGGCGACACCGGCGCACGCACGGGTGACAGGGGGTCGAAGGAAGGCGCGTACAGCGAGAAGCAGGCCGTTCCGGCCCCGGCGCCCAAGCGTGCCGTACGGCTGATCGGAGACGGCTCCACCGCGTACACGGGTCCACAGCCCGCCCGGCCCGGCCGGCCCGGACCGCAGCGGCTGGAAGCGGGCCGGAAGCCACCGCAGTTCGTGGTCTTCTCGTGGGACGGCGCGGGCGAGGACAGCCAGAGGCTCTTTTCCCACTTCCGAGAGGTGGCCAAGGCCAACAACGCGACGATGACGTACTTCCTGAGCGGCGTGTACATGCTGCCGGGGGCGAAGCGTGACTTGTACCGGCCGCCGCGGCACGAGCCCGGACGCTCGGACATCGGCTTCAACGACATCCGTGGCATCAGGGACACCGTGGCCCAGCTGCGCGGCGCGTGGCTGGAGGGCAACGAGATCGGGACCCACTTCAACGGCCACTTCTGCGGCCCCGGGGGCGGGGTGGGCGAGTGGTCGGTCGCCGACTGGAAGAGCGAGATCGCCCAGGCCAAGGCTTTCGTGAAGTCCTGGAAGACCAACACGGGCCTGGTGGAGGAGGAACCGCTGCCCTTCGACTACGACAGGGAACTCGTGGGCGGCCGTACACCCTGCCTCGAAGGGCAGGAGAACTTCATGAGGGCGGCCCGCGAGCTGGGCTTCCGCTACGACACCAGTGGCGTCGCCGACCAGGTCTGGCCCGCGAGGAAGAGCGGCCTGTGGGAGCTGTCGATGCAGCTGGTCCCCGTCCCCGGCCGTGCGTTCGAGACGCTGACCATGGACTACAACTTCTACGCGAACCAGTCCGGGGCCCGCGCCGGCGCCCCGTCCAGGCACGCCTACTGGGGCAGACAGTTCCGTGACGGCCTGCTGAGGGGCTTCGAGCGCGCCTACCACGGCAACCGCGCGCCCCTGATCATCGGCAACCACTTCGAGTCGTGGAACGGCGGTGCCTACATGCGATCCGTCGAGGAGACCGTCAAGACGGTCTGCACGAAGGCCGAGGTGCGCTGCGTCTCCTTCCGGCAGCTCGCCGACTGGCTGGACGCCCAGGACCCCGAGACCCTCGACAGACTGCGCACCCTCAGGGTCGGTGAGGCCCCGGCGCAGGGCTGGACCGCCTTCCTCACGGGCGGACCCGCCCCCGCCCCGAGGGGCGTGCCCGGCGCGCCGGCGGCCGGCCAGTAGTCGTCCGGCGGGGGTGGCGGGCGTGCGGAAGCGGGCGCGTAGTGTCGTACTCATGAGTACGACAGGCGCGACCGCAGATCCGCTCGCCGCCCTGGGGGAGCTCCCGGGTGTGGCCGAGTCCGTGGAGTCCGTGCGCAAGGCCGTGGACCGGGTCTACGGGCACCGGATCATGCGCCGCCGCAGCAACGAGATCACCGCCGAGGCGGCACTGCGCGGCGCACGCGGTTCCGCCGCGCTGTCCGGTGCCGACTGGGCTCTCGAAGAGGTGCGCCGCCGCACGGACTTCAGCGGTGACGACGAGGCCCGGCTGATGGGCGCCGCCCTCAGGCTGACCGCCGAGGCGGGCCAGCTGCTGTCCATCTGGCGGCAGTCGCCGCTACGGGTGCTGGCCCGGCTGCACCTGGTGGCGGCGGCCGGCGACGACGCGCGCGTGGGGCGTCCGCGTCAGGACGGTGAACCGGTCGACGAACCGCTCGTCGAACTGGAGCTGCCCGACGCCGCCGAGGTCTCCGGCCGACTCGAAGGACTCGCCGAGCTGATCATCGCCGGGAGTTCGGCGCCCGCCCTGGTGACCGCGGCCGTCGTCCACGGCGAGCTGCTCGCCCTGCGCCCCTTCGGCTCCCACAACGGTCTCGTCGCGCGCACGGCCGAGCGCATCGTCCTGGTCGGCAGCGGACTCGACCCCAAGTCCGTCTGCCCGGCGGAGGTCGGCCACGCGGAACTCGGACGCGCCGCCTACGTCGCGGCCCTGGAGGGGTACGTGTCCGGCACCCCCGAGGGCATGGCCGCCTGGATCGCCCACTGCGGCAGGGCGGTGGAGCTCGGTGCCCGCGAGTCGACGGCGGTGTGCGAGGCGCTGCAGCGCGGGGCGGCGTAGCGGGGCGGCGTAGCTCCGCGCGCGAGCGTCGGCAGAAGAAAAGGCCCTCCTGAAGAGGGCCTTGAACAGGGTTGCGGCGGTACGAGGGTTCGTACCGCCGCTGGCATGTTCACCGGGTTACCAGGCGTCCTCGATATATTGCCCATCAGGTCGGGAACTGTTGCCCGTCACCTGGTGCGGCTGGCCCGTAATCGACGGGTCGACGTCGCGTGGGTGCCCAATGTCCATGCTCGGTCCGTGGGGCCAAAATGCGTTATAAAGGTGATCCTTTCGGATGTTCCTTTGGTCTCGCGGGCCGTTGAATCCTTTGTACTCCAGGACCCGGGCAAGCGGAACCCCCGGATGCGCTTCTTTACTTTTGGGTTCAAAGAGTCGTTAACGGGTGTTAATCGGGCGTCGGGGTGGCCGCCGGAGATCACATGGCGGCGGGCCGGCGCCGGCTCGCGTACCAGACGAGTCCGGCGGTGGCCGCCGCGGCGCCTATGGCGGCGGCCGCGACCAGGGCGGGACGCGGCGGTACCGACAGCCGCTGCTTCAGTCGCACCGGGTGGTGGAAGTCCAGAATCGGCCACCCGCGCGCGAGGGCCTCCCGCCGCAGGGAGCGGTCCGGATTCACGGCGTGCGGATGGCCGACCGTCTGCAGCATCGGCAGATCCGTGGCGGAATCGCTGTAGGCGTAGCAGCGCTCCAGGTCGTACCCCTCGGACTCGGCCAGCTCCCTGATCGCCTCGGCCTTGGTGGGGCCGTACGCGTAGTACTCCACTTCGCCCGTGAAGCAGCCGTCGTCGCCCACGATCATGCGGGTCGCCACGACGCGGTCCGCGCCCAGGAGTTCCCCGATCGGCTCGACCACCTCCGCGCCGGACGTGGAGACGATGACGACGTCGCGCCCGGCGGTGTGGTGCTCCTCGATCAGGGAGGCGGCCTCGTCGTAGATGATCGGATCGATCAGGTCGTGAAGGGTCTCGGCGACGATCTCCTTCACTTGTTGGACGTTCCAGCCGCGGCACAGTGCGGACAGGTACTCACGCATGCGCTCCATCTGGTCATGGTCGGCGCCGCCCGCCAGGAAGACGAACTGGGCATATGCGGTACGCAAGACGGCTCTGCGGTTGATCAGACCGCCTTGGTAGAACGACTTGCTGAACGTGAGCGTGCTCGACTTCGCAATGACCGTCTTGTCCAGGTCAAAGAAGGCCGCTGTGCGAGGCAAGGAGTGGTTTTCCACGAGCCTGAGCATATGCGCCCACCATTCGGGCTAGTGTGGGGCGCGTGGGTTTGCCTGAGAGGGCTCTCGGGTACACCATGGAAGTCACGGATCGTTCGCGACCGTGCTAACCCGGCCCGACTCCTCCCCCCCCGAGTCGGCCGTGGGGACGACCCCCGCTCTCCCCCCCGGCGGGGGTCGTCGCATGTCCGGATGCGTTTTCTTCCCTCTTTCATGATCGGCCGCCGACCTCGCGTCCGCGCAGCGGCTTCTCGGTCCGCACGCATGATCCGTCACCCTGTGTAGCCGCGGCGCTGCGCTGTGGAAGTCGCGCAGGTGTCGCCTGTTTGGGTGACGGCGATATTCACAACCCCCGCGTTGTCCACAGTAATCGACCAAGATCCACACGATTTCCGGGATCGCTGCACCGTGATTCCAGCGCGCACCGATCAGGTGAGTTCCTGGCCGGATCGGTTTGTTGATGCGCGTTTGGCCGGTTCCTATCGGCCTTGCATATGGAGGCCGGTTGCCGGTTCTTCACACGGGACTTCACCACGGGCGGGAAACGCGAGGCGGCAGACGACCTCGCGGGCTCCGCGCGAGGAGCAGCGAAGGGGGCTGGAGATCGTGGCGGGAGCCATCACGAACGAGCTGCCGCCCGCCGCCGAAGGGCGGCAGGGCAGGCCGTTGATCGTCACCGAGGACGCGGAACTGCTGGACGACCTGCTGCGCCTGTGCGCGGCCGCGGGTGCCAGACCCGAGGTCCACCACGGGGTGCCGCGGGGCAGGGGCAGCTGGGAGGCGGCACCGCTCGTCCTCGTCGGCGACGACGCGGCACGGCGTGTGCGCGGTGCCGCGCGCAGACGAGGGGTGGTGCTGGTCGGCCGGGACCAGGACGATTCCGGGGTCTGGCGGCGGGCCGTCGAGATCGGCGCCGACCATGTGCTGGTGCTGCCGGACGGCGAGCAGTGGCTCGTCGACCGCATCGCCGACGTGGCCGAGGGCGTGGGCAGGCCCGCCCTCACCGTGGGTGTGATCGGCGGCCGGGGCGGCGCCGGAGCGTCCACCCTGGCCTGCGCGCTGGCGGTCACGTCCGCGCGGCAGGGCAGGCGCACCCTCCTGGTGGACGCGGATCCGCTGGGCGGTGGTCTCGACGTCCTCCTGGGCGGCGAGGCGGCCGAGGGACTGCGCTGGCCGGCGTTCGCCGCCTCGCGCGGCCGGGTCGGCGGCGGAGCCCTGGAGGAGTCGCTGCCCGAACTGCACTCCCTCGGAGTGCTCAGCTGGGACCGCGGCGACGCCGTCGCGATTCCGGCCCAGGCCGTACGAGCGGTCCTGGCGGCCGGCCGGCGGCGCGGTGGTGCGGTGGTCGTCGATCTGCCGCGCCGGATCGACGAAGGCGTCGCCGAGGCCCTCGCCCAGATCGATCTCGGCTTGCTGGTGGTCCCCGCCGAGCTGCGCGCGGTCGCCGCGGCCGCACGGGTGGCGTCCGCTTTCGGGATGGTCCTGCGCGATCTGCGGGTGGCCGTGCGGGGCCCGTACGCACCCGGCCTGGACGACCGCGAGGTGGCACGGCTCCTCGGGCTGCCCCTGGCGGGCGAAGTGCCCGCCGAATCGGGGCTTGTGGACGGCGCGGCACCCCCTGGAGGAGTCGCGCGCGGACCACTCGCGCGTTTCTGCACGACGTTCTGGGAGCGGGCACGGGCCAGGGGTGAGGCCGCATGAGCGGCGGATGGGATCCGGCGCCCGGGACCGACTGCGAGCTGCTGGACGGTGTGCGGCAGTGGCTCGCCGAGAGCGGCTCGGAACCGACACCGGCGCGCGTGGCACAGGCCCTGCGGGAGCGGGGCCGGGTACTCGGTGACGCCGAAGTCCTGGGCGCCGCCGAGCGGTTGCGCTCCGAGCTGATCGGCAGCGGGCCACTGGAACCGCTGCTGACCGACCCCTCGGTCACCGACGTCCTGGTGTCGGCACCCGACCGGGTGTGGGTGGACAGGGGTGGCGGCCTGGAGCTGACGGAGGTCTCCTTCCCGGACGCGGTGGCGGTACGGCGCCTCGCGCAGCGTCTGGCCGCGGTGGCCGGCCGCAGGCTCGACGACGCGCGCCCCTGGGTCGACGCACGCCTTCCGGACGGCACACGCCTGCACGCGGTGATCCCACCGGTGTCCGTGGGTTCGACCTGCCTGTCCCTCCGGGTGGCACGACCGCGGGCGTTCACCCTCGGCGAACTCGTGAGGGCCGGGACGGTACCTCCGGGCGGTGACCGGGTGCTGCGGGCGCTGATCACCTCCCGCCTGTCGTACGTGATCAGCGGCGGCACCGGAACGGGCAAGACGACGTTGCTGAGTGCGCTGCTGGGCCTGGTCGACCCGGGGGAGCGGATCGTGCTGGCCGAGGACTCGGCGGAGTTGCGGCCCGATCACCCGCACGTGGTCCGGCTGGAAGGCAGACCGGCCAACCAGGAGGGCGTGGGGCTCGTCGAGCTCCAGGACCTGGTGCGGCAGGCGCTGCGGATGCGGCCCGACCGGCTGGTCGTCGGCGAGGTGCGCGGGCCCGAGGTCGTGTCCTTGCTGGCCGCTCTGAACACGGGGCACGAGGGCGGCTGCGGGACTCTGCACGCCAACGCGGCGGCCCAGGTGCCCGCACGGCTGGAGGCGCTCGGCACGGCCGCGGGGCTCGACCGGGCGGCCCTGCACAGCCAGTTGGCGGCCGCGCTGTCGGTGGTCCTTCATCTCGTCCGCGACCGCGACGGGCGGCGCAGGATCGCCGAGGTGCACGTGCTGGAGCGGGCTTCCTCGGGGCTGGTGGTGACGGTGCCCGCGCTGCGGTGGGGCGCCGAGGCGTTCACGTACGAGCGGGGCTGGGAGCGGCTGCGGGAGCTGATCAAGGAAGGGAGCGGAGCGCTGTGACGGGGGTCGACGAGTTGCACGCCGGGCTGACCGGGGTGGCCGCCGTGTGTGCCGGAGCGGCGGCCTGGCTCCTCGGCGGGCCGGGCGCAGGGACACGGCGGGCGCAGTTACTGCTCGCCGGTGGAGGCGCGGTGGGGCCGCCGCCCTGGGAGAGGGCGGCCCTGCGCGTGCGGCGGCTGCCGGTCGAGTGGTGGGCGCCGGCGCTCGGAGTGGTGATCGGCGTGCTGGGCGCGTCCGTGCTGCCGGTGCTCGCCGGGGCACTCGGGGTGCCGCTGTTGCGCCGGGCGCGCCGGGCCCGCGAGGCACAGCGGGCGCGCGAGCGGTGCGGTGACGCCGTGATCGCGCTCTGCGGGGCGCTCGCCGGAGAGGTCCGCGCCGGCCGGCAGCCGGGTGAGGCGTTGCTGCGGGCCGCCCGGGACTCGGGCGGGCTCGGCGAGGCGCAGGCGGTCGTGCTGGCGGCCGCGCGGTTCGGCGGGGACGTGCCGGGCGCGCTCGCTGACGTGGCACGGCAACCGGGCGCCGACGGCCTGCTCGGACTCGCCGCGTGCTGGCAGGTGGCCGTGGACCGGGGCGCGGGCCTGGCGGCCGGACTCGACCGGCTGGAAGGCGCCCTGCGTGCGGAGCGGGACCAACGGGCCGACCTGCGAGCCCAGTTGGCGGGCGCCAGGTCCACGGCCGTGATGCTTGCCGGGCTTCCGGTGCTCGGCCTGCTGCTGGGCACCGCGCTGGGCGCCGACCCGCTGCACGTGGTGCTGCACAGCGCCGCCGGGCTGGGCTGCCTGCTGGTCGGCGGGGTGCTGGAGGGCGCCGGCCTGTGGTGGGCGCTGCGGATCGTACGGGGAGCGGAGGAGGCATGAGCACGGAAGTTCTCCACAGGCTGGGGGCGCTCGTGTGCGGCGCGTTGGGAGCGTGGTGGCTGTTCCGGTCCCTGGACACCGTTCGCCGCGAACGCAGGCTGCGCAGACGGCTGGCAGCGGTAGTGCTCCTGGAGGCTGTGCCGTCGGCCCGGCGAACGGCGGTACGGGAAGCCGTACGTGGGTGGCTGCCGGTCGTGGGGGCTGTCTGCGCCGGGTGGGTGCTGGTGGGAGGCCTCGTGGGGCTGTTGCTGGGGCTGGCGGTCGGCTGCGGGCTCTGGCGGTGGAGGTGGCGGCGGCAGCGGGAGCGGGTCAGCGGGTCGACGGGGAAACCGTCGGACGAGGAGTACGACCCGGCTCAGGTGGCGCGCCGGCTCCCGCTCGCCGCCGACCTGCTGGCCGCCTGCATCACCGCCGGAGCCGGCCCGGTCGCGGCAGCACGCGCCGTGGGCGAAGCCCTGGGAGGACCCGTCGGGGAACGCCTGGCCCGCGGTGCGGCGGAGGCGCGGCTCGGGGGCGAACCCGCCGAGGCATGGCGGGCGCTGGCCGGGCTCCCCGGGGCGGGCCCCTTGGCACGGCTCCTGGAACGGGCCGACGAGTCGGGCGTCCCCGCCGCCGCCCCGGTGGCCCGACTGGCGGCAGAGGCCCGCGCCGCAGGGGCACGCGCCGCGACCGAGCGGGCCCGTCGGGCGGCCGTCATGGTCACCGCACCCGTGGGGCTGTGCTTCCTGCCCGCGTTCATCGCGATCGGGGTGCTCCCGGTGGTGATCGGGCTCGCGGACGGGCTGCTGGAAGGGGGCGCCGGATGACGGGGTGACCGGGGACGACAGCACGAGCGGCACTACGGCAGTACGGCAGTACGGCAATGCGGCATTACAGGCGATGAACGGAACGGATCCTTACGGGGGTTGAGATGCACAAGGTGGCATGGGCGGTACGCGTGGCAGAGGCGGTACGAGGACGGATGAGCGCCCTGGCGCGCAGGGTGCGCCGGGCGCCGAGGGACGCGGGGATGGTGACCTCCGAGTACGCGGTGGGGATCATCGCGGCGGTGGCCTTCGCCGCGGTGCTCTACAAGGTGGTGACCAGCGGTCAGGTGCAGACGGAGTTGCAGGACATCGTGCAGAGGGCGCTCGACGGTGGGGCTTGAGCGGTGGGCCGTGCGACCGGGCGGTGGTGGCAGGGAGCCGTCGCGCGCGGGAGCCGAACGGAGCGGCGACCGTGGCTTCGTGAGCGCCGAGGCGGCGGTCGCCCTGCCGGTGCTGGTGCTGTTCGCGATGGCGTTGGTGTGGGCACTGCTCGCCGCGTGTGCGCAGATCCAGTGCGTGGACGCGGCGAGAGCGGGCGCCCGGGCGGCGGCTCGCCAGGATCCACCCGGCGCGGTCGTGGCGATGGCCCGCCGGCTGGCGCCCGACGGGGCACGGGTCACCGTGAGCCGAGAGGGCGACCTGGTGCACGTGGTGGTCGCGGCGAACCCACCGGGGCCGGACGCACTCAGCCTCGACCTGAGGCATGAGGCCGTGGCGCTCGCGGAGGAGACAGTGGGGGCGAGGGGGTGACGGGCACAGGACGCCGAGGGGCGTTGGCGCGGGGCACGAACAGATCGCGCCGGACAGACCATCGCTCCGACCGAGGATCCGCCACCGTCTGGGCCGTAGGTGCCATCGCCGTGCTGTGTGTGATCTTCGGGGCCTTGCTGGCCATGGGCCAGGCCGTCGTGATCCGGCACCGTGCGGCCGGGGCGGCCGACCTCGCGGCGCTCGCGGCAGCCGACCACTGGGCGGAGGGGACGGACGCGGCCTGCGCCACGGCGGAGCGCGTTGCCCGGGCCCAGGGCACCTGGCTCGTGCGGTGCGCGATCGAGGGCGAGATCTCGGACGTCACGGCGGCGTCGGGGAAGGGACCGTTCAGCGCGGAGGTCAGATCGAGAGCCGGACCGGCGGGACCGGACGCATCCGGGCAGACGGCGCCGCACCCCTCGGCACCAGCGGCACCCAGAGCCCCCGAGACCGCGGCACTCAGCCCCCCGGAGCCTCCCGCAGCAGCTCCGTGAGGAGCCGTACGGCTCCCCGCTTGTGCAGGGGATCGTTGCCGTTGCCGCATTTGGGGGACTGGATGCAGGACGGGCAGCCGGCGTCGCACTCGCAGGAGGCGATGGCCTCGCGGGTGGCGGTGAGCCAGGTGCGGGCCGTGTGGAAGGCGCGCTCGGCGAAGCCCGCGCCACCCGGATGGCCGTCGTAGACGAAGACCGTCGGCAGGAGCGTGTCGGGGTGCAGCGGGATCGAGACACCGCCGATGTCCCAGCGGTCGCAGGTCGCGAAGAGGGGCAGCAGGCCGATCGAGGCGTGCTCGGCGGCGTGGAGGGCGCCGCCGAGGATCTCCGGGTTGATCCGGGCCGCGTCGAGCTGGTCCTCGGTGACCGTCCACCACACGGCACGGGTGCGCAGCGTACGAGGAGGGAGGTCGAGTTTCGTCTCACCGAGCACTTCACCGGTGATCAGCTTTCGGCGCAGGAAGGAGACGACCTGGTTGGTGACCTCGACGGAGCCGTAGCACAGGCGTCCGGAGCCCCAGGGGACCTCGGTGTCCGTCTCCAGTACGGAGATCGACGTGGTGTCGCGGGCGACCGTCGAATACGGCGGGTTGGCCTCCTGGACCAGCGCCACGGAGTCGTCCAGGTCCAGTTCGCGCACCAGGTACGTACGGCCCTGGTGCAGGTGCACCGCGCCCTCGTGGACGGTCGTGTGCGCGGCGCCCGCGTCGACCGTGCCGAGCAGCCGCCCGGTGCCGGCCTCGACGATCTGGACCGGCCGTCCGCCCTGGCCGCGGATGTCCGCGAGGTCGGCGGCCCGCTCGCGGCGCGTCCAGTGCCAGGCCCTGGTGCGGCGCCGGAGCAGCTTCGCGGCCTCCAGCTGCGGCAGCAGGTCCTCGGCGGCGGGGCCGAACAGCGCAAGGTCGTCGTCCGTCAGGGGGATCTCGGCGGCGGCCGCGCACAGGTGCGGGGCGAGGACGTACGGGTTGTCAGGGTCGAGGACCGTCGACTCGACCGGCTGGTCGAACAGGGCCTCCGGGTGGTGCACGAGGAACGTGTCCAGCGGGTCGTCGCGGGCCACCAGGACGGCCAGGGCGCCTTCCCCCGAGCGGCCGGCCCGGCCCGCCTGCTGCCACAGGGAGGCCCGTGTGCCCGGGTAGCCGGCGATCACCACGGCGTCCAGGCCGGAGACGTCGATGCCCAGCTCCAGGGCGGTGGTGGCGGCGAGGCCGAGGAGCTCGCCCGAGTGGAGGGCGCGCTCCAGGGCGCGCCGTTCCTCGGGGAGGTAGCCCCCGCGGTACGCGGCGACGCGCCGGGCGAGGGTGCGGTCGACCTCGGCGAGGCGTTCCTGGGCGATCACGGAGATCAGTTCGGCGCCGCGCCGGGAGCGTACGAAGGCGACCGAGCGGACGCCCTGGACGGCCAGGTCGGTCAGGAGGTCCGCGGTCTCGGCGGTGGCGGTACGGCGGACGGGAGCGCCCTTCTCGCCGTGCAGTTCGGTGAGCGGGGGCTCCCAGAGGGCGAACACCAGTTCCCCGCGAGGTGAGGCGTCGTCCGCCACCTCGACCACCGGCACGCCGGTGAGCCGGGACGCGGCGACCGAGGGCTCGGCGGCCGTCGCCGAGGCCAGCAGGAAGACGGGCGAGGCGCCGTAGCGGGCGCACAGCCTGCGCAGGCGGCGCAGTACGTGGGCGACGTGGGACCCGAAGACGCCGCGGTAGGTGTGGCACTCGTCGATCACGACGTACTTCAGGGCCTTCAGGAAGGCCGACCAGCGGGGGTGGGAGGGCAGGATGCCGCGGTGCAGCATGTCGGGGTTGGTGAGGACGTAGTTGGCGTACTGACGGATCCACTCGCGTTCCTCGACGGGCGTGTCGCCGTCGTAGACGGCGGGGCGGACCGAAGTACCGAGCGGATGTGAAATTTCCTTCACCGATCGGCACTGATCCGCCGCAAGCGCTTTCGTCGGGGCCAGGTAAAGGGCGGTTGCTCCACGGCCGTTGGGCGCCTCGGAGCCGTCCAGAAGGCCGGAGAGGACCGGCACGAGATAGGCGAGCGACTTGCCGGAGGCGGTTCCCGTGGCGACGACCACCGAATCGCCGTCCAGCGCGTGTTCGGCGGCGCGTGCCTGGTGGGCCCAGGGGTGTTCGATGCCCTTGGTCTGTACGGCCGAGATGACTTCCGTGCGGATCCGGTCGGGCCAGACGGCATGGCGGCCCTCGCGCGGGGGCAAGTGCTCCGTATGAGTGATGCGCGAAGCCCGGCCCGGCACGGAGGCGAGACGGTCCAGTACCGCCCCTGGTGCGGGCCGGAGGGCGGCGTCCGTCGGGGATCGATCGGATCGGTGATTCTTGGCCATCGGCACCGAGTGTGTCACTGGCGTGACGGACAATGGTCTGAAGGCGTCGTGCACGCCTGCCGGTAAGTGATTGAATGCCATTGCGGCTGGCGAACCGTCCTGGGGCTCCGCCGAGGTGTCCCGAGGGACGACCGCTCGATTAGCAAGGTGCTGGAGGATCCGTGGACCTGTCCCTGTCGACCCGTACCGTCGGCGATCGTACGGTCGTCGAGGTCGGTGGCGAAATCGACGTATATACCGCGCCCAAGCTGCGCGAGCAGCTGGTCGAGCTGGTGAACGACGGGAGTTTCCACCTCGTCGTCGACATGGAGGGCGTCGACTTCCTCGACTCCACCGGGCTCGGCGTGCTGGTGGGCGGCCTGAAGCGCGTTCGGGCCCATGAGGGCTCGCTGCGCCTCGTGTGCAACCAGGAGCGCATTCTGAAGATCTTCCGTATCACGGGTCTCACCAAGGTGTTCCCGATCCACACCTCGGTGGACGAAGCGGTTGCGGCGACGGACTGATCCGTCGGTGGGCGTGTGCCCATGACGGCTGAGACAACAGGAGGGGGACCGGGCCCGCGACGGCCCGGCCCCCCTGACAGCACGCCCGTAGTTCCGAGGGGGATGCATGGCCACCGTTGAACTCCGCTTCAGCGCGGTCCCAGGACATGTCAGGACCGCCCGCCTGGTGGCCGCTTCCGTCGCACGCAAGGCCGGGGTGGACGAGGCCGTCCTCGACGAGGTGAGGCTTGCCGTCGGTGAGGCCTGCACCCGGGCCGTCGGACTGCATCAGAACGGTGGCATCTCGGCGCCGGTGCGGGTGCTGCTGATCGAGGAGGAGAAACAGTTCTCCATCGAGGTCGGCGACGAGGCGCCGCGTGCCGTGCCGGGCGGCACGACGCACGGGGCCCACGAGGACGCCGACGTGGAGGCCGAGGAGGACGAGATGGGCCTCGCGGTCATCAGCGGCCTCGTCGACGACGTGGAGGTCACCGCGGACGAGCACGGCGGCCAGATCCGTATGAGCTGGCCCACCGCTCCGCCGGTCGCGGTCGGCTGACGGTCGCGTCCCGTCGCAAGCTCCACTGGAGCACCGCCGTAGCGCCTCCGTCCTCACATCTCTTCGAAGGGCCCTGCTGAGCAGGGCCCTTCGTCGTTCTGCCGATCATTCGGCGATGACTTTCCGACGATGCATCTGAATTAGTGAAGGAATTCACGATCAATCGGGCGATCATACATGCGGTCATTTGATCAAGGTCAACGCTTTTGAGGCATTACCGCTTTCGGGTTCTGTGCTTCCCCGGCGATCATTTGCTGATGGGCATGTGAAGGCTAATTCCGATGGCCGCGTACTGTTTTGATCAGGTTCAGATCCCTAGAATCCGTCCACATCTTGAGCTCAGCCCAAGCGTCAAGGAGGACGAATGGCGGGGCTTTCTACCCCTCAGCAGATTGATCACCCCACAACCTTCGCAGCCGCAGTACTGACCGACGACAATCGGCTCATCGTGATGGTCATCGGGATCGTCGCGCTGGCCGCGCTCGCGGTCGCCGGAGTCCTGGTGCGCCAGGTGCTCGCGGCAGGCGAAGGCACCGACAGCATGAAGAAGATCGCGGCAGCGGTCCAGGAGGGTGCCAACGCCTATCTGGCCCGGCAGCTGCGCACGCTCGGCGTATTCGCCGCCGTCGTGTTCTTCCTGCTCATGCTGTTGCCCGCGGACGACTGGAATCAGCGGATCGGCCGATCGGTGTTCTTCTTGATCGGCGCCGCGTTCTCGGCGGCCACCGGTTATATCGGGATGTGGCTGGCCGTACGCAGCAATGTGCGGGTCGCCGCCGCGGCGCGTGAGGCGACCCCGGCGCCTGGAGAGCCGGAAAAGGATCTCACCGCCGTCTCGCACAAAGCAATGAAGATCGCTTTCCGCACGGGCGGCGTCGTCGGCATGTTCACGGTGGGGCTCGGTCTGCTGGGCGCCTCCTGTGTGGTGCTGGTGTACGCGGCCGACGCACCGAAGGTCCTGGAGGGCTTCGGTCTCGGTGCGGCGCTCATCGCGATGTTCATGCGTGTCGGCGGCGGCATCTTCACCAAGGCCGCCGACGTCGGCGCCGACCTGGTCGGCAAGGTCGAGCAGGGCATTCCGGAGGACGACCCGCGCAATGCCGCGACCATCGCCGACAACGTGGGCGACAACGTCGGCGACTGCGCGGGCATGGCGGCCGATCTCTTCGAGTCGTACGCCGTGACCCTCGTCGCCGCGCTGATCCTCGGCAAGGCGGCGTTCGGTGACTCCGGGCTCGCCTTCCCGCTGCTCGTGCCCGCGATCGGTGTGCTCACCGCGATGATCGGCATCTTCGCCGTGGCCCCGCGGCGCACCGACCGCAGCGGGATGAGCGCCATCAACCGCGGTTTCTTCATCTCCGCGGTGATCTCGCTGGCGCTGGTCGCGATCGCGGTGTTCGTCTACCTGCCCTCGTCGTACGCCGACCTGGACGGGGTCACGGACGAGGCGATCCTCGGCAAGGGCGGCGATCCGCGGATCCTCGCGCTCGTCGCGGTGGCCATCGGCATCGTGCTGGCCGCGCTGATCCAGCAGCTGACCGGCTACTTCACCGAGACCACCCGCCGCCCGGTGCGGGACATCGGCAAGACCTCGCTGACCGGCCCGGCCACCGTCGTCCTCGCCGGTATCTCCATCGGTCTCGAATCGGCCGTCTACACGGCCCTTCTGATCGGCCTCGGCGTGTACGGGGCGTTCCTGCTCGGCGGTACGTCGATCATGCTCGCCCTGTTCGCGGTGGCGCTGGCCGGCACCGGTCTGCTCACCACGGTCGGCGTCATCGTCGCCATGGACACCTTCGGGCCGGTCTCCGACAACGCGCAGGGCATCGCCGAGATGTCCGGCGACGTCCAGGGCGCGGGCGCGCAGGTGCTCACCGACCTGGACGCCGTCGGCAACACCACCAAGGCCATCACCAAGGGCATCGCCATCGCCACGGCCGTGCTCGCGGCGTCGGCGCTCTTCGGGTCGTACCGCGACGCGATCCTCTCGGCCGCGAACGACGTGGGCGAGAAGGTCTCCGGGGCGGGCGCGCCGATGAACCTGATGATGGACATCTCGCAGCCCAACAACCTCGTCGGGCTCATCGCGGGCGCCGCGGTCGTCTTCCTCTTCTCGGGGCTGGCGATCAACGCCGTCTCGCGGTCCGCCGGTGCGGTCGTGTACGAGGTGCGGCGGCAGTTCCGCGAGAAGCCCGGGATCATGGACTACACCGAGAAGCCCGAGTACGGCCGGGTCGTCGACATCTGCACCAAGGACGCCCTGCGGGAGCTGGCCACACCGGGTCTGCTCGCCGTCATGGCGCCCATCGCGATCGGCTTCACGCTCGGCGTCGGCGCCCTCGGGGCCTACCTCGCGGGTGCGATCGGCACGGGCACGCTGATGGCGGTGTTCCTCGCCAACTCCGGCGGCGCCTGGGACAACGCCAAGAAGCTCGTCGAGGACGGCCACCACGGCGGCAAGGGCAGTGAGGCCCACGCGGCGACCGTCATCGGCGACACCGTGGGCGACCCGTTCAAGGACACCGCGGGTCCCGCGATCAACCCGTTGCTGAAGGTGATGAACCTGGTGGCGCTGCTCATCGCGCCCGCGGTCGTCAAGTTCAGCTACGGCGAGGACAAGAGCGTCGGGCTCCGCGTGCTCATCGCGGTGCTGGCGCTCGTCGTGATCGTCGGCTCGGTGTACGTGTCCAAGCGGCGCGGTATCGCTGTGGGTGACGAGGACAACTCCGAGCGGGTTGCCAAGTCGGTGGATCCCGCGGTGGTTTCGTAGGCGGCGGTACGAGGGTCGGCTTCGCGCCGGCCAACGGGCGGGCGGATGGCGCGTGTTGGCGCGTCGTCCGCCCGCTCTGCCGTGTGCGCGCCCTGTTCGTGAGCCTTCTCTCGCCCGGTGTAAATCACTCTAATCAGTGTGATTACGGTCATACGGAATAGGGGTGTCGCTCGTTCGGCGTGTATGTTCCGGGGCCGAGAGCCATGGAAGGGACCAATCCGGTGAACAAGAAGCTCACGGCCGCACTGTCCGGCGGTGCGGTACTGGTACTGGCGCTGTCGGGATGCAGCAGCAGCGACGACAACAGCGAAAAGCTGAACTCCTGGGCCAAGCAGGTCTGCGACGCCGTGCAGCCGCAGACGAAGAAGATCACGGCCGCCAATGCCTCGATCCAGCAGGAGACCTCGGACGACAGCGCGCCGGAGGCCGTGCAGAAGGTGGACTCCCAGGCCTTCCAGGACATCTCCGACGCCTACAAGGCGATGTCGACCGCCGTGCAGAAGGCCGGGGCGCCGGACGTCGAGAACGGCAAGACCAAGATGCGGGCCGCGGTCTCGGAGCTCAACACCCTCTCCACCGCCTACGCCGATCTGAAGAAGAAGTCGGACGCCCTCGACGTCAAGGACCAGGCGAAGTTCGCCGAGGGCCTCAAGGGTGTCGCCGTGGAGCTGGAGAAGCTGAGCAAGAGCGGCAGCGACGCGCTCGCCAAGCTGGAGGAGGGCGACGTGGGCAAGGCGATGGCCAAGCAGCAGAGCTGCAAGACCGCCGCCGGCTCGTCCTCGGCGACGAAGAGCTGACGTTCCAGGGAGAGGGCGCCCTCAGGGAGGGCGATCTTTCGCCAACCTCATGATGGTCCGGTACGCGCGCGTGCCGGACCTTCGGCACGCGCCGTTCCCAGGTGGACGCCCAGCCGTCCCGAGGTGGACG
>NZ_JBEYXP010000007.1:12854-152556 GCF_040704615.1 Streptomyces sp. NPDC046862 | reverse complement strand
GTCCAGCCGTCCCGAGGTGGACGTCCAGCCGTCCCGAGGTGGACGTCCAGCCGTCCCGAGGTGGACGTCCAGCCGTCCCGAGGTGGACGTCCAGCCGTCCCGAGGTGGACGTCCAGCCCCCAGGTGGGCGCCCAGCTGTCCACAGGTGGCCGTCCACAGGTGCACGCCCCATGTCCGCGGGAGCCGACACAATGGGACCGTGAGCGATTCCAGCCTGTCTTCCCCGCCGTCCACCCTGCCCTCCACGGACCGCCCCGACGTCGCCGCGCGGCTCCGGGACGCCCTGATCCGAGCCGCCTTCACCGCTGACGGGCTGCTCGAGCTGCTCGGCGCTCCCGCGTACGCGGCGCTGGCCCGCAGCGAGACCGTGCCGGCGCTGCGGGCGACACGTGGGGACACGCCGCTGGAGACGCTCGTGCGGCTGTTCCTGCTGCAGCAGCCCGTGGCGTCCGCGCGCGTGGCGGACGTGCTGCCGGTCGACGCGTGCCTGGAGAGCGGCTGGCTGGTGCGCGCCGGCGGGCACGTCGAAGGGCACGCCGGGGACTCGGAGGACTCAGGGGGCGATCTCGCGGCCACCGTCGACGTACGGCCCTACGGCGGGCCCGACGGCGAGGACTGGTTCATCGTGTCCGACCTGGGGTGCGCGGTCGGCGGAGCCGGCGGTATCGGCAGCCGTGAGGAAGGCGTCGTACTCGGCGTGGGCGGGGCGTCCACCACGCTCGCCGGGATCACCGTACGGACCCCGGTCGGCGCCGCGCTCGACCTCGGCACCGGCTCAGGGATCCAGGCCCTGCACGCCACGCGGCACGCCACCCGGGTGACGGCGACCGACGTGAACCCACGCGCGCTGCACATCACCGCGCTCACGCTCGCGCTGTCCGCTGCCCCGGCGGCCGACCTGCGTGAGGGCTCGCTGTTCGAGCCGGTGCGGGACGACGAGACGTACGACCTGATCGTGTCCAACCCGCCCTTCGTGATCTCTCCCGGAGCCCGGCTCACCTACCGGGACGGTGGCATGGGCGGCGACGACCTGTGCCGCGCGCTGGTACGGCAGGCGGGGGAGCGGCTGAACGAGGGCGGGTTCGCGCAGTTCCTCGCCAACTGGCAGCACGTGGAGGGCGAGGACTGGCAGGACCGGCTGCGCTCCTGGGTGCCGCGCGGGTGCGACGCGTGGATCGTGCAGCGCGAGGTGCAGGACGTCACGCAGTACGCCGAGCTGTGGCTGCGCGACGCGGGCGACCACCGCGGGGACGCCGCCGAGTACCAGGCGCGCTACGACGCCTGGCTCGACGAGTTCGAGGCACGCAAGGTCAGGGCCGTCGGCTTCGGCTGGATCACCCTGCGGAAGACCGGTGCCGCCGAGCCGTCGATCACGGTGGAGGAGTGGCCGCATCCGGTCGAACAGCCGCTCGGCGACACGGTGCGCGCGCACTTCGAGCGCCTCGACTACCTGCGCGGGCACGACGACGCGGCCCTGCTCACCGGGCACTTCAGGCTCGTCGAGGAGATCGTCCAGGAGCAGGTGGGGCTGCCGGGCGCGGAGGACCCCGAGCACGTGGTGCTGCGGCAGAACCGGGGCATGCGCCGGGCCACCAAGGTGGACACGGTCGGCGCGGGCTTCGCCGGAGTGTGCGACGGCACGCTCAGCGCGGGCCGGATCCTCGACGCCATCGCGCAACTGGTCGGCGAGGACCCGGTGCTGCTGCGTGACCGGACCCCGGCGCAGATCCGGCTGCTGGTGCAGCAGGGGTTCCTCGAACCGGCCGGGTGACGGGTCTCACGCGCTGTCGCCGGGCTTCGAGCGGCGGCGGATGGTGCGCGTCCGTACCCCTGAGTCGCAAGTGTCCGGTCTGGCAGGATTGGTCCGCAAAAGGGCTCCTGTCAGTGGTGCGTGCGAAGCTATTTTCAAGAGACGGATCGCACGCGTCCTCGGGGGAGGCGCGCTGTCTCGGGGGATCGGGGGACGTGATGGCGGGGGAGACGCCGGACCAGGGCCGGAACAGGATCATCAGCGGCCGGTACAGGCTGCTGCGCACGCTCGGCGCGGGCGGCATGGGCCGCGTATGGCTCGCGTACGACGAGGAGTTGGCCTGCGAGGTCTCGATGAAGGAGATCGCGCTGCCCGACGTGCCGATGGACGCCACGGAGCCGGCGATGGGGGTCCCCCCGCTCGAGCGAAGCCGAGAGCGGGGGAGGATCGCGCGGGCCCGCAGCGAGGCACGGCACGCGGCGCGCCTGCGCGGCCATCCGCACGTGGCGACGGTGCACGACGTGGTGGTGCACGAGGGACTGCCCTGGATCGTCATGGAGTACGTGCCGGACGCGATCGACCTCCAGGCGGTCGTCCGGCAGTCGGGGCCGCTGGAGCCCCGGCAGGTCGCGCGGATCGGGCTCGCCGTCCTCGACGCGCTCATGGCGGGACACCGGATCGGCATCCTGCACCGCGACGTGAAGCCGGCCAACATCCTTCTGGCGGCCGACGCCTCGGGCGACCCTCACGCGCGCGTGCTGCTCACCGACTACGGCATCGCGCTCCAGCCGGAGTCCCGCGAGCCCAGGCTCACGGCCACCGCCGGCATCCTCGGCACACCCGGGTATCTGGCACCCGAGCGCGCACGGGGCGAGCCGCCGACACCGGCCGCGGACCTGTTCTCGCTCGGCGCCACGCTCTACGCGGCGGTCGAGGGCCGCGGCCCGTTCGACCGCAACGGCGAGTACGCGACCCTGACGGCCCTCCTCGGCGAGGAGCCCACACCGCCGGCCCGCGCGGGCGAACTCGCCCCTGTGCTCCAGGGGTTACTCATCAAGGACCCGGTGCGCAGGCTGTCACCGGAGGCCGTGGCGCGCGGTCTGGAGGGGGTGGCCGACACCGAGAGCGGGCCTCTGCCGGGCGGCGGGGCACCGCCCCCCTGGTCGCCCGCGCCCGGCGGTGCGCCGGCCCCCGCACCGGAGGGCTTCGGCCCGCCGCCGGGGTACGGGGCGAGTTCCCCGCCCGGGTACGCGGCGGCCACGCCGGGCGGCGCCCCGACTCCGGGCGCACCACACACGCCGGGTGTGCCGGGGGCGCACCACACGCGGGGCACTCCGGGCGCGCACTCCACCACCCCCGGCGCCCCTCAGACGCCGCACACGCCGGGTGGTCCGCGGACACCCGGGGCGCGTCCCACGCCCAACACCCCACAGACGCCACACACTCCAGGGGCGGCGCCGCCGTTCGGCACCCCGTCGCCGTACGGTCCGTGGAACCCGTACGCGGGCAACCAGGCCTCTCCCTACGGGGCTCCCTACGCGGACACACCCAACCCGTACGCCGACGGCGGGACTTCTCCTCAGGCAGGTGGCCCGTACCAGGCCTACCAGCAGCACCAAGCGCACCAGCACCAACCGCACCAGCACCAACCGCACCAGCACCAGCCCCACCAGCAGACCTTCGGCGTGGCACCCGCGAGCGGCCCGCCGCCGGGAGGCCCACGTCGCAAGGCGCCCGCCATCGGGATCGTCGCCATCGTGGCGGCCGTCCTCATGGTGATCGTCGGCGGCACATGGGCGGCCGTCTCCCTGACCGGTGGCGACGACCCGGACCCGAAGCCGACGAAGTCCTCAACAGCGCTCTCGTCGCCCTCGCGGAAGCCCACCGGCCCGGTGTACCCGTACGGCAAGCAGGCCGGACTCGCCAAGCCGCTGAAGGCGGGCGACTGCGTGAAGGCGGTCTGGTCGGCGGGGGAGAGCTTCAAGTCGGTCCCCAACCTCGGCGTAGTGGACTGCGAGGACGACTACCCGGCGGGCCAGGTGGTCGCGATCGACACGGCGACCGACTACGCGGACGCCCGGGACAACGGCGCGAAGCGGTGCGAGAAGCAGACCAGGCCGATGGCGAACAGCCTCCCCGACGCGGGTTACTACGCCGTTGTCCCGACCGAGGAAGGGTTCACTGAGGCCGGTGGCGGTACGGCATGTCTCGTACTCGGACGGCATGTTCCCATCAGGGGTGAGGTCGGGCGTTTCCGGGACGAGGGCATCGACCTCTGGGTGGCGCAGATGGGGATCGAGGACTGTTTCGTCTGGATCAAGGACGAGAAGGAGGACACGGCCACGACGCCCCTGGCCGACTGTGCCAAGCCGCACACCGACCAGGTGATCGGGTTCGTCGAGCCGCCCGGGAACCTGGAGTTCCAGAAGGCACTCGACAACGCGAGCGATCTCTGCGGCAACAAGTTCGCGTCGACCTGGGCGTCCGGGCCGGAGCGCGCGGTCTACGGCTGGACGTCCGGCAAGGACGACTGGAACGAGGGCTTCACCACCATCGTCTGCACCGTGGGCAGCGCGGACGCCGACCAGAAGACGACCGGGAAGATATCCGCGCCGGGCTCCGTCTGACCAGCCGGTCGCCTGCTGTTCACCCCGGATTCGCGTGCCCGCTTCCCGTGCGTGTCAGCCTCCCGTCGCTGGGCACCCCAGGACGGGAGGAACGGGACATGGAGAGCGGATCGGCGATCTTCGCGGGAGCGGTGTTCGCCCTGTTCGGAGCGGGATTGGCGGTGTGGACCGCGACCCGGCTGAGACAGCGCCTGCCGGTCGCCCACGGCGTACGTCCCGCCGTGTCGGCGACCATCGCCGGCGTCGCCGCGCTGGCCGCCCTGGCGGCCGGTGCGTGGTGCTTCACACAACTCTGAGGACAGCTCTGAGGACCGGGCCGGCCGACTTCGGGGACCTGGCCGGAAAACGCCTCTGGGTAACCGGGAAGTCACCCTCCGGATGGGGTCGGTAGAGTCGGTGCTCACTCCGGGCGGCAGGAATGGCGGTAGTCGGGTTACCGTTCGAGTGGCCGTTGCGGGCTTTTCCCGTTTGACACGGGGGCGGGATGTACCGTCACACTCCGCAGCGTCAGCATGACCCGACCCCCGGGCCGACGGCTGGTGCCTCCCGTGAGGCGCCGGTCGCGAAGGGGGTGTGACCCGCCCCCGGGACGAAAACCTGGGGAGACCCAGCGTCGACCGGAGAGAAGAGCGAAGTTGTCCCCGACCAGCGAGACCGCGAAGGGCGGCCGCCGACTCGTCATCGTCGAGTCGCCTGCCAAGGCGAAGACGATCAAGGGCTACCTTGGCCCCGGCTACATCGTCGAGGCGAGCGTCGGGCACATCCGTGACCTCCCCAACGGCGCCGCGGAGGTGCCCGAGCAGTACACCGGCGAGGTCCGGCGCCTCGGCGTGGACGTCGATCACGACTTCCAGCCCGTCTACGTGGTCAATGCCGACAAGAAGGCCCAGGTCAAGAAGCTCAAGGACCTTCTGAAGGAATCGGACGAGCTCTTCCTCGCCACCGATGAGGACCGCGAGGGCGAGGCGATCGCCTGGCACCTTCAGGAAGTCCTCAAGCCCAAGATCCCGGTCAAGCGGATGGTGTTCCACGAGATCACCAAGGACGCGATCCGCGAGGCCGTCGCCAACCCGCGCCAGCTCAACAAGAAGCTCGTCGACGCCCAGGAGACCCGCCGCATCCTCGACCGCCTCTACGGCTACGAGGTCTCGCCGGTCCTGTGGAAGAAGGTCATGCCGCGGCTGTCGGCGGGCCGTGTGCAGTCCGTGGCGACCCGGCTCGTGGTCGAGCGGGAGCGCGAGCGCATGGCGTTCCGATCCGCCGAATACTGGGATCTGACGGGCACCTTCGGTACCGGCCGCGCCGGCGACGCGTCCGACCCGTCCTCGCTGGTCGCGCGCCTGACCACGGTCGACGGCAGGCGTGTCGCCCAGGGCCGTGACTTCGACTCGCTCGGGCAGCTCAAGAGCGCGAATACCCTGCACCTGGACGAGGCGAACGCCCGCGCGCTGGCCGCGGCCCTGGAGAGCACGCGGTTCTCCGTGCGCTCGGTCGAGTCCAAGCCGTACCGCCGCTCGCCGTACGCGCCGTTCCGTACGACGACGCTGCAGCAGGAGGCCAGCCGCAAGCTCGGCTTCGGCGCGAAGGCGACGATGCAGGTCGCGCAGAAGCTGTACGAGAACGGCTACATCACGTACATGCGTACGGACTCCACGACGCTGAGCGACACGGCCATCGCGGCGGCCCGCGCCCAGGTCACGCAGCTGTACGGCGCCGACTACCTGCCGGACCGGCCGCGCACGTACGCCGGGAAGGTCAAGAACGCGCAGGAGGCGCACGAGGCGATCCGGCCCTCGGGTGATCGTTTCCGCACGCCCGCCCAGACGGGACTGACCGGCGACCAGTTCAAGCTCTACGAGCTGATCTGGAAGCGGACGGTCGCCTCGCAGATGAAGGACGCGACCGGGAACTCCGTCACCGTCAAGATCGGCGGCGCGGCGGCCGACGGGCGGGACGTCGAGTTCAGCGCGTCCGGCAAGACCATCACGTTCCACGGCTTCCTGAAGGCCTACGTCGAGGGCGCCGACGACCCGAACGCCGAGCTCGACGACCGCGAGCGCAGGCTGCCGCAGGTCCGCGAGGGCGACGCCCTGAGCGCCGAGGAGATCACGGTCGACGGGCACGCCACCAAGCCCCCGGCCCGCTACACCGAGGCGAGCCTGGTCAAGGAGCTCGAAGAACGCGAGATCGGCCGCCCGTCGACGTACGCGTCGATCATCGGGACGATCCTCGACCGCGGCTACGTGTTCAAGAAGGGCACCGCCCTGGTGCCGTCCTTCCTGTCCTTCGCCGTGGTCAACCTCCTGGAGAAGCACTTCGGGCGGCTCGTCGACTACGACTTCACCGCCAAGATGGAGGACGACCTCGACCGCATCGCGCGCGGCGAGGCGCAGGCCGTGCCGTGGCTGAAGCGGTTCTACTTCGGCGAAGGCTCGAACGGGGCCGGCAGCGCCGCCGAGGCGGGCAACGGCGACGGGGACCACCTGGGCGGCCTGAAGGAGCTGGTCACCGACCTGGGCGCGATCGACGCACGCGAGGTGTCGTCCTTCCCGGTCGGCAGCGACATCGTGCTCCGCGTCGGCCGCTACGGCCCCTACATCGAGCGCGGTGAGAAGGACTCCGACAACCACCAGCGCGCGGACATCCCCGACGACCTCGCCCCCGACGAGCTGAGCGTCGAGCTCGCGGAGGAGCTGCTCGCCAAGCCGAGCGGCGACTTCGAGCTGGGCGCCGACCCGTCGACCGGCCACACCATCGTGGCCAAGGACGGCCGCTACGGCCCGTACGTCACCGAGGTGCTCCCCGAGGGCACCCCGAAGACGGGCAAGAACGCGGTCAAGCCGCGCACGGCCTCACTGTTCAAGTCGATGTCGCTGGACACGGTGACCCTGGAGGACGCGCTCAGGCTGATGTCGCTGCCGCGTGTCGTCGGCGCCGACGCCGAGGGCCAGGAGATCACCGCGCAGAACGGGCGCTACGGGCCGTACCTGAAGAAGGGCACGGACTCGCGTTCGCTGCAGGCCGAGGACCAGCTCTTCACGATCACGCTCGAAGAGGCACTGCAGATCTACTCCCAGCCCAAGCAGCGTGGCCGGGCCGCGGCCAAGCCGCCGCTGAAGGAGCTGGGCGCGGACCCGGTCAGCGGCAATCCGGTCGTCGTCAAGGACGGGCGCTTCGGTCCCTACGTCACCGACGGCGAGACCAACGCGACCCTGCGGTCGGGCGACAGCGTCGAGGAGATCACTCCGGAGCGCGGGTTCGAGCTGCTCGCCGAGAAGCGGGCGAAGGCGCCCGCCAAGAAGACGGCCAAGAAGACGGCGGCGAAGAAGGCCCCCGCCAAGAAGGCGACCGCGAAGAAGGCCGCCCCGGCCAAGAAGACGGCCGCCAAGAAGACGACGACGTCAAAGACCGCGGCGAAGACCGCGGCGAAGAAGGCTCCTGCCAAGAAGACAGCGGCGGTCAAGGCACCCGACGCCGAGTAGACAGCGCACAGTGGGCCCCGGCAGAAGCCGGGGCCCACTTGTAGAAGCCTTGTGAATCTTGGTATCCGCTCGCCGATGGGCTGAAAGTGTGGCCCTGCCCGTCAGGGTGTTTTCTGCTTCAATGTCGACCGCCGCGGACGGGGTACCCGCCCAACGGGCTACCTGACGTTGACTTCCCGCCGACCCGGCGGTAGGCCCTGTTGCCCGAACTTGGCCCAAACTAGCGCGACGGAGAGCCCGCGTACCATCGCCCAATAGAGGGATCCGACGGTTCTCCGGACGGAAGAGAGAGATGACGCGAGCCGAGCAGCCAACGGCCCACAATCCCGCCCCCGACGACGCCCTGGTCGCGGACTCCCGCGAGCGCGCCGTCCGCGCCCTGCTGCGCCAGCCGCAGCTCAAGCGGCTCTGGAGTGCGCAGCTCGTGAGCGGTGTGGGCGACGCCCTCGCCCTGCTCGTCCTGGTGCTACTGGCGTTCCAGGCGGCGATCGACCAGGGTTCGTTCGGCGGTGGTTATCGCGGGGTCGCCCTCTCCGTGGCCGCCGTCTTCGGCACGCGCGTTCTGGCCACGTTGCTCTTCGGGGCGGTCCTCCTCGGACCGCTCACGTCGCTCACGTCCCAGGAGGGCCCGCTCGACCGCCGCTGGACCATGGTCGGCGCGGACGGGCTGCGCGCCGCGCTGCTGATCGTGGCTCCCCTGTGGATCGACTGGACTCCTCCGAACGCGCTCGCGGCCCTGCTGGTGACCGCCTTCGTGATCGGAGTCGCCGAGCGCTTCTGGACGGTGTGCCGCGAGAGCGCGGCGCCCGCGCTGCTGCCCTCGCCCCCGCTGGAGGGCGCGACCGTGCGCCCGCTGCCGGACCACATGGACGCGCTGCGGCGCCTGGCCCTGCGTACGGGATTCGTGGCGGTGCCCCTCGCGGCGGGCGGCCTCGTCGTGGTCTCCCTGTTCAACAACCTGCTGGGTGCCGGGATCGACTGGTTCGGCCAGCACCAGGCGGCACTCGCCTCGTACGTGGCGGCCGGACTGTTCGCCGCGTCCCTTTCGGTCCTGGTCTTCCTCGAACTGCCCGACATCCGCACTCCGCGCGCGCGGTCGCCGCTCGAGGGCCTGCGCCGCCCCAAGTCGGGCACCGGCGCCGACAAGGGCCGCACCGGCGCGATCGCGATCCTGGTGCTGGCCTGCGCGGCCGTCGCGAGCGCCGTCGCCGCCGCGGTCGCCGTGGCCGTTCTGCACGCCAAGGACCTGGACGGCGGGCCGGTCACCTACGGGCTGCTGGTCCTCGCGCTGACCGGTGGCGTCGTCGTCGGCATCCGCAGGGCGCCGTCGGTCCTGCCCGCGCTGTCGCGGCGCCGGCTGCTCGCCCTGGCCATCGCCTTCACCGGTGTGGCGCTGCTCGCCGCCGGGCTCGTACCGGACGTCACCAGCGTGATCCTGATCCTCGCCCTCGGGGGCGTCGGCGCGGGCATCGCCGCGAACACCGGGCACACGCTGCTGGACCAGGAGGCCGAGGACTTCCGCCGGACGCGTACCACCGAGCACCTGCACGCGGTCGTACGGGTCTTCGTGGCGCTCGGCGCCGTGATCGCCCCGGTGCTGGCGGCACTGATCGGGCCGCACCGGCTGGAGAACGGCAAGTTCGTGTTCGCGCACGGGGGCGCCGCCTTCACGCTGATGCTGGTGGGCGCGCTGCTGCTGCCGGTGGCCGCGCTGGTGCTCGCCAAGGTGGACGACCGTTCCGGGGTTCCGCTGCGGCACGACCTGCTGGACGCGCTCCGGGGCGGGGACGACCCGGAGGTCGCCCCGGCCGCCTCGGGCTTCTTCATCGCCCTGGAGGGCGGCGACGGGGCCGGGAAGTCCACCCAGGCCGAGGCCCTCGCGGAGTGGATCCGCGCCAAGGGACACGAGGTCGTGCTGACGCGCGAGCCGGGCGCCACACCCGTGGGCAAGCGGCTGCGGTCGATCCTCCTGGACGTGTCGTCGGCGGGACTGTCGCACCGCGCGGAGGCGCTGCTGTACGCCGCCGACCGCGCCGAGCACGTGGACACCGTCGTACGGCCCGCCCTGGAGCGGGGCGCCGTCGTCATCTCGGACCGTTACGTCGACTCGTCGGTGGCCTACCAGGGCGCGGGCCGGGACCTCTCGCCCACCGAGATCGCGCGGATCTCCCGCTGGGCGACGAACGGACTGGTGCCGCATCTGACGGTGCTGCTGGACGTCTCGCCCGAGACCGCCCGCGAACGGTTCACCGAGGCGCCGGACCGGCTGGAATCGGAGCCGGCCGAGTTCCACGCGCGCGTGCGGTCCGGTTTCCTGACGCTGGCCTCGTCCGACCCCGGGCGCTACCTGGTCGTCGACGCGGGCCAGGAGACCGAGGCGGTCACCACCGTCATCAGGCACCGGCTCGACCTGATGCTGCCGCTGTCCGAGGCCGAGGTGAAGGCCCAGGAGGAGGCCCGCCGCAAGGCCGAGGAGGAGGCGAAGCGGAAGGCCGAGGAGGAGGCCGCCCGCAAGGCCGAGGAGGAGCGCCTGGAGCGCGAGCGCCAGGAGGAGCTCGCCCGGCTGCGCGCCGAGGAGGAGGAGCGCAAGCGGCGGGAGCTGGAGGAGGCCCAGCGGCGCGAGGCCGAGCGCCAGGCGGAGGAGGCCCGGCGGCGGGCCGAGGAAGCGCAGCGGAGGGCCGAGGAGGAGCGCGCCCGGCTCCTCGCGGAGGAGAAGGCGCGGGCCGAGGAGGAAGCGCGCCGCAAGGCCGAGGAGGACCGTCGCCGCAGGCAGGCCGAGGAGGAGGCCCGGCTGAGGGCCGAGACCGAGGCGCGTCGGCTGGAGAAGCAGCGCAAGGCCGAGGACGCGCTGCTGCGGGCCGAGGAGGCACGGCGGGTGGCGGCCGAGGCCGCGGCTGCCGCTTCGGCCGCGGCCTCGGCCGGGACGGCGTCCAGGACGGGTACGTCCGCGTCTTCTCCCGCATCCTCCCCCTCGTCCCCCTCGTCCCCCTCGTCCCCCTCGTCCCCCTCGTCCTCGCCGGACACGTCGGACACTCCGGAGGCTCCGGACACGCCGGATACGCCAGACAACGAGATGACCGTCCCCACGCCGGTCGTGACGCCGACGAACGCGTCGGGCGGCCCGGTGGACGAGACGGCGGTGTTGCCGCCGGTACGGCCCGATGGGCCACCAGAGGGGTCCGGCCAACCCAACCGGTCCGACCGATTCGACCGACCCGGTGGACCCGATGGACCCGACTCGGAGACGACCACCGAGCTGCCACAGCCGTCGGTGCCTCCGGGGGCCGCGGACGAGACCACGGTCCTGCGGAAGCCCTCGGTGCCGGAGGGCGCGGCCGACGAGACGGCGGTGCTCCCGCCGGTGCCGCCGGGTGCGGCCGACGAGACGGCCGTACTGCCTCCCGTACGGGAGGAGGATGCCGCTCCGAGGACCGGTACACGTGGATCGGGCCGGGCCGGGCGCTCGGGTGACTCGGCGGACCGGGTGCCTCCGGGCTACTTCCGGGACGAGCGGACGGCGCCGGGCGGCCCCGAGGACCGTACCCGCGAGCTGCCCCAGGTGGACGCCGAGGGCATCCCGCGCCGCCGCTCCGACTGGGCGGAGGAGACCCCGCTGGACGACCTGCCGACCCTGGCGGACGAGCTGCTGGGACCGCGCGAGGGCTACGAGGACGACAACGGCCGGCACGACGGCGACCGCGACGACGACGGACGTGGCGGGGGCCGCGGCGGCCGGGGCCGTGGCAGGGGCGGACGGCGGCGCTGACCGTCGATCCGGCCCCGGCGGTCGGGTCGGGTCCCGGTGGTCGGGTCCCGGTGGTCCGGCCCGGCGGCCCGCCCCGCCGGTCCGGCCCCGGCTGTCAGTGGTCTCGCGCACAATGGGGTGCGGCAAGGCAGAGCGTGACGGAAGGGGCGGTGCCGCATGCCCGTGTGGGACGACCTGGTGGGCCAGGAGCGGCTGAGCGCGCAGCTCGAAGCCGCCGCCCGGGATGCCGACGCGATCGTCACGGCGGCCGCCGCTGACGCCCCGCTGCCCGAGGCGTCGAAGATGACCCACGCCTGGCTGTTCACGGGCCCGCCCGGCGCCGGACACACCGCGGCCGCCCGGGCCTTCGCGGCGGCCCTCCAGTGCGTCAGCCCGGACCGCGCGCTGGGCGGGACCCCGGGCTGCGGCTTCTGCGACGGCTGCCACACGGCCCTGGTGGGCACACACGCCGACGTGAGCACCGTCGCCGCCGTGGGCTCGCAGATCCTCGTCGAGGACATGCGGGACACGGTCCGCAAGTCGTTCACCTCGCCGGCGAACGGCCGCTGGCAGATCATCCTCGTCGAGGACGCCGAGCGGTTGAACGAGAAGTCGGCCAACGCCGTCCTCAAGGCCGTCGAGGAGCCCGCCCCCCGCACGGTGTGGCTGCTGTGCGCGCCCTCGCTCGAGGACGTCCTGCCCACCATCCGCTCCCGATGTCGCCATGTGAGTCTGCTCACACCTTCGGTGGACGCGGTGGCGGACATGCTCGTGCGGCGTGAGGGCATCGAGCCCGACAGGGCCGCCGCCGCGGCCCGCGCCACTCAGGGGCACATCGACCGGGCCCGCCGTCTGGCCACCGATCCGCGCGCGCGGGAGCGGCGGGCCGCCGTGCTCAAGATGCCCCTGCGCGTGGAGGACATCGGCGGCTGCCTCAAGGCGGCGCAGGAACTGGTCGACGCGGCCACGGAGGAGTCCAAGCAACTCGCCGAGGAGCTCGACGTCAAGGAGACCGAGGAGCTGAAGGCGGCGCTGGGCGCGGCCCAGGGCGGCCGGATGCCGCGCGGCACGGCCGGCATCATGAAGGACCTGGAGGACAAACAGAAGCGCCGGCGGACGCGTGCCCAGCGCGACAGCCTGGACCTGGCCCTGACCGACCTCACCGGCTTCTACCGCGACGTCCTCGCCCTCCAGCTCGGCTCCCGCGTCGCCCTCGCGAACACCGAGGCCCACGACACGCTGGAGCGCGTCGTACGGGGCACCACACCGGAGTCGACGCTGCGCCGCATCGACGCGATCGCCGCGTGCCGTGACGCCCTCGACCGGAACGTGGCCCCCCTGCTGGCGGTGGAGGCGATGACGATGGCGCTGCGGACGGGATGAGGTCCGACGGGCACCGTTGATCCATGGGTCCCGGTGATCCATGAGCCTCGTTGGTCCATGGGCCCCGTTGATCCATGGGCCCCGGGTGTGAAGGGGGCCATCTGGCGGACCGACGCGTCGACGCCGTCACCCGTACGAGCCGCTCGGCTTGCGAATGGTGACCAGGTGATCGCGCAGAGTTACGATCGCGCCATGCACATCAGGAGCTGCCCCCGGTTGCCCTCCAGCGGCACGACCACCCGGGCTCGTCCCGACCGCCGGAACCGACCCCTGCGCACGACCCCCGGTTTCCTCCTCGCCTCCGCGCTGCTCATCTCGGCCTGCTCCCTGGGCGGTTCGACATCGGCGGCGTCGACGACGGGGGTCGCGGCGCCATCGGGGGCCACGGCACCATCGGGGACCAAGGCGACGTCGGGGGCCACGGCGGCGACGAGGGCGCCCGTGCTCAACGCGTTGCCCGGCTCCACGCCATCGTCTCTGACCCCGTACTACGGGCAGAAGTTGACCTGGCGCAACTGCGGTGAACCGGGCTTTCAGTGCGCCACGATGAAGGCGCCGCTCGACTACGCCGCGCCGGAAGCGGGCGACATCAGACTGGCGGTCAGCCGCAAGAAGGCCACCGGCCCCGGCGAGCGCCTGGGCTCGCTGCTGGTCAACCCGGGCGGCCCCGGCGGCTCGGCCGTCCGTTACCTGCAGGGGTACGCGGGCATCACCTACCCCCAGTCGGTCCGCGCCCGCTACGACCTGGTGGCCGTCGACCCGCGCGGCGTCGCCGGGAGCGAGCCGGTCCAGTGCCTCACCGGCCGCCGGATGGACGCGTACACACAGACGGACTTCACGCCCGACGACCGGCGGGAGACCGACCAACTCGTCGACGCCTTCAAGAGGTTCGCGAACGGCTGCGGCGCGCACTCCCCGCGGTTGCTGCGCCACGTCTCGACGGTCGAGGCGGCCCGGGACATGGACATCCTGCGCGCGGTGCTGGGCGACAAGCGGCTGACATACCTCGGGGCGTCGTACGGGACGTTCCTCGGAGCGACGTACGCGGGGCTGTTCCCCGAGCGCGTAGGCCGACTGGTCCTGGACGGCGCGATGGACCCGTCCCTGCCCGCCCGGAAGCTCAACGAGGGCCAGGCGGCGGGGTTCGAGACGGCGTTCCGGTCGTTCGCGAAGGACTGCGTGCGTCGCCGGGACTGCCCGCTGGGAGACGCCGGCACGAGCCCGACGCAGGTGGGCAGGAACCTGAAGGCCTTCTTCACCCGGCTCGACGCGAAACCCATTCCGGCCGGTGACTCGGGCGGCCGCATGCTCGGCGAGTCGCTGGCGACCACGGGGGCGGTCGCGGCGATGTACAACGAGAGGACGTGGCCCCGGCTGCGCCAGGCACTCACCCGGGCGATCAAGCACCGGGACGGCTCCGGTCTGCTCGCCCTCTCGGACAGTTACTACGAGCGGGGCGTGGACGGCGCGTACCAGAACCTGATCTCCGCCAACTCCGCCGTGAACTGTCTGGACACCCCGTCGGCGTTCTCCACCCCCGAGCAGGCACGGCAGGCGCTCCCCGCCTTCGAGAAGGCCTCCCCGGTCTTCGGCCGGTTCCTGACCTGGGCGGCGCTGGGCTGCGCGTACTGGCCGGTGAAGCCCACCGGCACGCCTCACCGCATCGAGGCGAAGGGGGCGGCCCCGATCGTCGTCGTCGGCACCACCCGCGACCCGGCGACCCCGTACCCCTGGGCCCGGGCCCTCGCCTCCCAGCTGTCCTCGGGACGACTCCTCACCTACGACGGCGACGGTCACACGGCGTACGGCCGCGGCAGCGCGTGCATCGACTCCGCGATCAACACCTACCTCCTCACCGGCACCCCTCCCACCCGAGGAAAACGCTGCTCACAGCCTTGATCACGCCGGCCCTCCGGGGTGCCTGGGGGGCCGGTACGGAGCACCCTGGAAACTGTGTAGACTTACCGACGTTGCTGATCGCACCATAGTGCGGACAGCGCGCCGCCTTAGCTCAGATGGCCAGAGCAACGCACTCGTAATGCGTAGGTCTCGGGTTCGAATCCCGAAGGCGGCTCCATCAAACCCCGGGTCAGATAGTCGCTGACCTGGGGTTTTCTGTTGCTCGGGGCATGGCGCGTCACACGGCTGGGGGTGCCGTGAGATTGCTTGCGTGAGCGATGCGTGAGCGGAGCGGCTTGGAGCGTTGCTTCCCCGGCGCGTCATGCCTGGGTGAGGAACTGGGCGGAAGGATGGCGTGGAGGGCCCCCTCGGGGCCGGTCTCAGCGTTGCGGCCGTACGACAAGGATTTTGCGGTGGCCGTCGGCGTTGACGCCGACCGCAATCAGCCTCTGATGAGCAACCCGGAGATCGGGCGCGTCCCGAAATGCTGGAGGTCCGGCTCTAGGCGCTCAAGGGCGCGCAAGGGGGCGCGTCCGTTAAAGGCGCGCTCCCAATGCCTGCGGAGAATCGCCATGAGCCCGGGTAAGCGGAGGCCTCAACATTGGAGAATGGACCGAGGTAACGCGTCGAGGCCATGGGGCTCGACTCGGGTCTTTTATGTGCTTCGGGGGAGCAGTTGCAGGCGCGGACAGGCTGATGACACTGCCTTGAACCGGGACCTTCGAAGGCGGGGACGCCGTTGTAGAGCGCAGCGGACAGCCACTCACATTGTCCGAGGCGAGTGATCGCGATGAGATGGGGCGGGAATTCCGCCGGCGTGGACGGGGCCCGTCGGCTTGAGGGAGTGGCAGGAGTTCTTTATGAGGGGGAGCAGTGGGGGAAGTCGCGGGTCGCATCGAAGCGCTGGTGGCCGCACGGCACGGTCGGTTGGGAGAAATTGACGCTGAGATCGCTGGATGGTCCGAGGCCGAAGATGGCCTCAGCAGGCTCGCGCAGTCGCTTGATGGGGCAGTGGATCACCAAGTCGTGGGTTTCTCCAGCGGCCACGCCGCAAATGCCGTAACCGATCATGCTGTCGCTCTGGAGCGGCTGAGGGGCGAGGTGTCGGCAACGCTGGAGGATCTGAGAGCGGCGCGCAGCCGTTTTGCCCGACCCACGATCAATATCGGTGTGAGTGGCAAGGCAAGGGTCGGGAAGAGCACACTCTTGCAGAGCATTTCAGGGTTGACGGACGAGCAGATACCGACCGGACCGGACGTACCGGTAACCGCCGTGCGCAGTCGAATCATGCAGAGCGATCGCCAGCGCGCCGTGTTGCACATGCACAGCGTCGAGTCCTTCTTGGCCGACGTCATTGCCCCATACCACCGGGATCTTGGCCTTGACGACGTACCGCGGACCCTGGAGGAGTTCCGGGACCGGGGCTACCCGAAGCCGGATCGCGACGCTCCCGCTGAGCACAGCAACAACGCCAAGCTGCTGACCCTGCTGGGCATGCAGGAGTCGCTCGATTCGTATGCCGGCCTGCTCGACGGCAAGAGGGTGGAACGCAGTTTGGAAGGGCTGAGACCCTACATCGCCTACCCGACGAGCGAAGAGGCTGTGGCCGGCACGACATACCGGCCCCACTTGGCCGTGCGCGAGGCAGTGATCGAAAGCCCCTTTCCGCGCAGCGACGTCGCACGTCTGGTCATCGTTGACCTGCCGGGTCTCGGGGAGGTGGTGGCTGATGCCGACGAGCGACATGTGCGCAACCTGCGGCATGACGTGGATGCCGTGCTACTTGTCGTACGTCCGAGTTCCACTGCGGCCTACTACGGCGATTCCGACGACAAGGCGCTCAAGCTTCTGGACAGGGCCAGGGGCCATGTTCGTACCCCGGGTGACTATGTCTATTTCGTGATCAACCATGGTGGAGAGGCCCTCGGCAGGATCGACGTGTTGCGGAACCAACTGCGCTCTTGGGTGAACGCCGGTACGGACGGCGGGTTCTACGAGGTCCTGGAGACGAACGCCATCGACCCCGATGCCGTGCACCAGACTCTGCTCCTCCCGATGCTGGACACACTGTCTCGAACATTGCCGAAGATGGACGACGAAGTGTTCGCCGGGGTGATGGCGCGGGCCGGGGACACCGCCCGCCGGATCGACGAAGCACTGCCCCTGCTGCTCGCCGACCGGGCCGACCCCGCCGAGCTGGCGCACCAAGCCCCGGAACTGCTCCAGCGGCGGGCGTCCGAGCTGCGTTGGAAAGTGGATCAAGGCCTGCGGGAAGTGGTCGAAGGGCTGTGGCGCGCCGCCCATCGGGAGGGTGTGGACGAGCGGTACACCGACGCCGTGGAGGCCGTGTTCAACGAGGTGCGCGAGTGGGCGGAGGACGGCTTCGGACTGGGTACGGCCCGCTGGCAGGAAGAGGCCCGGCTCAGCATGCCCACCGAACGTGCCGCCTCTCCGTTCATCGTCGAGGAGATGCACCGGGTCCGAGTCGAAGTCACTCGACGGTTCCGAGCACTCGACGGCTTCTTCCACGAGCAGCTGGCTCGCATCTGGAACCAGATCGCCGCTGCCTTCCGCGGTGCCTGCGAGCCCCTGGTGGAGGGGGAGAGCGGAGAGCACGCGTTGCGCAATCTGGAAGCTCGTCTGCGCAGGTCGTCGTGTTCCGTGTTGGCGGACGCCGTAAACGACCTGTTGCAGACCCGACTGGACTATCGAACGCATCTCCATCCTCGTGTGCGCGAGGAACTGGACGGGTTCAACTTCGAGGGCGTCGATCCGGACACCGGGCGACACAGCGTGGCACTCCTGGTGCCGGCCGACGAGACCGGAGTCGAGCTGCTCGAACAGCAACTCCGCGAACGAATTCACAAGGCGGCCTTCGAGACCATGGTCGCCCTGCAGCGCGAAGCCGTGCTGCCCGCACTGGTGCTCTATGCCGCGGTGAAGCAGTTCGAGGACGAGTTGATTCTCTCGGGTGACTCGCGACGGGAGTTCTTGCGGCTGGCCCGCAGCCACCGAGACGTCCTGTGGCCCGATGACTTCCGTCAGCTGGACGCTGCCACGAAGCAGGCACAGGACCTGGCCGAACTCGCGCGCACGGTCAGTGAAGCTCTTGCCCGGCGAGCTCGGCGAGGGGGCGAGGAAGCATGAGCAGCGACAAGGTCGCCTTCGAAATCGGCCTTGTCGGCCCGAGCGGCGTCGGCAAGACCTCCCTGATCAGTGCCGTGTTCCTTTCCGGTCAGGACATGCTGGCGGGAAGCGGTGTCACGGTCGTCGCGGACGACGAGCCGACCGCGGGCCTGATGGCCGATCACGCTCATGCGTTGGCGGGCGTGGTACAGCGCGGCCAGTTCGTGAGCGAGTCGCTCCAAGCGAATGAAGCCGTCGTGGACTTCCGTCTGCGGCTCGACCCGGGTCTGCCCGACAGCGGCATCGCCCTGCACCTCAAGGACTACCCGGGAGGCTGGCTGGACCCCAAGATGCGCCGCGACAGCACGAAGGTCAAGGAGGCCTGGGAGCCGCTGAAGGATTTCATGCTGCGCAGTTCCGTGCTGCTGGTGCCGGTCGAGGCGCCGCCGCTCATGGAGGCCGTGACACCGCGTCAGAACAGAGCCGTACCCTTGATGCTGCGCCTGCACGACGCCATGCAGGTGCTGCGCATGTGGGCGAGGGGACGCGCGGCGGCGTCGGACTCACCGGCCTTGGTGGTCTTCGTGCCGGTCAAGTGTGAGACGTACGTCCGCCGCCAGACCGACGGCCACCATGTTCGCGGCGCTGATCGCTCGGCCGAGCTCTACGAGCGGTTTCGCACCACCTACGCCGACTGCATCAAGGCGGTACGCACGGAGGCCCCGCACGTAGACATGCTCTACCTGCCCATCGACACCCTTGGCTGCGTGGACCGCACCTATGTCACGTGGCCGCCCGACCCTGACACCGGGGTGCGGTGCGAATCCCATTTCCGCGTCGTCAACGACGGCAAGCGCGATATTCGCGGGGTCGACGACCTCCTCATCGCCCTCTGCCGCACCCTGGCCGAGGCCCGCCAGAAGGCCGAGCAGGAGCACGAGTGGGCTCTCACCGAGCAGCATCGATCCGTCCAGTCGTATGCGAACCGGGACCGCGGCCTGGTGGGCAACTTCTTCCGTGCTGCGGACAGCGTCGTTTCCGGATGGATAGGGCAGTCCGAACTCATCAGGCTGACCGAGCCGAACGGGCCGTTTCCTCTCCTCAGGTGGTTGCGCAGCGTCGGTCTGAGCCAGTCGGCTCGTGATCAGCAAGCTGCTGACCAGGTCGGCCGTGAACGTCTGCAAGCTCTGAAAGCTCTCCACAACCTGCAGTCGGTCATCGACGGCCTGGCCAAGAGCGAATACAGCGACCGGGTTCGGCGTCTGTGAGCGGGCAGCGGCGGAGTGGGGGACCCATGGACGTGCACATCAAGATGCGCGGCGAGGGGGTGAACGAGGAGTACGACTTCCTCGGTGGCGAGCCCGACAAGGAGTGGTGGCTCGACCTCGCGGATCTGGTGGACTGGAACAGGCAAGGGCTCGGCGTTCAGGCCCGCTCCGGCGACTGGTCGGTGTACCTGTCTCCGATCCCCTCGGGACGGCGAGATGCGCGGGGACGCCAACGCGAGTTCAAAATCGCCCTCAACGGCACATGCGGCCACCCAACAGTGACAGCGGTCGTGCTCCCCCTGCTCGCCCTTTGGCTGGAAGAGGTTCCGGGTGCGAAGGACACCTCGTGCCTGGCCGACGCGCTCTCCGACGAGTTCCCCGATGAGGCGATCAGTCGTCTGCGAGGGAAGCACACCCCGAACCACCGCAGAGAGACAAGGCAACGGTTCGACGCAGTGGTGGGGAACCTGGACCTGGACCCGTATCCCTCGGCCGACACACAGCCCAGGGAAGTCCTCTCTGCGGTGTGGTGCGGCGTGCACGACCAGGCGAAGGACCGGTGCGGATTTCTGGAGCGAGTGTCACGCCTGCTTTCTGGAAGTGAGGAAGGCATCGCAGTCCTGGGCAACCTGGTCTACGAGTCGGATGCGAAGAACGACTTCGCGGAATCCAGCTCCGTGACGAGGCTCCGCGAGGCCTGGCCGGACACCGCACTGACCCTGCTCGTACGCCCCGGCGAGCGCCCCACTGTTCCAGCTCGCCCGGGATCCCCTCGCGTGACCTCCTCGCCGGGAGGAGAGGTGGGGCAGGGAAAAGGGATGGCGGCGCCGACACTGGCGACCGCGAACCCGAAGCCCCCGACAAACGAGCGGAACCCACATCAAACCGATCCCGAGCGATTCCTCCGACGGGTGGCGTGGAGCTGCGCGGGAGCGGTGCTGTTCATAATGATCGTGATGCTGGTGGTCACGCTGCTTCTGTAGACGAAGCCGGCAACGGAGCACCTGATATCGGCCACGGCTACCAGCCGGAATGGCGATACATGCGGCTGAGTCCGGACCCTGCGGGAACTCTGTGGAAGGTCATCGAATGGCAGCCTGTAACTTCTGGCCATGAGTGCCACCTAGCGCCCACTGGTCCCACGGCGGAGGCCGCCCCGAATTCTGCCGTACTGCGGATCACCTCGTTGGAGAAGGTTGATGCGGTATTGCGGGCCGTGTCCCGCGATTGGTTTGGCACACAGGATCTGCCGACATCGCTCGGGGGGAATTTCGGGCGCTTTGTCGCGTCGTTGATCAGCATGACACCTCAGGCAGTACGCGAGGGGATCTGGCAGTGGCAGGCGCAGGTTGAACTGATCCTGATCTACCGGGACGGTCGCCGTGCAAAGGGTGTGGCCAAGAAGGCCAATCCGCGCCCACAGCGTTGGGGTTTCATGTGCATTTTCATTGATTCGCCTGGCGTTCAGCGCTCGATAGAGGTCGAACTGTGGTAGTGAATACCAAACCGTGCCGGACGAGCGCCCTCGCCCAAGGGGTGCAGCGTGACCTCGCGGAACGATGTGTCACCGTGGATGACCGGGTGGAACCCGAGGTGCTGCGTTCCGCTGCCCGTCCTGCGGCTTCTTCGTGGCG
Source organism: Streptomyces sp. NPDC046862 (assembly GCF_040704615.1). Classification (NCBI taxonomy): domain Bacteria; kingdom Bacillati; phylum Actinomycetota; class Actinomycetes; order Kitasatosporales; family Streptomycetaceae; genus Streptomyces; species Streptomyces sp. NPDC046862. The sequence goes on along the minus strand of NZ_JBEYXP010000007.1, from coordinate 131,642 downwards.
GCAGTCGTGATCACCTGCGGTCGCTGTGGCGCTTCCGCCAAAGCCCTGGGTGCCGGCTCCCTCCGGCTGATCGACGAGACCGATGTCGACGGACTCCGTCTCCTTCTCCTGGGTGCTCTGGATACGGCGGTGTGTCAGGCATGCAGCGAGCCGCTGGGCAGGACGGCATCACTGGTCACGCTTCTCCCCAGCAGTGGGACGGCCCTGTACACGGCAGGAGCGATCCTTGCGGGTGACCGAGGGGCGCTCGCCCACACCGACTGGCGGGCCCTGCTGAGGACTGAAAGTGCCCCGCACGTGATCGAGTGTCCCGATGCTGTGATCCTGCGGGATGTTCTTCTGACACGGCTCGCCGAACGGCTGGAGCCGGTTCGTGTGGTGGCCCGTGCGGTCGTATGCGGAGATGTGGCCGAGGTGCTGTCGACCGACTGGCGCGCGTTCACCCCGCCCGTGTTCGCCGCTGCGCACCTGGCTCTGTCCGGTGACTTCCCCGAACTGCAGATCGGTCGCTTCCAGTCTGATGATGCCGACGACGCGTCGCTCACTCCTCTCGTCGCACCTGACCGGTATGACCAGGAGGATCGAATGGCGGCACTGACGCTCGTGCAGGTCGCGGTGCTGGACGAACTGTGCCGAGAGTGGACCGATCGCATCAGTGCTCGGCAGGATCCGCCGGTCGGGGTTTCGTTGGAAAGCGATCTGCGGACATACGCCGATACAGGGCCGCACCGGGTCCGGCTGGCACTGGCGGCACATGCCCTGCTCGAAGATCAGGCAGGGCTGTCGCCGTACGTTCTCGAGGCGGTCAGGGCAAGCCTTCATGCAATGGCGGAGCGCCCTCATCCGCAGGGACGGCACTGGGCGGACCTGTACTTTGCGCACGAACTCTGGGCACGGACACAGCAGCCGCTGACACGGGCCGTGGAATCGAGCCGTATTTCACGCGAACGAGCAAGAGCCACCATCCGGTTCGAGCATGCGTGGCAGGCTGCTTCCACTTGGCTGAACACTGCCATGACCGGCGAACCGGCCGAACTCGTCCCCCTCGCGCAGCCCGCTCTACTGGAGGACATCGCCCGCGACGCCGGGCACCCTCAACTGATGGAGGCGATCAGCCAGTCGGCCATGCGCAGTACTGTCACCACGGTGGAGGCAGTGATCGACGAGCTGCGTGACCGCGCCGGAAAGCTCGTGCCCGACGCCCTCGTCGCCACGGCCAGACTTCATGCCGAGTTCCTCGTGAGACAGAGCCGCACCGACGATCTGGAGACCGTGGGCGAGGCCCTGTGTGCGTGCCTGGGAGGCGGCATCGCCGCGCGGGCCCGCGCGGAGGCGTGGCTCGCCGGTGCGCTGAACCGTGCGCACCGACCGGCGCGGGTGCTTGCCCGGTTGGGGGCCGCTCCCCAACCGTGGGAGGCGGAGCTGGCCAGCGATCTGAAGGTGGGCTTGCATCACGAGCGCGCCAGCGCGCTGGAAGACAGCGGACGCTTGGCAGAAGCGCTGTCCATCCGCCTGGATGTGCTCGGTCTGCTGGGCGAGTCGTCCTCTCGACGCCCGTGGGCCCTGACCAATCTGGCACTGACTCAACTCGCATTCGGCCGGCCCGACCTGGCACTGCCTGGCTTCAACGAGGCCATGAGCATGCTGGGTCCGGACCCGTCTCTCCTGTGCTACATGGCCATGGCGCACGAGGCGCTCAACGAGCGTGCGGCCGCAGACGTCGCGCTGGCCACAGCCCAACAGGTCGCTCCGCCGGACGAAGCCCGGCACTACGCCCTGCTCCGAGCCCACCGGTTCGCTATGGGACGCCGCCCCGAGGAGGCAGCGGAGTTACTGATCGCCAACGTGACGCCGCACAGGCCGCACAGCCCGAACGATGCCAGGAACCTGGTTACGGAAGCAGAAGCCTGGACGACCCTTCTGGGACGGCGCGTCGTCCTGCACCAGGCTGCTCGGGAGCGCGTCGCCGTGTTGCCCGCACTGCTGCTTGACCTCGCCGAGCGGGCCGAGGTCGACGGCCAAGCCGTACTCAGCGCCGCGGCTCTCAGCGGGCGAGCCGGACTCCTCGAAGCTGCGCGCACCGACGGGTCGCATGACGACACCGTGCGGGAGGCGTGGCGGGAAGCCCACGCGATCCGAGAGCGTCATGGCCTGAATCCCCAAGGCGTCACCCTGCTGAAATTGGCTTTCGCCGCGTACCTGAGCGGGGACATGCCAGAAGCACGCAAGCGCCTTGTACAGGTCCCTGCAGCGGTGGCAGGCGACATCGGCGGCGTACCCGACATCACCAAGGTCGTGCATGAACCGGCGAAGCTCGCCGCCCCCCTCGCCGACCTCGGGGGCCTCTTGATCGATCTACTCCCCGATGAGACAGAGGGACCCCGGTCACAAGAGCGCGGCGCCCCGCAGGTGGAGTGGCCGGACTTCCGGCTGGTTGCCGAACTCCAGCGAGACGCCGCCGGGCGGACGGCCGCCCTGCGTCAGCTGCCGACGGTCACCATGCTCGACGAGGGCTTCAGCGACAGCGCGCTCGCCCAACTGGCCTCGCCGCAACAGGGCCTGGTCGTAGTGGAATGGTTCTACACCCGTAGGCGAAACGCCGAGCCTCAAACCGGCCTCTGCTCCATCCTCACCCGGATCGACGCCTCCGGCGATGTGTTGACGTACTTCATCCCCCAACTCTCCATCGACTACTCGGCACTCGCAAAGAAGCTTCGTAAGCGTCTGTTCGATTGGACCCCCCGCCGCCGCGGTGACCCGCTGGACCGGCCCGAATGGCGCCGGACCGAGGAGTGGATCCTGCACGTGCTGCGCAGCGTGGCCCAGCCTGGCGATCATGTCGTAGTCCTCCAACATGCGGCGACGGCCGACCTGCCCTGGCACGCGGCCATCGGTCCTCACTGGTCCGTCTCCTACGCCTCGGGCTGGACTGCGTTGCAGTCGTTCCTACGGTCGCCAGAGCCGCCCAGAGGCCGGATCGGGGTCCTCACCGTGCCCCGCACGGGTGAGGACATTGAGGTCGCCACCGCTCTCCGCGCTTCTGCGGCAAGAGCCGCAGTGCTCGCACCGGGCGCGCTCGCGCCAAGCGAAGCCGCGTGCGACCTCGCCGCATTCCGCACAGTCATGAACGAATGCGATGTCGCAGTCCTGCTCTGCCACGGCTTCGTCAACCCCAGCGAGCGCGAAGTCGCCCTTTCGCTCTCACACCTGGGAAAGCTGCCCCTGGCCAATTCGGTCGCCGCGAGCAGTTCGCTCGGCAATGTCCACCGGCTCAGCTGGCGCGAGTGCACCAGCCTGCCGAGGGCGTCACGCACGGTCTTCTCCGCAGCGTGCTCCAGTGGAGTAAGCCACCCCGCCGGACTCGGTGACCGGCTAGGGCTCTTCGGCGCGCTGCGTACCGCGGGCACAACCGCGGTCGTGGCCCCCGGGTGGGACGTGGTCGCCTCAGCGGTCCTTCCCGTCCTCGACGACGCGCTCTCTCGCTTCCTGGCAGGCGAGCCCCTCGGCCCAGCGCTGAGGCAGGCGTCCCTGGCCGCGGCAGAACACCAACCGGCCTGGCTGGCCTGGGCCCTGACACTCGAAGGAGACTGGCGATGACGGAATCTTTGGCCCAATGCCTGGAGTCCCTCGGTGCCGATGCGGACACCGTCCAGCAGGCAGCCCGCTACTACCTCGCCGAACGGACCGATGACCTCGAGTACGAGGACATGCGAGCCGAGGTGCTGTCCGCAGCCAGCGATCCGGCGAAGGCCGAGCAACTGCTCCAGTTGCTGACCGTGCACTCCGGCCATCTGGAACAGGGCGCTCTACTCATCCTCTCAGCAGCCTGGGAAGACCCTGACGAAGCCGAACTCGTCCGCAACGCGCTCTTGGACGCGAAGGCGAAACTGCCGGTCATCGAGACAGCCATTCTGGGCATTGTCGTCATGTACGGCATGTACCTCATCACGACCCGCAATCGGAAAACACACAAGAGGACCGTCCATCGGACCGAGAAGGGGTTCACGGAATCGGTGGAAACGGAGTACTTCCCCCCGTCCCACCCCTTCTCTGCACTGGTCCGGCTGTTCAACCAGCCGCCGCCGTAGCAGATCTCCGACCTCTGCGGCGTGACTCTCGCTGCTGTCACGGCTCCTTGATGCCTGGCCCTCAATCCCAGCCGGGTGTCCAAGACTGACATTGGGTGCGAGCAGCGGGACTGAGACATGTGCCATTTGTGTTGCTCGGGGTGTGGTGTGTCACGTGGGCTGTCCCGGGTCGATGTCGCGGTGACGTCGGTTCGCCGATCGGACCGGGGAACTGGACGGTCGGCCGACGCGGTGGTGTGGAGGGTGCGCCTAGCGTCGTTCTCGTCAGGTCACCGCGCTTTGAGGGGAACGTTGATGGGGCAGCGAGCGACAGCCGGAGTGCACGCCGACGGCATGGGCGTGGTCGGGGCGACCACGGAGTTCGAGCCGGACGTCATGGACCTGCTTGAGCAGACAGTGCGCCGTGCGGTCAAGGGGGAGTTGGCGGTCGTCGGGACGGACACGCTGCTGGGGGAGCTCGTGTTGGGGGACACGGACGCCGGTGCGGCGATCGCTCCGGGGATGCGGAAGGCCGGTTCTCTCAGTGGTCTGATCAAGGGGCACGCGGGCCGGGGTTGGGTGAGCGACGACGAGGGGCACGGTGTGCCGGTCGCGGCCGGTGCGGAGGACAGAGCTGATCACGACGCCGACGAGTGCGAGGTCGATGCCGCGTGGCGTGAGGCGCAGTGGCGTTTCGGTCTCGGTGGGCGTGGAGCCGTTCCGGAGGGTGGCCGGGGGCTGCCCGGGATGACCGGGGCGATGCGCGCCTGTCTGTTGCTCGCGCTCAGGTCGGCGCGTGCCGAGGGGACGATCTCGGTGCGCTGCCGTCATGTGGCCCGTGCCCTGCTGGACCTGCCGGACACCAGGGCGCGGGAGGCCATGCTGCTGGAGAGGCTGGACACGGCCGCCGCGGCGACCGCGCTCGACGGGCTGGACGCGCGCGCCGCCGAGGAGACCGAGGGGCCGGAATCCCGCGGCGTCACCCATCTCCGCCGGACCGGAACGGTCGGCAAGAGCGGTAACCGCCTGACCCGGGCGTTCGCTTCGTGGACCTCCCAGAGCACCGTGAACGGCTCGCCGGTGCTGTTCGTGGTGTCCGCGGAGGCCGTACGGCAAGCGGTGCGGTGCGGGCGTGCCGCGGCGGAGCCGGTCGATCTGCTGCTGGGGATACTGGCCCTGGACCGGGCGCTGTCCGTTGCCGGGCGCTCGCTGCCCGGGAGTCTGGCGGATGCCAACGCCGCTCCGGCCCTGCTGCGCCGGCACGGGGTACGGCAGGTCTCCCTGGTCTCCTCCGCTTCGTGCGCGAGCCCGGCCGCCGTTGTCCCCGACGGCGACGGCGACGGCGACGGCGACGGCGACGGTGTGTGGTTGTCTGCCGCCGCCGACCGGGTCGTGGCCGTCGCGCGGCTGTCCGCCGCCGAGCACGGTTCGCCCACGGTCGGTACGGTCCATCTGCTGTCCGCGCTGCTCGACGAGGGGGACGCGGACGCCGGGGCCGGTGGCGAGGTCGTACGGCTGCTGGCCGCCGACCACGTGGACGTGGCCGCGCTGCGGGCGGAACTGAGCCTCGGGCTGGGTGCATGACCTCCGTGGCCCGCCGCGCGGCGACCGCCAACGGCACGGCTACCGTTCCTCGCGGGAGATCCACCGTGGCGGGGCAGGGGTGATGATGAGTCAGATGTCCGAGGACACACAGCCGTCCAGTCTGTCCAGCCCGTCCAGTCCGTCCAGTCCGTCCTTACGGCTGGGGCACACGGCGGGCGCTGCGTCGCGGTGGGTGCGCCGTGAAGCGGTCGGGAGCTGGGCCGCGGTGCGTGCGGCTGAGCGCCGTACGGTCGTCGTCGAGGCACTCGTGTGTGTTCTGGTGGCAGCTTTCTGTCTGATGCCGTTGCTGCTGGCGCCCCCGCACCGGCCGGTGCCGGCCGTCCTGGAGGCTCTGTGGGCGGTGCTGCTCGTCCCCGCCCGGCGCGGCCGGCCGGTCGCCGCGGTCCTGGGGTCCTCGGTACTGGTCGTGGGTGACAACGTGTGGACGCTGGCGGTGGCGCCGCTGGTCGTGCTCGCCGCCACCCGCCGTATCGCACCGCCGCGGTGGGCGTGGCGGGTCGTCGGGGTGGCCTGCGCCGCCGTCGGTGTCCTGACCGTCGCCCGTGCTCTGGTCCGCCCCGAACCCCTGCCGTCGGAACTGGCCGACAACGCGGTCTCGGCGGTGCTGCTGCTTCTCCTCCCCACCCTGGCAGGGACCCTGCTGGGTCGGCGGCGGCCGCTGGTCAGCCTGCTGAGGGAACGCAACGCCTATCTGGAGCAGGCCCGTACGCTGACCGCCACGGCGGCCCGGATGGAGGAACGCACCCGGATAGCGGGAGAGATGCACGATCTCCTGGGCCACCGACTGAGCCTGATCTCCGTGCACGCCGGGGCGCTCGAACTCGCCGCGGCCCGGCAGGCGCCCGCCCTCGCCGGACAGGCCGAGTTGTTGCGTACGACCGCCGGTACGGCCATGGAGGAACTGCGCGAGATCCTCAGCGTCCTGCGGCACAAGGACCTCCAGGACCCGCAGGACATGACGGACCCGACGGACGGGACCGGGGGCGAACGGGGAACGCGTGAGGACATCGCCGCTCTGGTGACGGAATCCCGGCAGACGGGGAGCACGGTCGAGCTGGACTGGTCCGTTCCCGACGAGGACGAGGTGGGCATCCGTACGCGTCAGGCGATCCATCGGGTGGTCCGGGAGGGGCTGACGAACGTACTGAAGCACGCGTCCGGAGCGCCCACCCGGGTGGAGGTCAGGGGCACGGCCGGCGGGATCGAGGTGTCCGTGACCAACCAGGCGCCCCGCGTGGCGGGCCGTTCCCACGGGGGGAGCCGCAGCGGGCTGGCCGGGTGTCAGGAGCGGATCTCGCTGCTCGGTGGCATGTTCGAGGCGGGTGGCTTGGCGAACGGTGGGTTCCGTGTGGCGGCTTGGCTGCCCACCCGGCCGTCCAGTCAGATGTCCACCCAGCTGTCCACCCGGCCGTCCAGCAGCAGCTCTCCGATAGGTGCCGAGCAAAGAGGGGCGCGTGCCCCTCTGCCGGAAGAGATTCTGACCTGGCCGCGCGTCCTCGGTTCGGGGTGCCTGGCGCTGCTCGTGGTCGTCCCGACGGTCGTCTTCCTCGTCGTACTGCTGGCGAACGCGGTTCTAAGATGAGCCGATGATCCGAGTCCTGGTCGCCGACGACGAGGCGCTGATGCGCGCGGGAATCCGGCTGATCCTTGAGAACGCGGACGACATCGAGGTGGTCGCCGAGGCGGGCGACGGGCGGGAGGCCGCCGCGGCCTGCCGTGCCCAGGACGTCGATGTCGCCCTGCTCGACATCCAGATGCCGGCCAGGGACGGGATCGCGGCCGCCGAGGACATCGCCCGCCTCTCGCCCCGTACCTGTGTGGTGATGCTGACGGCGTTCGGCGAGGAAGCGAGCGTGACGCGCGCCCTGCGGGCCGGGGCGAGCGGATTCCTGCTCAAGGACACCGGTCCCGCCGACCTGATCCGCGCCGTGCAACTCGCCGCGAAAGGTGAGCCGGTACTGGCACCCCGGATCACCCGGCAGCTGCTGGAGAGGCACGTACGGTCCGGCCGGGACACCGAGGCCGCTCTGCGCCGGATCGACGAACTGACCCCGGCCGAACGGGACGTCCTGCGGTTGCTCGGCACTGGCCTGTCCAACGCGGAGATCGCCGATCAGCTGTATCTGAGTGCCGGCACGGTCAAGGCCCACATCAGCCGGATCCTCACCCGCACCGGCTGCGCCAACCGCGTACAGGCCGCCGTGCTCGCCCATGACGCCGGGTTGCTCGACGACCGTTGAGAGGCCCTTCCGTCGGCACGGCGGCAGGGATGCGGACGGGGAGGGCGAGTGACTCGTCTCCCCTCTCACGAGATCGCTCGCTCGGGTGGCTGCACGGGCGCCGGAGGGGGAGCTCACCGTCCGTGGCCCGATCTGCACGCCATGGTTTCATTTTCCCGAGCCGGCCACTGAACCCCCTGCGCAACCGACGGGTAACCACCCCGGTAAGCCGCGCCGGACCGAGCTCATTGGTATTACTCGCGTTAACAGTTATCCCTGGCGGCGGTTCACACTTGCTCCACATGTGATCCGATCGAATTTGCGGCGGCTTGACGCATTGACGGATCCCTGCGAAGGTCAAATCACACCGACTCCGCGTCGGCGGTCGAACTCGGGTATGTGGCGGTCGATGGTCCGTGCACCGGTCAACGCCCCGTTCTCGCCCGAGGAGTCGACACCAGGCTTTCCGGCCTCAGGAAGCAGGCTCCGGAAGGACGTCGGTGAGCACGAACGCAAGCACACGGGGGTGTACTTACGTGGCGGCAGCCATGCATACGTCTGTCCACAGCGTCGCAGCAGGGCTCCAGGCCTCGGGAATGCCGAGAGCGGACCTGCGGAGGTGAGCCGGCGATCGGGTCCGGCTGACACGGGCAGTCTGTCGTTCGGCTGAGCCGGATTTCTTCTCCGCGTACCGGAGAGGCGCCCTTCTCGCGCCCGGACGCATAGCGCTTCGACGCGTTACCGCACCGTTCGCTCGAATTCACCGTTGTCCCTGCCGCGTGCACGGCGCACTCATCATGCTGCCCGTGCTCGTGCCCGTTCGCGTGCTCGTGCCCATTTCCCTTTCGATACGAGGAATCACGAGGAATTTCGCCATGCCCACATTCCAGTCCAGCGACCAGGCGACCCGGATCTTCACCCACCTGTTCGAAATCCTCCTCAAAGACGAGACGTTCACCCAGCGCATGAGGGAATCCCGTATCTCGCTGCACCTGATCCAGTCCAAGCCGGACGTGGAACTCCACGTCACCCCCGACGGCGTGATGGCGGGCGCTCCCGCGCAGCCGGCGGCCATCCGTCTGAAGATGAGCTCCGACACGGCCCACGACCTCTGGCTGGGCAAGCTGCTGATGCCGGTGGCCGTCGCCACCGGAAAGGTGCGGATCAAGGGGAACGTGGCCAAGGTCCTCGAGTTCGTACCGCTGCTGCGACCCGCTTTCGACCAGTACCCGGACATCGCCAGGGCTGAGGGCCTGCCGGTCTGAGCAGGCGGCCGATTCCGGCCCCGCACCTGAGCCAACGCCAGATCCACGCCAGATCCACGCCCGATCCACGCCCGATCCAGTAAGAGGTTCATCACAGCATGGGCAACGCCCCCGCCATCACCCCCGACCTCACCCCTGACATCACCGCCGACAGCGGCGCTTTCCTCGACGAGCCGCGGCAGATCCAGGAACTCAGGCAGCGCATACGGGAATTCGTCGACACGGAGGTCCGTCCCAAGGCCGTGGAGAACGACCGCGCCCCGCACGACGACTTCGACCGGGAGCTGGTCCGCAGGGGCCATGAGGCCGGTCTGTTCCGCCTGGTCGTGCCGAAGGAGTACGGCGGTCTGGGGCTCGGCGTCCTCGGGGTCGCGGTGGCACTGGAGGAGATCGCCGCAGTCTGCGCCGGCACCGCCCTGATCTTCGGAGCCACCCTGCTGGGCCAGGCCCCGGTCCTGCTCTCCGGCGATCCGCAGCTGCAGTCCCGCTTCCTGCCGCTGTTCTCCGGTGACGACCCGGTGTTGGCCTGCAACGCGATCACCGAGGACCAGGCGGGCTGCGACCTGCTCATACCGGAGAACGCCGAGCACGCCACCGATGTGGTCCAGGCCCGACGGGACGGCGACAGCTACCTGCTCACCGGGCGGAAGCGCTTCATCACCAACGCCAAGGTCGCTGAATTCGGTTCCGTCTACGCGAACGTCGAAGGACACCCGGGCGCCACCGGCCTCACGGCGTTCATCGTGCCGCTGGACTCCCCGGGCGTCACCCGTGGGCCGGTCGCCGACAAGATGGGGTACCGGGCCTGCCTCGGCAGCGAGTTGGTGTTCGACGAGGTGCGGGTGCCGGCGGAGAACGTCGTCGCCGGCGAGGGCAACGGCATGCTCATCAACATCCAGCAGATGAACATGGCGCGCGCCACAGTCGCCGCCATCTCCACCGGTATCGCACGGGGCGCCTTCGAGATCGCCAAGCAGTGGTGCGCCGACCGCGTTCAGGGCGGAGTCCCGCTGTACGAGCACCAGTTCTCAGCCCGCAAGCTCGCCGAGATGGCCGCGCGGATCGAGGCGGCCCGGCTGATGTACCTCAAGGCGGCCCACACCGCGGACACGGAGATCCCCGCCCCGGTGTTCGAGCCGGCCACCGCGAAGCTCTTCGCGGACCGCGTCGCCATCGACGTGGCCCAGGAGGCGATGTCGCTGATGGGCGCCCGCGGCTACCTGCGGGAGTACGGCATGGAGAAGTTCGTACGGGAGTCCCTCGGTGCTCGCATCTACGAAGGCACCCCTGAGGTTCTCGCGCTGGCGATCACCGAGTCGCTGTACGCCGAGGACGACTTCTGACCCCGCCCCGTCACAAGGAAGGCGAGGCCAGCAAGCCAGGCAAGGCAAGCAAGGCAAGCAAGGCAATAAGGCAAACAAGGCAAACAAGGCAGGCAAGGCAGGTAGGGCAACTCATGGGCAGGAATGCCGATTCCATGGCCGGTGGCGCGGCCGCTCTCCGTCCCTGGAACGTGCCGCTCGGCCTGTCCGGCGACCATCGCGCCGCCGGACCGTCCGAGGGAGCACGGCAGCGGTACATCAGGGACATCCTCCGACTGCACAGCCGACAGAGTTTCGGCCGCCTGGACGCGGAACTCCGAAGGACCGACGCGTGCCTCTACCGCTCCGATCACGGGCGCGGGGTGGTCACGTCCGTCGCCCGCTCGGAGTCCATACCCGAGCGGTACCTCGTCGGGCTGGCCGGATTCCGGCTCTCCGAGTACCTCAGGGCCGGTTTCGCCAGCGAGGACCTCGTCTTCAGCCGGTCCTTGTTCTGTGAGCCGGTGCGGGAGTTCCACCCGGCGGACCTGCATGTGATCACCACCGACGTGGCCAGCGGCCGCATCCTCGGGTACGTGGCTCTTGCCCACACCAAGGATCCCGAACCCAGGCCGCTGAACGCCGCCGACCGGCACCCGTTCCCGTGCGAGCAGGCCCACGACGTGCGTCTGCAGGACGTGCTGCGCGAGGCCGGGGACCTGACCACGCACGCGGTCAGGGAGGTCAAGCGTTTCGTACACGCCCACGCCGTCACCGACCGCTCGTTACGGCTGCGGATCACACTCGAACTGCTGGCCGCCCTCACCCGGGCGTCCCGGCTGGAAGGGTGCCCGACCCGGCTGCTGATCGGTGACGTGGAGGAGCATGTGGCCCTGCGCCACCTCGTGCTGCTCGGACTCGACGTGCGTCTCCTGCTGGGCACCGAGCCCCGCCTGAACCGGCAGAACGTCATGCATCCCATGTACACGGCGAGGGAGAAGGTCCTCCCGTTCTACGCCTGGGCGCCGGCGGCGGAGGAAGTCGACCGGCGCGGCCGGCTGCTGGAGCGGGCCGCCGCGTCCGACTCCCCGTTCCGCGCGCTGCGCGAACTCATGGCACAACTCACCGGGTCGGTGCGGTACACGGACGCCGAGCGGCGAGTGGGCCGGACGGTTCCCCGCGCGGACGCGGCGGCCGGGGAGGTGGCCGCCTGATGGCCCTCACCCATGAGTCCGCGCCCGGCCGCGACTTCTACGAGGAGTTCACCGAACGCAACCGCGGGTTCGTCCCCGAGCGGACGCAGGAAGCCCTGTCCCGGGCCCGTGTCCTCGTCGCCGGCTGCGGTTCGACGGGCGGGGCCGCGGTGGAACCCCTGACTCGGATCGGCGTACAGGACTTCCTCCTGGCCGATGTCGGGGAGTTCGAACTGAACAACCTCAACCGGCAGCATGCCGCCTACGGCGACATCGGCCGCCACAAGGCGGAAGTGGCCGCCGAGCGCGTCCTGTCGGTCAACCCGCACGCCCGGGTGGAGGTGGTCACCGAAGGCGTCACCGGCGACAACGCCGAGGCCCTCGTCAGCGGGGCGTCCGTGGTGATCGACGGTGTGGACGTCACCGAACGTTCCGGCTGGCGGGCCAAGTACCTCCTCCATGAGGCCGCGGTCCGCTCCCGCCGCCCCGTACTGACCGGATACGACATGGCCGGCACCCAGTACATCAGGTTCTACGACTACCGCTGCGACGGCTCCTCCCCTTTCGACGGCAGGATCACGGCGGGAGACGTCGAACGGACGGGTATCTGGTCCCTGCTCTACCGTGCCGTACCCACGCGGTACATCCCGCTGGAGATGATCAGCGACGCGCGCGAACACCTGGGCGAGGAGGGCTACAGCGTGCCGCAACTGGTGTACGCGTCACTGCTGTTCGGCGCGCTCAGCACCCGGATGACCGCGCAGATCCTGGTCGGTGAACCGGTGCGCCAGGACGTGGCGGTCGACGTCCACGGCGTGACCCGGCCGCTGGCGGCGCGGGTGCGCACCGGGTTGCGGTGGCCGGTCGAGCTGATCGGCGGGCTGCGCAAGCTGGCGGCGACGGCGGCGTCGGCGGCAGCCCGCTGAGGCACCCCGTCACCGAGCTCCGCGTGTTCGGTCCCTCCGGCACGCGGGGCGTACCACGTGCCGGGCGCGCCGGGGGTGGGGAAACCTGCCCGCGGCGCGCCGTGCGGCGCCGGGCCCCCGTCCCGTCCGGTAGCCGGGGGCGTCGCCGCGCCCTTGGCCGTACGCAACCCGTCGGCCTTACGAAGCCTCCTTGACCAGGCCGGACAGCATGTAGCCCACCACCTGTGCCGCGTCCTTGCCCGCCTGCTCGTGGTCTTCGGCGAAGGCCAGTGCGGTGGCCGCCTCGCAGAGCGTTCCGAAGATCACGGTCGCCGTCATCTCGATGGGCACCGGCTGCAACTCGCCCCGCTCGGCCAGCTGGTTCAGCAGTCCCAGCACCAGGGGCAGCGCCAGCTCGTCGTCCATCTCCCGGCAGCGCTGCACGCCGAGGACGCCGGCGGACTGGCGCAGCAGTGACCTCCGGCGCGCGTCCGCGACGTAGGCGCCCAGGAAGCCCTGCACGGCGGCACGCGCGACCGACCACGGCGAAGGCTCCTCGCCGCCGAGGTCCTTCAGGGCGATCCCGACCTGGTCGAGGACGCCCTGCTGGCTGACCTGGAAGACCTCGTCGAAGATGGCGCGCTTGTCCGCGAAGTGGTGGTAGACGGCGCCCTTGCTGACGCGGGCCGTGCCGGCGATGTCGTCGACGGAGGTGACGTCGAAGCCCTTCTCGGCGAAGAGTTCCGCGGCTGCCTCCAGCACCGCGGCGCGGGTCAGCGCCGCGTACTCCTCACGTCGTGACTTGACTGCCATGTTTCCTCCAAAGAATACTGACCGACTGTGAGTCGTTTGCAGACTCCAAGTCGGTGTACGACTCGGAGTTCCGTCATTATCCAGCCTGCCCCCTGACATCTCCAACGCTGGGAGCCGTCACATGTCGTCCGCACGCACCGCCGAACCGAAGCCCCCAGGAGGACTCGCCCACCACGCTTCCCGGCTGATCAGAAAGGCCCGCTGGCCTCTGCTCGTCCTGTGGCTGGTGGCCTTGGCGATCAGCGGCGTGGGCGCCTCGTCCATCGCCGACTCGCTCAGCGGTGGCGGCTGGTACGTGCCGGGAGCCGACTCCACCAAGGCGGCAGGCCAGCTCGAACACGGCTTCAAGGGCAGGGGCCGGACCACGGTCACCCTCGTCATCCACGACAAGCGCTACGAGTCCGACGACCCGCGGTTCGAGCAGCGGGCCCGGGACATAGCACGGCAGGTGACGGCGGAACCGGAGCTGAAGGTCACCGACAGCCACGGCTGGACCAGCCTCACCCCTCAGAACCGGTCCGACTACGCCGGCGACGACCACCACACCGTCATCGACTCCCTGGCCCTGGATCTCGACGACGGCACGGCGCGCCGTGAACTGCCCGAGGTGCAGGCGGATCTGGACGAGCGTTTCGGCCGGCAGGACCTCGACGTCTCCCTGGTCAGTCCCTCGTCCTTCTGGGGTGAAATCAACACGCTCAGCCAGGAGGGACTGGCCAAGGCCGAGCTGATCACGATGCCCCTGATCATCGTGATCCTTCTGCTGCTGTTCCGCAGCGTCGCCGCCGCCCTGGTCTCACTGGCCGTCGGCGTCTCCGCCATCGTCTTCACCCTGGGTCTCCTCGCCCCGGTGGCCCAGCACCACGAGTTGTCGGTCTTCGTGCAGAACGCCGCCACCATGCTCGGACTGGGCGTAGGCGTCGACTACTCACTGTTCGTGATCACACGGTTCAAGGAACAGCTGGCCAGGGGGCAGGACGTCGCATCAGCCGTGGCGGCGACCCTGCGTACCTCCGGGCACACCGTCCTCGCCTCCGGCGCCACCATCGTCCTGGCGATGTGCACCCTCTTCCTCATCGACCTCAACGTCATCTTCTCGCTGGCCCTCGGGGCCGTCGTGGTCGTCGCCTTCTGTGTGCTGACCACCGTCCTCTTCCTGCCGGTGCTGCTGCACCTGCTGGGAGACCGCATCAACGCGGGCCGCGTCCGCCTGCCGAGGAGCCTGCGCGAGCGGTTCCGGCACCGGCGTACCGCGGGGGAGACGGACGACCGCGCGGACGCGGACGACCGCGCGGCCGCGGACGACCGCGCGGACGCCACGAGTTCCGTGGCCGGCGAGGAGAACAGCCGCTGGTTCCGCCTGTCCCTGAAGGTCATGGCCAAGCCGGTGCTCTTCCTCACCGCGGCCAGTGTGGTCCTCGTCGCGCTCGCGGCTCCCGTCGCGCAGTTGCGCACCTTCTCCCCCGATGCCCGCATCCTGCCGGAGACCTCGTCCGTCAGGGTCGGATACGACCACATGCAGGACTCGTTCGGGGTCGGCGCCACCTCCCCGATCCAGGTGGTCGTCAGCTCCCGCGCACCGCTGGGGGAGGCGGAGCGGTCCGAGGACCTCACCCGTTTCAGCAGCCGACTGGAGAAGCTGCCGCACGTCGAGCGGGTCGACTCCGCCCTGCCCGTCCTGGAGTCCGCCTCCCCGCAGGCGCCTCTCAAGGCACTGGCCGCGCCCTCCCTGGACCGGCTGCCCGACGACGCCCGCGACACGGTGCGGCACTACGTCGCCGAGGGCGACCGCGCCTTCGTCCTGGAGGTCGTCCCGGACACCACGGCTTCCGACGACGCGGCGCGGGAGCTGCTCGACCGAGTCCATGAGGAGGCGGACAAGCTCCCCGCCTCCTCGTTCACCTCGGCGATCGGTGGCGAGACGGCCGAGGGCATCGACGCCAACCGTGTCATCCAGGACGGTCTGCCGCAGGTCATCCTCATCATGCTCGCGGCCGTCTACCTCGTCCTGCTGCTGACCTTCCGGTCGCTGCTGCTGCCGCTGAAGGCCATCGCGATGAACCTGCTGTCCATCGCCGCGACCTACGGCGTGCTCGTCCTGGTCTTCCAGAAGGGCCTGGGCACCGGGCTCCTCGGCTTCGAGCAGACCGACTACCTGCAGAACTTCGTGCCGGTCCTGCTGCTGGCGCTGTTGTTCAGCCTCAGTACCGACTACGAGGTCTTCCTGCTCGACCGGGTCCGCGAGGAGTACCTGACGACCGGGGACAACACGGTGTCCGTGGCCCGCGGCCTCACCCGGACCGCACCGCTGATCTCGGGAGCCGCCGTGCTCATGGTCGCGGTCTTCGGGGCGTTCGGGTTCTCCGGGATCGTGCCCATCCAGCAGCTGGGCTTCGGCATGGCTGTCGCCATCCTCCTGGACGCCACGCTCGTACGGCTCCTGCTGGTTCCGGCGGCGATGCGGCTGATGGGCCGTTGGAACTGGTGGTTCCCCGGCCGCGGCGACGGGGCGCCCGTTCGGCGGCCGGCCGCCGAGAGGGCCGAAGCCGCCTCGGAACCCGAACGCGCCGAGGCGGGACGCACGTAGGCCCAGGGCCACGCCCGTAAGGACACCTGAGGACACCGACGAAAGGACGGACATGGACGCGTTGATCGCCACCTTCCTCCTGCTGGGCACCATGCTGGGCGCCGTCGCCCAACTGCCGGTCCACGTCAGCCTGATCGGCGGCGCGGTCATCGGCGGCTGGCTGACCGTCTTCCTGGTGCGCGAGCACCTCACCGGACGCTGAAGGAGTGTGACCCCATGCCGCTGACCGCAACCCGGCCGTCGCCCGCCAGGACGTGCAGGCTGTCGAAGGATCCGAGCCGGCACCGGGCCGCGCCCGAGCCGAGCGGGATGGCTCCGGGCGGGAAGGCTCCGGGCGGGAAGGCTCCGGGCGGGACGAAGGACGTCGGCGCCAAGGACACCGACGGCATGGCCGTGGCGTCCTTCATGTTCGGCCTCACGGGACTACTGGTGGGGAACCTCGTGCTGGGCCCCACCGCCGTCGTGTTCTCGACGCTCGCGCTGGGGCGCGGCACGAGGCGGCCGTGCCGCGCCTGGTTCGGCATGTTCCTCGGTTTCGCCGACATCGCCGTCTTCGCGGCCCTGCTCGCCGCCAACGACTCCGTCACCTGGCATCTGTAGCGGAGCCCGGGGCAGGGGGAATCGTCTCCGGGGGCCGGATGGTTCCGTATCCCCCGTGTCGATCCACCGGCGTTTTCCGTTGGTTGGCCCATTCAAGTTGGTTCACGAGTCTAGGGACGTACGATGCTCCGCGCGTAGTCTGATGCAGTATGGGGGAACTGCGTATGGGGGAACTGCGCGCGGACTGGAGACTCAGGCTGCGGCGCGAGGACGCGCACGGTCCTGTCTGCGGTGCCGGTGTGCTCGTCGACCAGAACACGGCGCTGACCTGCGCACACGTGGTGCGTCGGCCGGATGCCGTGATGTGGCTGGAGTTCGCGGAGAACAGCGATCTGGAGCCGGTGGCCGCACGGGTGCCGCCCGGCGGCTGGCTGCCCGGGATCGACGGTGGCGAGGACGTCGCCGTGCTGCGCCTGGACAGTCCGCGTCCGCGGGCGCGTCCGGCCCGGCTGGCATCCGGGCTGTGGGCCGGTATGGAGGTGTACGCGACCGGCTACGCGAAGGGCTTCGACGACGGTCTGACCCTGTGGGGCCGTATCGGCGGGGCCAGCGGCGAGCGGGTGCAACTCGACGCCGTGACCAAGGCCGAGGTGGTGCGCGCGGGCTTCAGCGGGGCCGCCGTGTGCACCCGGCCGCACGAAGGGCGTCGCTCCCGCGTGGTCGGCCTCGTCGTCAGCTGGCGCGGCGACATGGGCGCGTTGCTGCCCGAGGACAACCGGCTCGCCGTCTCGTACCTGATCCCTGTCGACCGTATCGCCGAACTGTCGCCGATCATCGCGGAGTTGAGCGGCCCGCAGGCGTGGGACCACGACTTCGGGGAGCGGCTGACCCGGTGGCTGGAGGATCCGGACGAGGATCCGGTGAAGATCACCGTGGTGGGGCCGGGCAGCGGCAAGGACCGTTCCCTGCGCCATCTGCTGCACCGCGCCCACCTCGTCTACCGCGGCGGCGCCTCCAGCAGGCCGGACCTCGCCGACCACGCCCTGGGCCACATCACCTTCCCGCCCGGGCAGTACCTGGCGTACTGGGACTGGTTACTCGGCGCCAGACCCAAGCCCAGATCCGGGCCCAAGCCCAGATCCGGACCCGGACCCAGATCCGGACCCGGACCCGGACCCAGATCCGGAGCCGGGCCCGGGCCCGGGCCCAAGCCCAGATCCGGACCCGGACCCGCGCCCCGGTCCGGGCAGACTCCCGCCCTCGAGCCCGGCCGTCAGGTCACCGTCCTCGTGGACGGACTCGACGAGGAACCAGAGCCGGGCCCGCTGATCGAACTCCTGTCCCGGTTGCGGACGTTCGGCTTCCGGCTGTTGCTCGTCTTCCGGCACGAGGGCGGCACCGGCTGGACCGCGGCCCGTGACGAACTCCTGCGGCCCGCGCTCCTCGACCACGCGGACGCGCTGCTCGACCGCCTGGAGCGCGCGGAGTTCAGCCGTGCGGTCCGCCTCGGCGTGGTGGACAGCGCTTCCCTCGGCTTCATGACCGAGACGGCTGACCGCCGCCGACGCGAGCGCCGCCTGATCGACGACCTGACGGATCCGCTGCAGCAGCTCACCCGGGCGCGGCAACTGATCAGGACCCTGCGCGCCGACCTGCGGCGTCCCGGAGACCGGGGAGACCGGGGAGACCGGGCATGAGGTGCTCCGCCCGGCCCGGGCGGGGGAGGGGGAGAGGGAGGGGGACGACGAGACCATGACGACCTGCCCGCACCGGCGCTTCACCGGAGCTCTCTGCGGCGGAGCCGTACTGCCCACCGGCTACTGCGCCGAGTGCGGCCGCGCGGAGAAGGGCCCCCGGCTGCCCGTACTCCCCGAGGACCCGGGCGCCTTCGGCCCTCACGAGCTCCTCGCGCTGCCCGAGCGCGCGCCGCGCCCCGCACAGGAACGCCTCATCCACTCCGAGGCGCCGCTGCGCATCCGTATGAGCTGCTCGTCCACCGAGTGCGGCATCACCTTCGCACCGCCCTACACCGTGGGTCCGGTGCCGGTCGAGGGGCACTGCCCGGCCTGCGGCGAGCCCTACTCGTACCGGCCCGAACTCGCCGAGGGCGACGTGCTGCGCGACCAGTACCGGATCATGGGACCCATCGCGCACGGCGGCCAGGGCTGGGTGTATCTCGCCGAGGACTCCCATCTCGGTGACGTCGTCGCCGTCAAGGGACTGCTCAACCGCTACGAACAGGACGGCGCCCGGCTCGCCGACGTCGAACGCCGCAACCTCGTCGCCATCCGCCACCCCCGCATCGTCCAGATCCGCGACTTCGTCGCCCGGCGCGACGGCACCGGACAGGTCACCGGCGGTTACATCGTCATGGACGACGTCGGCGACGGCACCCTCGCGAAAGTCGTCGAGGAGACCCGGCGCGGTGAGTCGGTCCTCGACATCGAGCACGTCGCCGCGTACGGCTGCCAGATCCTCGAAGCCCTCGTCCATCTGCACGCCGGCGGTGAACGGGTCTTCGTGTACGGGGACATGAAGCCCTCGAACGTCGTGCACCACGGGGACGGCGTCAAGGTCATCGATCTCGGCGGCATGCGCGAACAGGGCCAGAGCCAGCCTCCCGCCCACGTCACGCCCGACTACATGGCGCCCGAGACCGGGTCCTCGGCCGTGCCCACCGTCGCCCACGACCTGCACACCGTCGGCGTCACCCTGCGGGAACTCGCCGGCTGGGCCGTGGACGAGGTGCCCGGGCTCGGCACCGCCTCCTTATGGGGGGTCGTCGAACGCGCCACCCGCAGAGACCCCGGCCGGCGCTTCGCCGACGCCCGGGAGATGGCGGGCCAACTGCGGGGTGCCCTGCGGGAGATCAGGGCCCTGCGCGGCAAGAGCGACCCGCCCGAGCCCTCCGACTACTTCCGGCCCTCCCCGCAGCTGCTCGGCGCCCGCCTCGGGACCGTACCGGGCATCGAGCACTGGCTGGACCGGCCCCGTCGCGACCGGTACGAGGCTCCCGTGGCCCCCGCCCTCGACCTCGGCGCCCCCACGCCCACCGAGATAGGGCGCTGTCTGCCGCTGCCGAGGCGTTACCCGGGCGATCCGCAGACCGCGCGGTTCGAGGTGAGCAGTGGCTACGACCCCGGTGTGCTCCTCGGCCAGGAGGACGAGAAGCCGCCCTCGGTCGAGATCCACCTGCACAACGTGCGCGTCCTGCTGGGCCGCAACACGTGGGAGGACCTGGAGCTGGCCCAGGAGGAGCTCGACACGGCCGACTCCCTTCCCGGGCCGTCCGCCGTGCGCCGGTGGCGGCTGGAGTGGCACCGCGCCCTGGTCGCGCTGTGCCGCGCCGGCCTGGACGACGCCCCGTGGCGGGTCGCCGATGCCAAGGCCCACTTCACCAGGGTCCGCCTCGAACTTCCCGGCGAGTACGCGCCCAAACTGGCCCTCGCCTACTGCGGGGAGCGGCTCGGCGACGACAAGGCCGGGCCCACCGCCAAGGAACTGTACGAGGCCGTGTTCGCCCGCAACCCCGCCCACGGTGGCGCGGCCCTGGGTCTCGCCCGGCTCGCGCTCCGCGCGGGCGATCGCCGGGCCGCCCTCGACGTGCTCGGCCGGGTGCGCCCCGGCACCCTGGACCACACAGTCGCCCGCATCGCCTCCCTGCGCATCCGCGCGGCCCGGCTGCCCGGAGACGGTGAACCGCTGCCCGCGCCCACCGAGGTCGACGCGGCGCTGTCCGAACTGCGCGGCCTCGTGAGCCAGGAACCCGGCGCCGGCGAGCCGAGCCTGTCCGAGGACGAGGCGCTGCGCCTCAGGACCGAACTCCTCGAATGGAAGCTGGACGCCCTGTACAGCCGCAGCGACCGGCCCGGCCCTCCGGGAGGGGACGCCGGACGGCTCGACGCCCGCGGCCTGAGACACCTGAGCGACCAGGAGCGCGCGCTGCGCAAGGAGATCGAATCGCACTACCGGCAACTGGCCGCACGCCACCGGGAGCCGCGCGAGGCCCACGAACACCTCGTGGACCTCATGCACGCGGTACGACCCCAGACCTTGATCTGACCGCACGGCAACGGAGACCCGCGCGGCAGCGAGAGCGCGCGGCGGTGATGGACAGGAGGACGGCAGCGAAGCCCGCACGGTGAGCGACGGACCGGAGGACGGCAGGAGGAGGACGTCAGCGAAAGCCCGCGCGGCGCGAAAGCCGGCACGGCGCGAAAGCCCGCGCGGCGCGAAAGCCCGCACGGCAGCGAATTGCGCACGGCAGCGACGGTCCGGAGGGCGACAGCCGGAGACCGGACGGCAGCGACAGACCCGCACGGCAGACGAAGACCCGCGCGACAGCGAAAGACCACCCGGCAGCGACCCACGGCAGCGACACACCCGCACAGCACCAACGCACGGCAGCGACACACCCGCAGAGCGACAACGCACGGCAGCGACACACCCGCAGAGCGACAACGCACGGCAGCGACACACCCGCACAGCACCAACGCACGGCAGCGACACACGGCAGCCAAAGACCGGACGCCCCCACGCGGTCCGGACCGTGACGAAGGGGGAGGAGCGGTGACGTACGACATGAGCAGCCACACCCGGCCGTCGCAGCCGGACATCCGGTTGAGCGTCGACCTCGGACACGACCTGCGACCGCATCGCAGCGCGAAGATCGAGGCACACCTGCGGGTCGACGTGGCCGCCACCGGCGCTCCCGCCGCCCTGCCCGCGATCGAACTCGCCGTGATCATCGCGGTGGACGTCGCCGAGCAGCACCGGGCGGCCGTCCGGCACGCGCTGCCCGCCGCCCTGCGCGCCCTGCCCGACGGGATCTCCTTCACCGTGCTCGGCGGCGGCCCGCAGCCCGTGCGGTGGTATCCGCGGGACGGTGACGAGTGGGCCGTCGCCGACCACGACGTGAAGCGCCGGGCCGCCTTCAGCGCGGGAGCGCTCCCGCTGCACCGGGACGGCCCGCGCCCCGCCGGGTACGCCGCCTGGGCGGCCACGTCACGCGCCCTGCTCGCCGCCCGCCCGCTGTCCGTACGCCATCTGCTGCTGATCACCGACGGCAGCAGCGCCCCGGGCGAGACCCGCCTGGAGGAGGAACTGGACGCCTGCGCCGGGCACTTCACCTGCGACGTCTTCGCCGTGGGCGCCGACTGGGCTCCCGAACCCCTGTTGACCCTCGCCGAACGGCTGCACGGCACCGCCGAGTCCGTGGGCGAGGGCCTCGGCCGGGCCGTCACCGCCGCCATCCAGCGGCTGCGCCGGGTGCACGCTCCCCAACTGCCGGTCGAGGTGGCCGTACGGCCCTCCGTGCGCCAGGTCGCGCTGAGCGAGAGGGCGCCCCGGCCGCACCGCCTCGGCGGGCTGCGCCGGCCCGGCCGGTCGCACCGCTGGAGCTTCCCGACCTACCAGTGGGAGCAGGGCAGCCGTGACTACCTGCTCACCCTCGTCGCGGACGCCGACGCCGACCCGCTGGAGACCGACCTGCAGTTCGCCATGGTCTCCGTCGGCGATGTCCACGCACCCGTCGTCGCCCGCTGGCACCGCCCCGAGCAGCCGCCGCCCCAGGCCCCGGCGGGCGGCTCGGGCGGCTCGGGCGGTTCGAGCGGTTCGGGCGGTGACATCGTGCGCAGCCTGAACGCCACCGCCGTGATGCGCGACGCCCTGCGCCGCGGGCTGGTCGCTCTGCGGGAGCACCAACGGGACGCCGCCGAAGGTCACTTGGGGCGGGCCGCACGTCTGGCGGCGCAGTTCGGCACGGACTGGGTGCTGGACGAGATCGGCGCGGTCGCCGACATCGAGGACGCGCCCGCCGGGCGGGTCCGGCTGCGCACCGCCATCGACGCCCACACGCTCGCCCCGATGATCCTGCGCGCCGGGTCCCGTCCCGGCGCACCCCTGACCGACACCGTCGGCCCACAGCCCGGCCCGCGCTGCGGCAACTGCGCCACTCCGGCCGGGAGCGAGGCCCGTTACTGCATCGTCTGCGGGGAGAAGCTGCTGTGACGACCGGAAGCGCCACCTCCTGGAGCGGATACTCCCCCGCCGCCTTCTGGCGCGGGCGCCTGAGCCGTTTCCGTACTCGTCGACTGCTGAAGGCGCACCTGCTGGTCCTGGTGACGTTCGCGCTCGTGGGGGCGAGCGCCCTGTTCCTGTCCTGCTGGAAGATCCAGGGCGGCGCCGCGGCGTTCGAGTCCCGGGAGGCGCCGGCCGTGCAGGGGTTCGCCGCCGCCCGGCTCGCGGTGCTGCGGGCCTACGAGCAGGCGCACGACCTGGGGGACCCCAACCCCGTCGGCGTCGCCGGCTCGGGCGAGACGTACCGGGCCCAGCTGTCCGCCGCCGACCAGGGGCTGTCCCGGATCGCGGACCGGACGGACCAGGACCTCGGCACCGTCAACGGGCTGCTCGCCACGTACGGCAACTCGATCAGCCTCGGCACGGCCATGTACCGCGACCAGCCACTCATGCGGCAGCAGAAGCTCGCCGAGGCGCGCTCGCTGCTCACCCGCCCGGACGTGGGGCTCGTACCCCGCCTGCACGAACTGCAGCGGGTCCAGATGAAGCGTGTCGAAGCCACCGCCACGATGGGGTGGCTGCAGCGCGGCGGCTGGTGGATCGCCGAACTCGCCCTGGCGGGCCTGGCGCTGACCCTGCTCTCCGCGCTGTTCGTGCTGCGCGACCGCTGCGGGCGCGACTGGAACCCGTACCTGATCGCGGCCTTCGCCCTCACCGTGCTGCTCGCGACAGTCCCGCTGCTGACGATGTCCTCCGCGCAGAAAGACCTCGACAGCGTGGCCGGGGACCTGCGACAGATCACCGAAGTCTCCCGACAACACTGCTGCGGCCCGGGGTTGGACGAGGCACAGCAGTCCGTCGCGGACAAGTCCGACGAGGTCCGGCGGGAACTGGCCGATGACGCCTGGACCTACGGGGTGTACCAGGGCGCCCTGATCGGGGGCCTGCTGCTCGTCGTCCTGCCGGCGGCGGGGCTCGGTCTTCGGCTCGAGAGCGACTACGGGAGGCGACCGTGACCCGTCGGTTCAAGGTGCTGGTGTTCCTCGTGGTGCTGATGCTGCTCTCCGCCGGCAGCATGGTGGTGGTCTGGGCGCAGCAGGACGACGACCCGGTGACCATCCTCGGGCCGTGGACCGACGACCAGGCGGACCAGTTCGAGACGGTGCTGCGCGACTTCGGCATCCCCTTCGAGTACCAGGGCACCGCGGCCCAGCGCGAGGTGCTGCTGTCCAAGGTGCAGTCGGGGGAGCCCCCGGACATCGCGATCATGCCCGGTGTGGGGGAGCTGGCGGAGTACGCCGACCAACAGCGCCTCAAATCGCTCGACGACCTCTTCTCGGAGGAGGAGTACGGCTCGCCCTGGAAGTCGGTGAGCGAGTCCGCGGGACACGTGTACTGGGTCCCGGTCAAGGCGGACCTGAAGAGCATCGTCTGGTACCGCGAGGACGACCCGCCCGCCCGTGCACCGGCACCGCTGAAGAGCTGGTGCATGGGCATGGGGGAGGACGGCGCCTCCGGCTGGCCCGGCAGCGACTGGATCGAGGACCTCGTGCTGCAACGGGAGGGTCCTGACGTCTACGGGAAGTGGGCGCTGGGGGAGGAGGGAGGGGAGTGGACCGGGAAGGCGGTGCGCACCGCGTGGGAGGCATGGGCCGGTCTGCTCCGGCAGGACAAGGAGGCGGCACGGCGTGCCCTGCTCACCGATCACCGCGGTGAGCCCGACAAGAACGGGCTGCTGTTCGACGGCCCGGACGGCTGCTCCCTGGAGCACCAGGGCTCCTTCGCCCGTTCCTTCTACCGGTCGATGCGTACGCACGCGAAGCTGACGGACTCCGCTCCGCTGCTGCCCGGTGGCCGCCACGAGGTACGGGCCCACGAGGTGACCGGCGACTTCGCCGCGCTGTTCAGCGACCGCCCCGAGGCGAGCGCGCTGATCGAACGGCTGGCCTCCCGGGAGGGCCAGCAGAAGTGGGCCGAGACCGCGGGCGTCTTCTCGGCGAACCGCCTGGTGCGGGCGCACGGCGGCGCGGTCGAGGAGGACATCGCCCGACGGCTCACCGGGAAGGGCCCCCGCTGCCTGGACGCCTCGGACGTGATGGCACCCACCGTGCGAGACGCCTTCTACGAGGCCGTCCTGCTGACCATCGCGAGGGCCGCCGCCGGTGAGGACCTCGGCATACGGGGTCTCCTGAAGGACGTGCAGGAGGTGCAGGACGAGCAGCGCACCAGCGGTTCGGCACCACGGACGGTGTGCAGCACGCGGTGAGCGCCCCGGGGACGCGCGACCGGCACGGTCAGCGCACGAGCACGGTCAGCGCGCGAGCACGGTCAGCGCACGACCACGGTCAGCCTCTTCGTCACGGAGAACTTCCCGCTCTCGGCCGACGTGGGACCGCTGTCGTACCCGCAGTGGTGGCAGCCGGAGAGTTCGACCGTGGTCGTGCCGGACTCGCGGGCGGTGAAGCCGTACCAGTCCCGGCGGTCGGCGGTCGGCGGTCGGCGGCCGGGGCACCGGTGGTGCGTGGCGGTCCGGGCCGCAGGCCCACCACCGTGCCGTCCGGCTCCTTGGTGACCTTCCAGGTGTAGCCCGGCTGGTTGGAGTACCGGTTGGCGACGAGGAACCGCTCGCCGGGCCGTACGGTGACCGTGCCCGCGAAGTCCCCGTCGAGCCTGCGGTACTCCGACGAGTCGGCGGCCTCGCTGTACTCCGCCTTCGGATCCCGGGCCACGACGGTGCCCTGGATGCTGTCCCCCTGACCTCGACCGGGTACGTCATGGTGCGGTCGCCGTCGGTCTCCTTCAGCACGACGCGCGCCGTGCCGGGCTTCAGCGCCCGGAACGTGAAGTAGTGCGTGCCCTTGACGGTCTTCTCGCCCTTGGCGCGCAGGACCTTCCCCGACTCGCCCGCCTCCGCGACCTCCCAGTCGTCGGCGTCGCCGCCCGGGCGGACGTGCAGCGAGAAGTCGTGGCCGGTCAGCACCGTGGTCCGCACCGACTGCGAGGCGACGTCGATCTCCCCGTCGGGGCCGCGCGGCACGCCCTGCAACGGCTTCGGGAGCGCGCAGCACACCTCGTCGTCGGCGGACACGGCCTCGTACCCGGCGATGCCGAGCCCGCCCAGGACGACCGCCGCCGCGCCGCCGGTGACGCCCCAGCGACCCGCTCATGTGCGTCCCCCCCCCGCCACGCGTCCATCGAACGGCCCAGCCGGCTAGTCGATCATGGCGGCGTCAAGAGTGCCCCTATGGTCCCTCCCCACGGTTCCTCCCCAACGCGCCCACCCTCCCTCCGCGTTCGCGGTCGTGCGCGCTAGCGGATGGCGCCGCCGAGGGCGATGCCCTTGCTGATGAACCTGTTGAGGACCAGATAGAGCAGGAGGATCGGCAGCATGGAGATGGTCAGGCCGGCGAAGAGCGGGCCCAGGTCGGAGGTGAACTGCGACTGGAAGCCGAGCAGCCCGACCGCGACCGTCTGGCTGGCCGCGTCCTGCAGCAGCACGATGGCCAGTTGGGTCTCGCTCCACACCCAGACCAGCAGCAGCATGGACACGCCGGTGATGGCTCCCCGGGACAGCGGCAGGACGATCCGCAGGTAGGCCGCGAAGTCGCCGAGGCCGTCCAGAGCCGCGGCCTCGGTGATCTCCTTCGGGAAGTCGGTGAAGAAGGCGTTGAGGACGAGCACGGTCGTCGGCAGTCCCAGAGCGCCGTACGCGACACCCAGGGCCACCGGACTGTCCATCAGGCCGAGGGCGTTGTACGCGCGGTAGTAGGGGATCAGCAGCAGGACGAACGGCACCACGGTGCCCAGCAGGAACAGCCGCAGGTACCAGGTGCGCTGCCTGGGGGAGAGCCGGGTGGCGAAGTACGCGGCGGTGGTCCCGGCGCAGAGGTTCACCACCAGGGCGGTGAGCGCGGCGGTGACCGTGTTGGAGAAGAACGCCCTCATCCCGGCCGAGCCGAGCGGCCCGCTCCAGGCACCGCTGAAGTTGGACGGGTGGTAGCTGCCGCCGAAGCCGAGCGGATGGGAGTAGATGTCCCCGTTGTCGCGGAAGCTCAGCAGGGTGATCATCACGAACGGGGCGAGGGTCACCAGCGTCCAGAGCGCGAGCGGCAGTTGGGCGCCACCGGTGGTCAGCACACGCCTCACACGGGGCAGGCCCGCGCCCCTCGTGCCCCCTGTCCTGCCGGTGCCGCCGGTGCCACCGGTCCTGCCGGTGCTGTCTGTCTTCCCGGTGCTGTCTGTCTTCCCGGCGCCGCCTGGCTTCCCGGCGTCGGCTGTCATGCCCGTGCCGCCCGTGCCCGTGCTACCTGTCATGCCCGTGCTGGCCGTCATGCCTGCGCCCCCTGCCGTGAGGTGCTCATCCGCAGGCCGATCAGCCCCAGGACGAACAGGGCGACACCGCTGAGTACGGCCATGGCGCTGGCCAGCCCGTAGTTGGTGAACTGGAAGGCCTGCTGGTAGATCAGCACCGGAAGGGTGGTGGTGGCGTTACCCGGACCGCCGTTGGTCATGGCCCAGACCATGGTGAAGCCGTTCGCCGCCCAGACCACCTCCAGCATGGTGGTGACCGTCAGCACGGGCCGGATCATGGGCAGCGTGATGGAGACGAACTGCCGGACCCTGCCCGCCCCGTCGATGGTCGCCGCCTCGTACAGCGAGACGTCGATCTGCTCGGTCGCCCCGAGGATCAGGACGAAGGCGAATCCGACCCCGGCCCACACGGCCGCGCCGATCGTCGGATAGATGGCCGTCGAGGTCCCCGCCAGCCAGGCGTGCGTGTCGCCGAGGCCCAGCCATCCGAGGACGACGTTGACCGCCCCCTGCTGCGGCGCCATGCTCTGCGCCCAGAAGATGGCGACGGCGGTCACCGGAGCGATGCCGGGGAGGAACCACACGATCCGGTAGAACGCCGATCCCCTGGCCCCGGCGCTGACCGCCACCGCCAGCAGGGTCGCCACGACGACGGTGCCCGCCGCCGTGAGGAACGCGAACTGGACGGTCACCAGGGTGGAGTGCGCCACCGATCCGTCCGAGAAGGCGGCGCGGAAGTTGCGCAGACCCACGAAGTGGGCGGACCCGATGCCGGACCAGTCGGTCAGACTGAGCCACACCGACTGGACCAGCGGATACCCCGCGAAGGCCAGGATGAGCAGCCCCGCGGGCGCGACGGCCAGGGCGGTGACGGCCTTGCGCGGCAGGCGGGGGCGACGGGACGGGCGGGCGTGGGCCGTCGCTCGCGCCCCGGCCTCGTGGACAGCGGTCATGTCAGGCACTCCAACCGACTGGAGGGGTGAGACTGGATGGGTGATCGAACCGGCTTGAGCGCCCTGGTGTGGTGGTAGGAGCCACCACACCAGGGCATGAAAAATCCCGGGCGGGTCAGTTCCCGGACCGGGTCTCGGCGAGCTGGGCCTCCAGCTTGGCGCAGATCGCCGCGGGGGTGGCCTGACCTGCGTACATCGACTGGATCAGCGGGTCGAAGAACCCCTGGCCCAGCGTGCCCGGGACCGTGGAGGTCCACCCCGACTGGGCTCCGTTGGCCTTGACGTCGGCCAGCATCTCCTGGACGAGTGGGTCCAGTTGGGCGTGGGCGGAGTCCGGCATGTCGTTCACCGGGGCCAGGTTCCCGCCGGCCTTGATCACCGACTGCGCCAGGTTCTTCTCCGTCATGAAGAACTCGAGGAACTTCTTCGCGGCGGCCTGGTGCTTGGCTCCCACCGGAATGCCCAGGCCGTCACCGGCATAGGCCGTCACCTGGGTCTTGGCGGAACCGTTGACCGGCGGCAGCAGCAGCCAGCCCACGTTGGACTTCATGACCTTGCGGAAGACGGCGGCCTGCCAGCTTCCGTCGATCGCCATCCCCAGCCGGCCGTTCTGGAAGGCCGCCTCGACCGCGGGGGTGTCGGCGCCGAGGAAACCGTCCTGGTAGATGCCGTGCTTGCGGTAGTCGTTCAGCTGCGAGACCGCGTCGACGAAGGCGGGGTCGGTGTACTTGGAGCTCTCCGGAGCGGACGACTGCCAGGAGGACAGGTAGTTCTTGAGCTGGTCCGCGGAGGCCGAGGTGGGGAGCAGGGCGTCCAGCATCCAGCTCGCCGCGTACCCGGACTTCCCACCGAGTCCGAGGCCCTGCTTGCCGGTCTTCTTCAGGGCCTTCACCATCGAGTACAGCTGGTCCGCCGACTCGATCCGGTGGTCGGCCGGCACGGTGATCCCGGCCTTCTTGAACAGCTCCTTGTTGTAGTAGACGAGGCTGTAGTAGACGCTGTCGATCGAGACGACGTAGTGCTTTCCGTCCGGTGCGGTGAGAGCCGAGGCGATGGCGCCGCCGTAACGGGACTTCAGATCGGACGACGCCCAGACGTCCTCCAGCGGAAGCAGTTTCCTGCTTTTCACCAGCTGGCCGTAGGCGGCGCTGTTGGTCGGGACGACACCCACGTCGGGTGGATTGGAACCGCTGAGGACATTCGCGTTCGTGGTGTTCTTCGTCTGCACGGTGATGATCTGGATCTTGACCTTTACCTGTGGGTTGGCCGCCTCGAAGAGCTTCGCCGCGCTCTTCATCATCGCCACGTTGTTGTCACCGGCCTGCTGCTGGACAGTGATCGTTGTCTGGCCGTCGGCGCTCTGGCCATCCGATGAATTACCGCATCCGGTGGCGGCGAGTGCGAGAGTGACACCCACCGCCGCCACGGCGGCAAAGCCTCGTGTGGTGGAACGCTGAAGCCTGTGCGGAGAGGTCACCGCATCCGTTGCCGTTTCGGTAAAGCCACTGCCTCTCATACTCGCCATCTCCGATACATCCGATGTTCTTGTCGCAGAGTGTCGGGCATTCGGGAGCACGGTGTCGAGGTGTCCGAGGCTGTCGATTCCGGACGGTGATGTTTTTGCGGCGGCTGGGGCGGGGAATTGTTTGATTCGGTTCGGATTCGGCACTTCTTGAATGGACGCGGTTTCGCCAATTCTGAAAAAAGGCACGTCCATGACATGCGCACCTGACATGCGCTTCTGACTGAATTCCCCGCCCCTCCGGGGGGCCGGGGCGCGGGGTTGGTCGACGATCTCCAGGAGGGTGGTCCGACCGTCCCCGGCGACGTACGCTCCCCTCGGAGGAGGAGCTGGTCACCACCTGCCTCGGCCTGCGGGACCGTACGCCCACCGCGTCCTTCGCCAGAAGCGCCGACTTCGGCAGCCAGTTCCCGACAGCCAGTTGAAGGAGCCGACGCCATGGCCGCCGTCGACATCAGCCCCGCCACCGCACTGCACCGAAGAGCGCGGCATCCCTCCCCGGCCGCCGTCGTCCACGAGGGCCGGGAGATCACCGCGGGTGAGCTCAGCCGCACCGTCGGTGCGTTCGCGGCCGGCCTCTCCGAGAGCGGGCTGCGCCGCGGCGACCGGATCGCCTACCTCGGCCTCAACAGCGTCACCTTCCTGGAGACGCTCTTCGCCGCCGCCCACCTCGGCGCGGTCTTCGTCCCGGTCAACTTCCGGCTCGCCGCCGACGAGGTGCGCCACATCCTGAACGACTGCGGCGCGCACACCCTGGTCGTCGAGGAGGGGCACCGCGAGCTCGTGGAGTCGGTCCTGGCCGGCGTCCCCGCCCGCAACCACGTCCTGGTCGACACCGACCCCGGGTCCCCCGCCGCGCCGACGCCCGCCGAGGTGTGGACGCCGCTGTCCTCACTGCGCGGCCCGGACCGGCCCGTACGGGAACCCGTCGCGCTGTACGACGACGACCTCGCGGCCCTGATGTACACCTCCGGCACCACCGGCCGGCCCAAGGGCGTCATGCTCACGCACGGCAACTTCTGGTGGAACGCCGTCAACGTCGACAGTGTCGTGGACACCCGCAGCGACGACGTGAACCTGGCCGTCGCCCCGCTCTTCCACATCGGCGGACTCAACGCCCTCACCCTGCGCACCCTCGTACGGGGCGGCACCGTGGTCCTGCGCCGCGGCTTCGACCCCGCCCAGTGCCTGGACGACCTGGTCCGCCACCGGGTGAACAGCGTGTTCGCCGTGCCCGCCATGTTCGCGGCCCTCGCCCGCGTGCCCGGCTTCGCCGAGGCCGACCTGGGCGCCCTGCGGTCCGCGATCGTCGCCGGAGCCCCCGTACCGCCGCAGCTGATCCGGCACTACGCCGAGCGGGGCGTCCTGCTCCAGCAGGCCTGGGGGCTGACCGAGACGGCGCCCTTCGCCACGTATCTGCCGGCCGGGCTGACCCTGGAGAAGACGGGATCGGCGGGCCTGCCGATGCCGTACACCGAGGTCCGGCTGACCCACCCCGGCACCGGTGCCGGGATCGACGGCGCCGACGTGCGCGGCGAGATCTGCGTCCGCGGCCCCAACGTGACGTCCGGCTACTGGGACGACCCGGACGCCACCCGCGCGGCCTTCGACGACATGGGCTGGTTCCACTCGGGCGACATCGCCCACCGGGACGAGGACGGCTTCTACTACATCGTCGACCGCCTCAAGGACATGATCATCAGCGGTGGGGAGAACGTCTACCCGGCCGAGGTGGAACGCGTCCTCGCCGAGTACCCCGGCGTCCTGGAGGCCGCCGTCATCGGCGTGCCGGACCCCACGTGGGGCGAGACCGTCCTCGCCGTCCTGTCCTGCGCGGCCGGTACGGAGCCCACGGTGGAGGAGGTACGGGACTTCGCGGGCGGCCATCTGGCGCGCTACAAGCTCCCCACCAGGATCCTGCTCATCGACGCCCTGCCCCGCAACGCCAGCGGCAAGCTCGCCAAGGCCGAGCTGCGCCAGTGGGCCGACGCCCAGCAGCCCACCCGCACGTCTTGACCGGTCCTGCCTTCGCGCCAAGTCGCCGGTGGAAGAACCCTTTACGGAACAAAGAGAACCAGCGAACGCGAATCGCCCTCTTCGTTAACGCCGGGCATCGGTCGCTGCTGGCATCGTTGGTGCGTCGTACCGATGACGACCGGACGGTGACGGAACGAACACCGACGGAACGAACGGCGCCGTCCTCGGTGACGTACTGGACGGTGGCGCCCGGCGGTGAGTGGCAGCCGGGGCATGGAAAGCCGAATGAGACGAGGTGGAGCTGGTGGACCCCCGGATTGCCGTCGCCGTCGTGACCATGGGGAACCGGCCCGCCGAGGTCGACGCACTGCTCATGTCCGTGGCCAAACAGGACGTCGCCCCCGAGCGGATCGTGATCGTCGGCAACGGCTGCCCGTTGTCCGGCTTCGCCGAGCGCCTCGGCCTGCCGGGCGAGGTCACCCTCATCGAGACGGAGGAGAACCTCGGCTGCCCGGGCGGCCGCAACGTCGCCCTCGGGCAACTGCGTGAGTTCGGGGACGTCGACGTCGTCGTCGAGCTGGACGACGACGGCCTGCTCGTCGACGCGGACGTGCTGCGGCGGGTGCGGGACCTGTACGCCCACGATCCGCGGCTCGGCATCGTGGGGTTCCGGATCGCCGACGAGACCGGGGAGACCCAGCGCCGGCACGTCCCGAGGATCGGCGCGAAGGACCCGATGCGGGGCGGCCCCGTCACGGGGTTCCTCGGCGGTGGGCATGCCCTCTCCATGGCCATGCTCACCGAGATCGGGGACTGGCCCGCCGAGTTCTTCTTCGCGCACGAGGAGACCGACCTGGCCTGGCGGGCCGTCGACGCCGGATGGACCGTGCTGTACGCCCCCGAACTGCTGCTCCAGCACCCGAAGACCTCGCCCGCCCGGCACGCCATCTACTACCGCGTGAACGCCCGCAACCGCGTCTGGCTCACCCGCCGCCGACTGCCGCTGCCCCTCGTCCCCGTCCACCTGGGCGTATGGGTGGTGCTCACGCTCCTGCGCGTCCGGTCGCGGGGCGGCCTGCGGGCGTGGTTCGGCGGCTTCGTGGAGGGCTGGCGCGAGTCCGGCGGCGAACGGCGGCCCATGCGGTGGCGCACGGTGTGGCGGCTCACGCGGCTTGGGCGGCCACCCGTCATCTAGTAGCGCTTCTCCAACAGGGCTTCGTCCAACAGGGCTTCGTCCAACAGCGTTTCGTCCAACAGCGCTTCGTCAGACCCCGCTGCGCGTCGCGTCGACCCGCCGACCCGCCGACCCGTCGACCCGCCGAACGGGCGGCGGTATTCGGCCAGACGCCGGACGCCCGCCCAGCTCCCGAACCCACCGCGTTCCGCAACCGCCGGCCGCCGTCCCCCTGCCCGCCCCGTAACCGCACGAGGGCCCCGGTCGCCCACCCCCAGCGACCGGGGCCCCGCATGATTCCGGATCCGGCCGCGGCGGCGACACTCCCCCGAGCTGCGCGTCACACGCGCGCCGCGACGGGGCCAGAACCGATGTAGTGATCACATCAGGTGGCGCCAACGGATCGCTAACATATGGCCAATGGGCGGCGCGAAGTCGTCGTAGGACACGGTGGACACGGCGCGACGAGACCGCGCGGGAAGGCAACGGGCGGTGCTATGCGGGACGGGCCGCGCTTCGGACCGCGTATCGGACCACCGGTCGCGCCACGCTTCGGACTGCTCGGACCTCCGGTCCTGTACGACGCCGACGGGGACGTACGGCCCGTCGGCAGCGGCAAGATGCGCGCCCTGTACGTGGCCCTGCTGCTGGAGCCCGGCCGGGTCGTCTCGGTCGAGGCGCTCAAGGACGCGCTGTGGGGCGGGGCGCCCCCGCCCTCCGCGCAGGCCTCCCTGCAGAACCATGTGACCCGGCTGC
This sequence comes from Streptomyces sp. NPDC046862, assembly GCF_040704615.1. Lineage (NCBI taxonomy): Bacteria > Bacillati > Actinomycetota > Actinomycetes > Kitasatosporales > Streptomycetaceae > Streptomyces > Streptomyces sp. NPDC046862. The sequence continues at coordinate 98,436 of NZ_JBEYXP010000007.1, read as the reverse complement.
GGCGGCTGTTGGACGACCCGGAGCGGCTGCGGGCCGTGGCCCCGGGGTACCTGCTGCGGGTCGGCGAGGGCGAGCTGGACGTCCGGGTCTTCGAGGAGCACGTGGTGGCCGCGCGCTCCGCGCACTCCGGCCGGGACTGGGGACGCACACTGCGCGAGACCGTGGCAGCGCTCGCCCTGTGGCGGGGCACCCCGCTCGGCGGACTGCCGGAGGACTTCGCGGGTCAGGCCCTCGTCCAGCGGCTGGAGGAGGCGCGACTGCTGGTCCTTCAATGGCGGTACGAGGCGGAGCTGGGCCTCGCGGGGGGCGCCCTCGGGGGAGTGCGCGCCGAGGGCGCGGGCGCCGTGGGCGGCACGGGGCACGCCCGGCTCGTCGCACTCGCCCCCGAGCTGGCCGCGCTCGTCGCCGAGCATCCGCTGCGGGAGGCGTTCCACCGGCTGCTCATGCTGGTGCTGCACCGCACCGGCCGCCAGGCCGAGGCCCTGGCCGTCCACCGTGACCTGCGGCTGCGGCTGATCGAGGAACTCGGGGTCGAACCCGGACCGGCGGTGCGCGACGCCCACCTGGAGGTCCTCCAGGAGGAGATCGCCGAGGCGACCGCCACCGGAGCTCCCGGCGCCCCCCGCCCCGCCCCGGCGGAGCCGCCGCGCCCCGCCCAACTGCCGCCCTCACCGGCCCACTTCACCGGCCGCGCCGAGACGCTGGTGTCCCTGCACCACGCCCTGGACACCCGCTCGGCCCCGGACGGGCGCGTCCCCACGGTCGCCGTCATCAGCGGCATGGCCGGCGTCGGCAAGAGCGCGCTCGCCCTGCACGTGGCCCACGAACTGGCGGAACGCTTCCCCGACGGCCAGCTCTACGTCAACCTGCACGGCGCCACCCCCGGCATGACCCCGCTCAGCCCCGGCCAGGCCCTCGCCTCACTCCTGCGCGACGTCGGCACCGAGTCGCGCCGCATCCCCGACCACCCCGACGCGGCCGCCGCGCTCCTGCGCTCCACCCTCGCGCCGACCCGCACCCTGATGGTCCTCGACAACGCCGCGCACGCCGCGCAGGTGCGGCCGCTGCTGCCCGCGGGCGCCGGCTGCGCGGTGATCGTGACGAGCCGCTCGCCGCTCACCGCGCTCGACGGCGCCCACCGCTTCCCACTCGCGCCGCTGTCGGGCGAGGACAGCGCGGCGCTGCTGCGCGCGGTCTCCGGCCGGGACGGGCTCGACGGCACCCACCCGCTCGTCGACCTCACCGGCCGCCTCCCGCTCGCCCTGCGTGTCGTCGCCGCCCGTCTCGCCGCGCGCCGCGCGCTCACCCCGGACGCGCTCGCCGGTCAACTCGCCGCCACGGAAGGGAGGTTGCACCACCTGGAGTACGACGACCTGAGCGTGCGCCGCTCCCTCGCCGTCGCCCACGACGCCCTCAGCGCCTCCGACCGCGAGGTCGACCGCGACGCCGCGCTCGCCCTGCACCGCATCGGTGCGCTCGACCTCCCCGCGTACGGCGCGCCCCTCCTCGCCCGTCTCACCGGCACCGACGCGTACCGCGCCGAGGCCGCCCTCGACCGCCTCGTGGACGTCGCCCTGCTGGAGGAGAAGTCGTACGGCCGGTACGCCCCGCACGACCTGGTACGGGACTTCGCGCGCGAACTCGCCGAGAACGGCGGCCACGGGTCCGGCACCACCGTCGTCGGTGACGCCCTGCGCTGGTACGCCGACCGGGCCCGGCAGAGCGTCGTCGCGCTGCTGCCGCCGGGCTACGAGCGGGAGGAACGGCTGCGGCCGACGGCAGGGGAGACGGACCCGCTGGAGACCCGTCCCTTCCCCTCGGCCGAGGCGGCCTTCGCCTGGGCCGACCCCGAACTGCCCAACATCGTCGCCCTCGTCGAGCGCTGCGGCCGCCCGGACCCGGCCGGGACGCCGCCCTCGCCCCTCGTTCCCGCCCTCGTGCGCCACCTCTTTCCCTATCTGCACCGCAGCGGTCACCTCACCGAACTGGACCTGCTGGGACGGATCGCGCTGGACGTGGCGCGGTCGGTCGGGGACGACGCGGCGGAGGCGTTCGCGCTCACGGACCGGGCGGGGCTGCACTACATGTCGGGCCGGCTCACCGAGGCACTCGCCCTCAACGACCAGGGACTGCGGCTGTGGCGCGGGCTCGACGCCACGTCCTGCGTCCGGCGCTGCCTCAACAACCGCGGCCTGCTGCTGGAGAGCCTCGGCCGGTACGAGGAGAGCGAGGAGGCGCTGCGGCAGAGCCTGGAGCTGTCCCGTCAGCTGTGCGATCCGTACGGCCAGGCCGTGACGTTCAGCCACCTCGGCAACCTGTACTGGCACACCGACCCACGGGCCGCGATCGTCCACCACCAGCGCAGCCTGGCGCTCGGGGACGTGGCCGACAGCGTCCTGCTGCGCAGCACCGCGCACTGCAACATCGGCTACGCCCAGCTCAGACTCGGCGAACCGGACCGCGCCGTACGCAGCTTCGAGCAGAGCCTGGAGATCCTCGGCGACGACGAGGACTGGGGCGGGGAGTCCCAGACCCGGCTCGGCCTCGTCCGCGCCCTGCGCGCGCTGGACCACACCGAGCGCGCGAGCCACGAGTGCGCCGGTCTGCTGGACCTCGCCCGGGTGCGGGCCGACCACTACATGACCGGTCTGGCCCGCCACCAGCGGGGCCTGCTGCTGGCGGAGGAGGGACGGACCGGCGAGGCGCGCGGGGAGTGGGAGTCGGCCATGGAAGTGCTGGGCCGGACGGACTCGCCGGTGGTGGGGGAGCTGCGGAAGCTGCTGGCGGGGGAGGGCTGACCGTTCCTGGGGTTGTTGGCCGGTGGCCGGTCGCCACCTCGTGCCCGGTGGCCAGGTCATCACTTCGCGTCGGCGTAGCACCGCACCACCGCCGTCGTGAACGGGAACCGTACCGGCGTCTGCCCGAACGTCAGCCGCCCCGCCAGCTCGGAGGCCTCCCGGATCGCCGCGACCACGGCCTCGGCCTCCCCTTCCGGACAGTGCACGATCACCTCGTCGTGCTGGAAGAAGACCAGCTCGGCGGCCATGCCGGCGAGGGTGCGGCGGAGCGCGGCGAGCAGCAGCAGGGCCCAGTCGGCGGCGCTGCCCTGGACGACGAAGTTGCGCGCGAAACGGCCGCGGGCGCGGGCGTTGGTGGAGGCGTAGCCGGGGACCCATCCCTGTTCGCCGCCGGTGCCGGCGTCGAGCGGCTCGTCCTGCGGGATGCCGGCCTCCTCCGCCGCGGCCTCGGAGGCTCCGGCCGCAGGGGGACACGTACGCCCCAGCCAGGTCCGTACGAGCCGGCCCTCCTCGCCGGCACGGGCCGCGTCGTCGACGTACGCGACGGCCCTGGGGAAGCGGCGGCGGAGCGCGGCCAGGTTCTTCAGCCCGTCCCCGGAGGTCTGCCCGTACACGGCACCGAGCACGGCGAGCTTGGCCTGGGCGCGGTCACCGGAGAACGCCCGGTCGGAGACAGCCTGATACAGATCGGTGTCACGCCCGGCGACCTCCATCAGACCGGGATCACGCGAGATGGCGGCCAGCACCCGCGGCTCCATCTGGTCGGCGTCGGCCACGACGAGCCGCCAGCCGGGGTCGGCGACGCAGGCGCGCCGGATGACCTTGGGGATCTGGAGCGCGCCCCCGCCGTTGGTGACCCACCGCCCGGTGACGGTCCCGCCCGCGAGGAACTCGGGCCGGAACCGCCCGTCCCGCACCCAGTCCTGAAGCCACGACCAGCCGTGGGCGACCCAGATCCGGTACAGCCGCTTGTATTCGAGCAGGGGCTTCACCGCCGGGTGGTCGACGGACTCGATCTCCCACCGCCGCGTGGATTTGACCCTCACCCCTGCCTGGGCGAAGGCCTTGACGACGTCTGCGGGCAGATCGGGCCGGACCCGCCGTCCGAAGGCCTCGGACACCTCCTCGGCGAGCTCCGCCAGGCGTCTGGGCTCGCCACCGCCCGCGTACCGCTCTCCGAGGAGTTCGTGCAGGACCTCGCGGTGGACGTCGGCGCTCCAGGGCAGGCCCGCGTGGTTCATCTCGGCGGCGATCAGGGTGCCGGCCGACTCCGCGGCGGTGAGCAGGTGCACGCGGTCGGGGCGGGCGGTGGCGTCGTGGCGGCGCCGCTGCTCCGCGTACACCTCTAGGAGGTCGGTCAGCGGTACGTGGACGGGGCGGGGTTCGAAGAGCGGTGTCTGCGATCCGGGCTCGGCGGCGCGCTGGGGCGGATCCGGTGGGACCGGGGCCTTGTGCAGGCGGGCGAGGGCGGCGGCCGCCGAACGGGGTTCGCCGTGCCGGCCCTCGTGACCGAGCAGCAGGTTCTCGGCGACCTCGATGTCGTAGCACCGCTCCACCGGCACCCCCGCGGCGAGCAGCCGCGGGTACACCTCGGCGGTCGCCCGCCACACCCACCGCGTGACCCGCGGCCGGCTCCGTACGGCCGCGACGAGGTCCGGCTCGTGCGCGATCGGCCCTGCGGGCAGCCCGTCCCCGCCGAGGGGGGCGACGTCCACGCCACCGTCCTCGGAGACTCCGAGAGCCCATCGGTCGGTCATGGGTGCGAGTGTGACAGGGGGGTCTGACAGTCGGGCGCTGCCCGCCCAGCCGCAGCCCCCCGCTGCCCGCCCGATGATTCAAAAGAAACTTTCTAGCAGTCGTGAGCAGTGTTCATTGATCCACGACACGCTGCCGACAGGGTGAATGAGCGTCAGCGCGGTCCCCCGGACGGCTCAGCCATTCGCCAAATCGCCCTTCTCGGCAGTCGTTTTGACGGTCCGTCATAGGTGCGGCGCATGACTTTCGCACACCCAGTCGGCCCCCTTTCCGTCACCCTTCAGATATCTCTGCGGTGGCGGCAGGAAATGGCCCGACTAGGTTCATTCGTGGCTGGTCGCTCATCTGACACCCCGATAGAAGGAGAAACGGAATGCCCGAAAGAAAGAGCAATGGCAGGCGTAAGCGTGCCGTTGTCGCGATCGCGGCGTCGGCAGGCATCGTGGCCGCAGTCGTAACCGGCGTGAACTACGCTTCAGCTTCCAGTTCGGTCCCCCGCTCCGCTCCGCAGGAAGCCGCCCAGTACGCTGCCCAGTCCCCCGCCCGGTCCGCTGGTCAGCCCGCTGCTCAGTCGGCCGGCCGCTTCGCCCCGAACGTCGTGGAAGACGCCGGTTCCGTTGCCCCCCAGGGCGGTGACGGTCGGACGAACTCCAGCGCCGCCAGGAACAACGAGGGACGGGTCCTCGTCAACGAGCGGACGTTTGCGGCGGAGCACGGCGTGTGCGTGGCTGTGGTCAGCAGCCAATCCGCCAGCTTCAACGTCCGGAACGAGAGCGACGAGACCGTGGAATTCTTCAACGGAATTACCTGCGACAACGGAGCCCCCATTGCGACTATTGGGCCCCGGAGCTCCAGCAGTGCCATTGCCGGAACGTTGGTCGCCGGCACCGGGATCACCGCGATCGTGGGCAGCTTCCGAGTGATCGACAACCACGACCGCCACTGACCTCGACGCGGACCTGAGTTCCGCGACAAGCCCGCCCGTGCAGCACTTGGACCCCGGCCCGCCGTAATCGGGCCGGGGTCCAAGTGGAGGGTATCCCTTCAGGACGGTTCCGTGTCCTGTCTGGCCGACACCACGGAGACCATCGGTGAAACGCCCGCTCAGGCGTCCCCGCCCTCCGCGGACACCTGTAGCGACCGCAGTGCCTCCAGCACGTTCTCCTCGACCGCGTCCTTCCGTACCCCCAACCCGCTCAACACCCCGCCCCCGTTCTCGAACTCCAGAAGCGCGAGAAGGATGTGCTCGGTGCCGATGTAGTTGTGGCCGAGGCGGAGGGCCTCGCGGAAGGTGAGTTCGAGGGCCTTTTTGGCGTCGGAGCCGTAGGGCAGGAGCTCGGGGGCCGAGTCGGAGGCGGGAGGCAGTGCGGCGGTCGCGGCGGCGCGTACAGCGTCCAGGGTGACCCCCTGGGCGGTGATCGCCTTCGCCCCCAGGCCCTCCGGCTCGCTGAGGAGCCCGAGGACGAGGTGCGCGGGAACCCCCTCCGCGTTGCCCGCCGCCTGGGCCTCGTTGTGCGCGGCCGTGACCACGTTGCGGGCGCGCGGCGTGTAGCGGCTGAAGCCCTGGCTGGGGTCGAGGTCCGCCTCGGCCTTCGGTACGAAGCGCTTCTGGGCGGCCTGCCGGGTGACCCCCATGCTCTTGCCGATCTCGGTCCACGACGCGCCCGAACGCCGGGCCTGGTCCACGAAGTGACCGATCAGGTGGTCGGCCACGTCACCGAGGTGGTCCGCGGCGATCACGGCGTCCTCGAGCTGGTCGAGGGGCTGCGGGTGAACCTTCTTGATGGCCTCGATGAGGTCGTCGAGGCGCACGGATGTGGTGGTCGTCGAAGGGTTCTTCGTCATGTGTCAACCGTAGGTTGCGCCCTCCATGGTGTCAACCGCGGGTTGACATGGTCGCCCGGTTCGGCTCACTTCGGCGACGTCACCGCCAACCGCACCGCCAGCCCCGTGAACACCGTCCCGGTGAAGACGTTCAGCGCCCTGGCCACCCGCCGGCTCCGCCGCAGCACCAGCGAGAGCCGCCCGGAGAGCAGACCCACCGTGCCGTCCCACAGGAACCCCATCACCACGATCGTGACCCCCAGCAGCAGGAACTGGCCGGGCACGTGCCCCAGGGACGGGTCCACGAACTGGGGCAGGAACGCCACGTTGAACAGAATCACCTTGGGGTTCAGCAGATTGGTGACGGCGCCCTGCCAGAACGCCCGCCGCATCCCGGAGCCGGATCGAACGCTCTCCTCACCGACCACCGAACGGTCCCGGAACGCCTTCACCGCGAGGTACAGCAGATACGCGGCACCCAGCCACCGCAGCACGTAGTACAGGACGGGCAGCGCCGTGAACAGCGCCGAGAGACCGAGGGCCGCCGCGACCGTGTGCACCAGCATGGCGCTCGCCACGCCCGCCGCGGCCATCACCCCCGCGGCAGGGCCTCCGCGACCACCCACGGCCACGATGAACATCATGTCGGGGCCGGGAGTGACGCACAGGGCGAAGGCGGCGACCAGGAACGCTGCGTAGAGATGCGTGTCGACCATGCGTCTCATGCTTGGCACCGCGAGAGATGGCGTCGACCGAGTTTCGAGGTACGAGACGGTGCTGGTGGGGCGAGGGCGCAGAAGAACGGACCTCATGTGCCGTCGCACCCGTCGCACCATCCGCGCCCGGATCACACCTTCACCCGCGTCCGTACGGCCGTCGCGACCCCGGCCGTCACGCCCGCGATCACCGCACACGCTCCCGCACACCCACCGACCACCCCCCACGGCACATCCACCGTCACCGGCGCCGACAGCCGCCCGAGCGCCGAACCCAGCCCGGCCAGGTTCACCGCGGTGACGGCCAGCCCCAGCACCACTCCCACGGCGACCGCCAGGAGCGCCTCGCCCACGACCGCCCCGAGCACCTGTCCCCGGGTGGCACCCGCCAGCCGCAGCGCCCGCAGCTCGGTGTCCCGGGCCGACGTCGCCATCAACAGCGTCCCGGCGAGCGCGATCCCGGCGTACACGAGGGCGATGCCCAGGACCACGAGGAAGCCGAGCCGGGTCTGCGCGCCGGTGCCCGGCCGGGTGGCCGCCAGCCACTCGTCGGCCGACCGCACCTCGGCGACTCCCCCCGGGACACCGCTCTCCGCACCGCTCTCCACACCGGTCGCCGACCGCAGGGCCGCCACGACCTCCGACCGGTCCGCCCCGCGCCCCGCGCGCACCTCCAGGCGGTCCACCCGGGCGCCGGGCGCGTTCGCCGCCGTCACGTACGCGCCGTTGTCCCCGGTACCTCGCGCGAGTACGGCGACGATCCGCAACCGCGCGGGCCGCCCGTCGCCGAGCCACACCCGTACCCAGGCCCCCACCTCGTGCCGCTCCCACTCCTCGTTCACGACGATCGAGCGGTCGTCGAGGCCGCGCACGTCCCCGGCGACCACCGGCAGCCGCGACACCCCCGCGAACGCCGCCACGTCGGACACCGCCCGCGCGTCGGACCGGACGAGGGCGGAGCCCTCCTCCCGTACGTACACGGCCGTCGAGGCCGAGGGGGAGACGGCCGCGCGCGCCAACCGCCGCGTACGCAAGGCGGCCTGCAAGTCCCGTACGGCTCCCAGGTCCTCGCCCGTCACGACGACGTCCGCCCGCGTCCGTTCCACCGCCTCCGCGCCCTTCGTCGCCGCCACCGTCCCGGCCGATCCCAGAAGCGACCCGGCCAGCGCGACCGTCACCAGCACCGGCGCGGCCACGGCCGCGGTCCGCCGTACGGCCGCGGCCGCGTTCTCGCGCACCAGCAGCCCGGTAGCGCCGGACCCGCGCATCCCACGCAGCGGCAGCGCGAGCAGACGTACGGCCGGACGGACGAGCAGGGGTGCCAGCGCCGCCACCGCCGTGATCAGGAGCATCGGCAGAGTCGCGTACGTCTTGCGCTTCAGCAGGTCCGCCGGGTCCGCCCCCGCCTTCCAGGCCAGCAGGCCGAGCCCGCCGCCCAGCATGACGAGACCGGCCGCCCGCCGCGGCCACGGCACCGCCCCCGCGTCCACGGACGCCTCACGCAGCGCCTCGACCGGACCCCCCGTCCGCCCCGCGCGCCGTGCCGCGGCCCAGGCGCCACAGAGGGCCACCGACACCCCCGTCCAGAAGGCGACGTGGTACGGCCACGCCACCTCACCCCGCAGCGCGAACCACGACGGCGCCACCCCGCCGTCCACCAGTTCCCGCACCAGCAGCGGCGCTCCCCACGCCCCCAGCAGACAGCCCGCCGCCGAGGCCACGACCCCGACCGTCAGCGCCTCGCCGAGCAGCACCCTCCGCACCTGCCCCGGCGTCGCGCCCGCCATCCTCAGCAGCCCGAACTCCCGTCTGCGCAGCGCCACCACGAAGGCGAACGTGGACGCCGTCACGAAGACGGAGACGAAGGCCGTGACCCCGGCGGCCGTGCCGAGCAGCGAGTTGACCGCTACCAGCGCTTCCTCGTCCCGTTCGAACGAGGGGTCGGCCCGTCGGCGGTCGTCACCCGTGAGGACGAGGGCACGATCGCCGACGACCTCGCGGACGGCCGCAGCCGGAGCGTCCACTCCCACCGCGTCCACTCCCACCGCGTCCGAGCCCACCGCGTCCCGTGGCGTCCCGTCCGTCCGGACCCGCCCCAGCTCCCGCAGCTCGGCGAGCAGACGTTCGTCCACAGGATGTGGATGCGCCAGCTTCCTCGTCACGTGCGCCGTGCCCGGGCCCCGCCGCACCTCCACCGTCAGTGTGTCCCGGCCCATCACCACCACCGGCGAGGACGCGAAGCGCTGCGGCTCCCGCCCGGGTGCGTCGAACGTCTCGGCGAGGCCGAGCCCCATCGCCGCCATCACCCCGACCCCGAGCGCAACGGCGACGAACGAACCGAGCAGCGAGGCCCACCGCGCCCGCAGGGACGACAGCACCACGGTCAGCACGCCGCACGCTCCCCGCCCACCACGGAACCGGCCGCTTCCGCACCGCGCTCCAGCCCGGTCATGTACGCGGCCACCCGCTCCGCCGACGCCCCGGCCAACTCCCCGTGCGGGCGCCCGTCGACCAGGAACACCACCCGGTCCGCGTACGCGGCCGCCACCGGGTCATGGGTCACCATGACCGTCGTCTGGCCCTCCCGGTCCACCAGCTCCCGCAGCAGAGACAGCACGTCACGGCTCGTCGTCGTGTCCAGCGCGCCCGTCGGCTCGTCCCCGAACAGCACCGCGGGCCGCGTGATCAACGCCCGTGCCAGGCCCACCCGTTGCTGCTGCCCGCCGGACAGCTGCGCCGGCCGGTGCCCGGCCCGCTCGGCCAGCCCGACCCGGGCCAGCGCCTGGCGCACCGCCGTGCGTGAGGGGCGCCGTCCGGCCAGGCGCAGGGGCAGCGCCACGTTCTGGGCGGCGGTCAGGGAGGGCAGCAGGTTGAAGGCCTGGAAGACGAACCCGATCCGCTCCCGCCGCAGCAAGGTCAGCCGCCGCTCGCTCAGCCCGGCCAGGTCGGTCCCGTCGACGGTCACGGTCCCCGAGGTCGGCCGGTCCAGCCCGGCCGCGCACTGGAGCAGCGTCGACTTGCCCGACCCCGAGGGCCCCATCACGGCCGTGAAGGTCCCGGCGGCGAAGTCGAGGTCGACGCCGTCGAGCGCGGTGACGTCACCGTACGAACGGCGAAGGGCCCGGATGCGCACGGCCATCGGGAGGGCTGAGGACACGTCTGTCGTGGTCATGCCCCCAGCGAACCGTCCCCGCGCCCCGCGCACACGACCACTGGAGGGCGTCCCGGAGGTAGGGCCAGCCCTACCCCGAACGGGTGGCGCCGCCCCCGTGACACGATCGACGGGTGAGTACGACCAGCAGCACGGTGGACCGCGCCTTCGAGGCCGCCCTCTACGCCGAGAGCGACGCGGCCCTCGACACGGGTGCCTCCCTGCTCGCCGCCGACCCGTCGGCCGACGCCGAACTCGCCCGCCGCGGCGTTGAGTTCGTCGCCACGGCCTGGCGGCGCGGCTGGCAGCCCGCCGACGTCGTACGGATCGTGCGGCGCGAGCTGGACGACGCGCACGTACGACTCGTCTCGCGCCTGATCCTCGACGAGAACCGGCGGCCCCCGACCCCGCGCTGGTCCGCCCAGCTCGACGAGATCAGGGCAGGAGGGGCCGAGCCCCCGCTCACCGACCGCTTCTCGTACGCCACCGCCGTACTGGAGCTGTACCGCCTGCTCCTCCGTCTCCCCGCCGTCGAACCCCTGGACCGGCCCGGCCGGCCCGGCAGCGGCGCACCCCCCAACGAGTCCCGCATGCTCACCCGCATCCGGGCCCTCCTGGCCAAGGCCGAGGCCACCGGGTTCCCCGAGGAGGCGGAGGCGCTCAGCGCCAAGGCGCAGGAGCTGATGGCTCGGCACAGCATCGACGAGGCGCTCCTCGCGGCCCGCACCAGCGACACGAGTACCCCCGGCGCCTGCCGGATCGGTGTCGACCCGCCGTACGAGACCGCCAAAGCGGTGCTCCTCGACGCGGTCGCCGGTGCGAACCGCTGTCAGGCCGTGTGGAACGAGGCCCTGGGCTTCTCCACGGTCGTCGGCTTCGAGCCCGACCTGGAGGCGGTCGAGCTGCTCTACACCTCGCTCCTCGTCCAGGCCACGACCGCGATGACGAGGGCGGAGGCGGCACAGCGCGCGGGCGGGCGCAAGCGAACGAAGACGTTCCGGCAGTCGTTCCTCGCCGCGTACGCGCACCGGACGGGCGACCGGCTGGCGGCGGTAGCCGAGGAACAGACGCTCGCCGACGGACAGGACGGGCAGAGGGACCAGGCGGAACTGCTGCCCGTCCTGGCCTCCCGTGACGTGGCCGTGCGTGAGCAGGTCACCCGTCTGTTCCCGGAGACGGTCACCACCCGCGTGCGCGGGGTGAGCGACGAGGCGGGATGGCGTGAGGGGGCCGCGGCGGCGGACCGCGCGCAGGTCAGGGCGCGGCCCCCGCTGAAGCCGTGAACGGTAGGGCGGTGCCTGAGGTGCCGCGGAGCGTCAGTCGCCCGCCTGCAGGAACGGCCCCACCGTCATGTCCAGCTCGTTCGCGGACTTCACGGCCACCTCGGCGTCGGGCCACTTGTAGCTCTGGACGGCCTTGTCGCCGGGCAGCGTGAACTTCACCGTGTCGACGGCGGCGGCCTGCTTCGCGTCGCCCGCGGCCCCGCGCACGTACGTGATCGTGAAGGTCGCCGAGTCGTCCTTGGCCAGCGTCAGCTTCGCCCCCTTCGAGGCCGCCTCGTCAGGGGTCACGGCCCAGGAGGTGCCGCCGGCGTACGCGTCGGTGCCGGGGATGCCCCGCAGGGTGCAGGTGGCGCCGCGGTTGGTCAGGGTGACCGGGACGGTGCCCGTGTCACCGGCGGCCGGGGCGGCGTTGCTGGGCCCGAACTCGATGCCGAACTGGTCGGCCTTGCACGCGGTGGACTTCTCGCTCGTGGAACTCGTGGAACTCGCGGAACTCTTGCTGTCGTCGCCGCTCTCGTTGCTCCCGCCGCTGCACGCGGTCAGTGTGAGGGCGGCGACGAGGATGGTGGTGGCGACGACGGGCGTGGTGCGCATGAGGTTCCCCCGGGGGGTCGTGGGTGGTGCGGCGGTGCTTCGTGGATCATCACGCAACGGACTGCGCGTCCGTTCCCCGGGGTGGGGACTGGATGAGGGATGGGGGGCGAGGGTGTCCGGTGGTCCGGCCGTCCGGCTCAGGAACCCAGGCCGGTCGTCGGCAGCCCCGACGGCAGTTCTCCGCCCTCGGTCTTCTGGAACGTCTCCTTGCCGACGCCGCTCTCCCAGGTGACGGTGAGGGACTTGGCGCTCACGGAGTCGACCATGCCCTCGGTGCGGTCCTTGCTGCCGTCGGTGCACTTGAGGTGGATCATCTGCATGCCGGACTCCTCCTTGGCGGAGCCGCTGCAGACGGACCCGCCGGTCTCGAAGACCGCGGCCTGCTCTCCCGTCACGATCAGCGCGACGGCCTTGCCCTTCGTCGTGGCGAGCCAGCTGCCCGCCAGCGAGCCCTGGGCGCCGGAGGAGCCGGAGCCGCCGCCGGTGTCCGCCGTCTCGGTCGCGCTGGGCGCCGACGACGAGTCCTTGTCCGTGGAGTCGCCGTCGCCGCCGCACGCGGTCAGCACGAGCGCGGCCGCCAGTCCGGCCGCCGCGGCCGCGATACGCACCCGCCGCCGCGGAAGGGCCGCCGTGGTCGCCGAAGTCGCCGTAGTCACTGGAGTCTCCCAAGGGATGTGGCCATGGTGTCGCCGCAGCGACAGCCGCAAGCTACCAGGCGCTCCCAGGTGTCCCCCCGGCCCTCACAGGGAGACCACCGTCAGAACACATGCCCCACCGATCCCCGCCCACCTCACCAGGACGCCTTGCGCACCCCCGGCAGATAACCCGCGTGTGCCTGTTCCCGCAGGCTCACCCGTGACAGCCCGAAGGCCCGGAGGTACCCGCGCGGCCGGCCGTCCACCTGGTCGCGGTTGCGGACGCGGGTGGCACTGGCGTCCCGCGGCTGGCGGCGCAGCTCCCGCTGGGCGGCGAGCCGCTCGCCCTCCGTCGACGACGGCCGGCGGATGACCTCCTTCAGCTCGGCTCGGCGGGCCGCGTAGCGCGCGACGGCCTCCTGCCGCTTCTCGTTCTTCGCGATCTTGCTCTTCTTCGCCATCAGACGCGCACCCCCCTCGCGCGGATACGGGCCACGGCGGCCTCCACGCCGATCACGTCGACCGTCCTGATCCCCCTCGCGCTCAGCCGCAGGCGCACGTACCGGCCCTCGCTCGGCAGCCAGTAGCGCTTGGACTGGATGTTCGGGTCGAAGCGGCGGGACGTACGCCGGTGGGAGTGGGAGACGCGGTTGCCGAAGCCGGGCCGGGCGCCGGTCAGCATGCAGTGGGCGGACAAGGGTGACGCACCTCTCTCGAACCAGTGATGCAAATGGAATTCATTTTCAGTAAGATAGCAGCATGGCACGCAACGAACTCCGCCCGGTCACCAAGCTCCGGTCCACGGCCGGCACGGGCTACACCTATGTCACCCGCAAGAACCGCCGGAACGACCCGGACCGTATGACGCTGCGCAAGTACGACCCGGTCGCCGGCCGTCACGTCGACTTCCGAGAGGAGCGCTGAGCCCCGCCATGCGCAAGGAACTCCACCCCTCCTACGGCCCGGTCGTCTTCCGCGACCGCGCCGCGAACCACGCCTTCCTGACCAGCTCGACCATGACGAGCGAGAAGGCGATCGAGTGGGAGGACGGCCACACGTACCCCGTGGTCGACGTCGAGATCTCGAACATCAGCCACCCCTTCTACACCGGCACCGCGCGCGTGCTGGACACGGCGGGGCGCGTGGAGCGGTTCGAGAAGCGGTACGGGAAGCGGGGCTGACCCGTGGCCGATCTCTCCGTCGCGATCGTGGGCGGGCTGCACGCCGACGCCCGCAAGGCCGCCGTGGCGCACCTGCTGGCCGAGGTGCCGGACAGCGTGGTGCTGCACCACGACCTGTCGACGGCGGCCGACGGCACGGTCCTGCGGACGGTCCGCGACCGCACCGGTGTCCTGGACCGGGGCCGGGCACCCCTGGTCGACGACTGCGCGTGCTGCGCGCTGCGCGAGGACCTGGTCCCCGCGCTGAAGCGGCTGGCGGACGCGGGGTCCACCCGGCTCGCCGTCGTCGAACTGTGGGACTCGGTCGAACCCAAGGCGATGGCGGAGGTGGTGGCCGCGAGCGGGCTGACCGTCACCTCCGTGATCACCGCGGTCGACCCGGCCCTCGTCCTGCCCTGCCTCGCCAACGGCGACGACCTCTCCGAGCACGGCCTCGCCGCCGCCTCCACCGACCAGCGCACGATCGCCGACACCTTCGCCCGCCAACTGGAGTACGCCCCGGTCCTGGCCATCACCGACTCCCCGGAGTCCGACGACGAGGACCACGCCCTGCTGTCCCAACTCCACCCCACGGCCCGCCGTGTCCGGGTAATGAGCGAGCGGGGGTGCGCCCCCGATAGGGGCGCGGGGAACTGCGCGACAAGCCACAACGAACCCGCAGCCGCCCACCACCCCCAAGACCCCACCCTCGTAGACGCCCCAACCCCGCTCGCCGCAGCCGCCCTCGCCGGCTTCGACCCGGAAGCCGCCGCCACCGCACAACACCCCGCCTGCGCCCTGCTCCCCACGGACGCCGACGACCACGGCGTGGCCACACTCGTCTGGCACCGCAGGCGGCCGTTCCACCCCGAGCGTCTGTACGCGGCGCTGGAGGAGCTGACCTGCGCCGCCGCGCGCAGCCGGGGCCGGTTCTGGCTCGCCGACCGACCGGACACGCTGCTGCACTGGGACGCCGCGGGCGGCGCGCTGTGCGTGGAGACCGCCGGCCCCTGGCTCGCCTCGCTGCCGGACGCGGCCTGGGAGATGGTCCCGCCGGTGCGCCGGGCCGCCGCCGCGCTCGACTGGCACCCCGAGCACGGCGACCGCTGCCAGCACCTGGTGTTCACCTCGCCGGGACTGGACCGTGACGGGATCGAACGGCTGCTGGAGTCCTCCCTGCTGACCGACACCGAGTACGCCGCCGGCCGTGACGCCTGGTCGCGTCTGCCCCGCCCCTTCGACGCCTTCCTGGAGGTCTGACAAGAACGACGCCCGCGAGACCGACCCCCTCCGACCTGGGCGAATGCGGATCCCTACAAGGAATGGAACACGATTGCCCCGCCGTGCGTCTCAACTACTACGCGGGGCAACCTTCCGACCGTAAAAGGTGTAATCGCAGGAGCACCCCGCGTGCACGTGCATCTGCCCGTGCATCCGCTCATGCATCGGCACGTGAACGAAGCTATGATCCGGAGGCAGTTGACCACTGCCTCAGTGGTCACATCAGCCAATGCACCACCCGGGGAGCGACCTGTGGACCGCGACGTGTACGGCGTGGACGACGTGTACAACGGCATGGCAGCGAAGAAGCTGCACGGGGTGGCCTGGCAGAAGAGCAGGCACAGCAACTCGCAGGGCTCCTGCGTGGAGTTCGCCCGCCTGCCCGGCGGGGAGGTGGCCGTACGGAACTCACGGTTCCCCGACGGGCCCGCACTCGTCTACACGCGCGCCGAGATAGAGGCGATGCTTCTCGGCATCAAGGACGGCGAGTTCGACCATCTGGTCGGCGGCTGAAGAAATACCGGGGAACCAACGGGGAACTACCCGGTAATTACGGGGGGGTTACGTCCCGTTTGCGGGCCGTAACGCGCGTAGAACCGCGGCGTCGAAGAACGCCGCGGTTCGTCAGTCGGCCAGCTCCACCAGCGGACCGCACGGCTCCGTGTGCAGCCGGAACAGCGCCCAGACCACCTTGCCGCTGAGCGCGCCCGCCAGCGGGTGCCAACCCCAGCTGTCGGCGAAGGAGTCGACCAGGAACAGGCCGCGCCCGGACTCCGCCGAGAAGTCGTCCGTCTCGCGCGCGACAGGGGTGTCGTGACTGGGATCCCGCACCGCGCACACCAGCCGCTCGGTCCACCGCATCAAGTGCAGCCGTACGGGCGGCTCCTGGCCCCGGACGCGGGGCGTGTTCGCGGGAAGCCCGTGCCGCAGCGCGTTGGTGACGAGTTCGGAGACCACGAGGCAGACATCGTCGAAGCGGTCGCCGACCTCCCACTGTCCGAGCGTGCCGCGGGTGAACTGCCGTGCCTCGCGCACCGCTTCGTAGCGGGCGGGCAGGGCGCAGGACGCGGCGTTGGACACGGTCGAGGGATCGAGTGGGGGAAGTCCCTGCCGTAAGGGTTCGAGCATGGTTGATCCATTCGTCCCCATGCGAGGCACTCCCGGGTGTTCGCGGTCGTTGCGATGCAGCGGTGGCGCGGAACCATGGTTTCTGATGCGCAAGGCAGATGCAAGGGCAGATGCACGTGCACGCGCCCGAAATGGACCTGGACGTACCGCTTCCCGCTTATTTCTTCTGCCACCTTCTTCCCTCTTGTAGTGCCCCGACTGATCCTTTCCCGCGGTCCGGCCTCTGAGACTTTCCCTTTCTGTAACCGCACGAGTGCGGATCGGAGTGGTTTAGTGGCAGACTTCGGCCCCTGAAGACCTTGGGGAGGCTGACGAACGTGGGCGCCGGTGAATCAAGTGGGTCGGTGGTGAGGCGAATGCTGCTGGGCTCGCATCTCAGGCGGTTGCGTGAGGCGCAGGGAATCACGCGTGAGAAGGCCGGATACTCCATCAGGGCGTCGGAGTCGAAAATCAGCCGTATGGAGCTGGGGCGAGTGAGCTTCAAGGCCCGTGACGTCGAGGACCTGCTCACGCTGTACGGGGTGACGGACGAGCAGGAGCGCGAGTCCCTCCTCTCCCTCGCCAAGGAGGCCAACGTCGCGGGCTGGTGGCACAGTTACTCCGACGTCCTCCCCAGCTGGTTCCCCACCTACGTCGGCCTGGAGGGCGCGGCCCACCTCATCCGGTCGTACGAAGTCCAGTTCGTGCACGGTCTGTTGCAGACCGAGGCGTACGCGCACGCGGTCGTCGCCAGAGGTATGAAGGACGGCAGCGACGCCGAGATCGAAAAGCGTGTGGCGCTGCGGATGGAGCGCCAGAAGTACCTGGTCGCCAAGAACGCGCCCGAGTTCCACTGCGTCCTCGACGAGGCCGCGCTGCGCCGGCCGTACGGCGACCGCGAGGTGATGCGCGGCCAGCTCCAGCACCTCATCGACATCTCCGAGCGGCCGAACGTGCGGCTCCAGGTCATGCCGTTCAGCTTCGGCGGGCACTCCGGCGAGAGCGGCGCCTTCACGGTGCTCAGCTTCCCCGAGTCCGACCTCTCCGACGTCGTCTACCTGGAGCAGCTCACCAGCGCGCTCTACCTGGACAAGCGCGAGGACGTCGCCCAGTACGAGACGGCGCTGCAGCAGCTCCAGCAGGACAGCCCGTCCCCGGCGGAGAGCCGCGACCTGCTCCGCGGCCTGCTCCAGCTGTCCTGAAGTCTTCACATGAGAGCTGTGAGTCTTCACAGGGTCTCTTGAGTTGTCCCCCAACTCCCTTTACGCACCAGTACGATGACACGCGATCACGTCTGGACGTGATCTGATCGCGACGTGATCGGGCTGACCGCCCCGGCTGCAAGGGATTGAGGGATCACATGTCGTCCTACTTCACCGATCTTGCTCAGCAGTACATCGGTGGTGAGTGGCGCCAGGGCACGGGCTCCTGGGACATCATCGACTTCAATCCGTACGACGGCGAGAAGCTCGCGTCGATCACGATAGCCACGGCCGACGAGGTGGACGAGGCCTACAAGGCGGCACAGGCCGCACAGAAGGCCTGGGCCGAGACCAACCCCTACGCCCGCCGCGCCGTGTTCGAGAAGGCCCTCCGCCTGGTCGAGGAGCGCGAGCAGGAGATCACCGAGGTGATCATCGCCGAGCTCGGCGGCACCCACCTGAAGGCCGGCTTCGAACTCCACCTGGCCAAGGAGTTCCTGCGCGAGTCGATCCACCTGGCGCTGCGTCCCGAGGGCCGCATCATCCCCTCGCCGACCGAGGGCAAGGAGAACCGCCTCTACCGTGTACCGGTGGGCGTCGTCGGTGTCATCAGCCCCTTCAACTTCCCGTTCCTGCTGTCGCTGAAGTCCGTGGCCCCCGCCCTCGCCCTCGGCAACGCGGTCGTCCTCAAGCCCCACCAGAACACCCCGATCACCGGCGGCACCCTGGTCGCGAAGATCCTCGAGGACGCGGGCCTGCCCGGCGGCCTGCTCAACGTCGTGGTCACCGACATAGCCGAGATCGGCGACGCCTTCATAGAGCACCCCGTCCCGAAGGTCATCTCCTTCACCGGCTCCGACAAGGTCGGCCGTCACGTCGCCACCGTCTGCGCCTCGCACTTCAAGCGCTCGATCCTCGAACTCGGCGGCAACAGCGCCGTGGTGGTCCTCGACGACGCCGACATCGACTACGCGGTTGACGCGGCCGTCTTCAGCCGGTACGTGCACCAGGGCCAGGTCTGCATGGCCGCCAACCGCATCCTGGTCGACCGCTCCATCGAGGCCGAGTTCACCGAGAAGTTCGTCGCCAAGGTGAAGACGCTGAAGACCGGCGACCCGCGCGACCCGCAGACGGTCATCGGCCCGGTCATCAACTCCTCGCAGGCCGACTCCGTCACGGGCACCGTCGAGCAGGCCATCGCCGAGGGCGCCACCGCACTCCTGCACGGCACGAGCACGAACAACCTGGTCGAGCCCTCCGTCCTCAAGGGCGTCCCCGCCGACTCTCCCCTCCTGAGGCAGGAGGTGTTCGGCCCGGTCGCGTTCCTCGTCCCGTTCGACGGCGAGGAGGACGCCGTACGCATCGTCAACGACACCCCGTACGGCCTGAGCGGCGCCGTGCACACCGGCGACGTCGAGCGGGGCGTCGCGTTCGCCAAGCGGATCGACACCGGCATGTTCCACGTGAACGACGGCACCGTCCACGACGAGCCGATCGTCCCCTTCGGCGGCGAGAAGTCCTCCGGCGTCGGCCGCCTGAACGGCGAGACGACCGTCGACGCGTTCACCACCCACAAGTGGATCTCGGTCCAGCACGGGCGCAGCTTCTTCCCGTTCTGAGAGCGTTCTGGGGGAGTTCCGGGGGAGTTCCGGGGGACGGGGCTCCGGTCGGCCGGAGCTCCCCGGGGTTCTACGCTGGCCCCATGTCAGCGATCCGTCTCCTCGTGCTCGGCGCGGTGCGCCAGCACGGGCGGGCCCACGGCTACCAGGTGCGCAACGACCTGGAGTACTGGGGTGCGCACGAGTGGTCCAACGCCAAGCCCGGCTCGATCTACCACGCCCTGAAACAGATGGCGAAACAGGGCCTGCTCCACGCGCACGAGACCGCGCCCTCCACCGCCGGCGGACCGCCCCGTACCGAGTACGAGATCACGGACGCGGGAGACCAGGAGTACTTCACCCTGCTCCGGGCCTCCCTCACGGCGTACGACCAGAAGCCGGACGTCCTGTCCACCGCGCTCGGCTGCATGGTCGACCTGGAGCGTGCCGAGGTGCTGCGGCTGCTCGCGGAGCGGGTGCGGAGCATCGAGGCGTGGCGGAAGTCCGT
This sequence comes from Streptomyces sp. NPDC046862, assembly GCF_040704615.1. Classification (NCBI taxonomy): domain Bacteria; kingdom Bacillati; phylum Actinomycetota; class Actinomycetes; order Kitasatosporales; family Streptomycetaceae; genus Streptomyces; species Streptomyces sp. NPDC046862. Next base: position 78,824 of record NZ_JBEYXP010000007.1, on the reverse strand, counting down.
CACCGAGTACTACACGCCCGAGGCGGGCCCCGAGTCGATCGGCCACATCGGCGAGATCATGAACTTCTGGGTCCACTCCGCCGACACCGGTGCCGAGTGGACTCGCGGCCTCATCGCACGCATCGAGGGCGGCGCCTACACGTTCGCGGGCGAGGGCGAGCCGTTCGTCGGCGTCCTGAGGGAGGGTGAGAAGAACCCGTACGCGACGGGGGAGCGGCACCCGGAGGACCACCGCTGAGGGACGCCTCAGTGCCCTCAGTGCCCTCAGTGGTGGAAGCCGCTGGCCGCCGCCTTGTCGCGGGTCATCGGGTGCGGCTGGCGGCGCAGCTCCGGCAGCAGACGCTCCAGGTCCTCCACGAGCAGCTCGGCCAGGTCGGCCGAGAAGCCGTTGCGGCAGACCACCCGCAGCACCGACAGGTCCTCGCGGTTCGCCGGGAAGGTGTACGCGGGCACCAGCCAGCCCGACTCGCGCAGCCGCCGGGACACGTCGAACACGTCGTACGCGGTGACGTCCGGCGTGGTGGTGAAGGCGAACACGGGCAGCTCGTCTCCCCGTGTGAGGAGCCGGAAGTCCCCCATCTTGCCGATGCGGTCCGCGAGGCCCGTCGCCACGTCCCGCGCGGTCTGCTGCACCGCCCGGTAACCCTCACGGCCGAGCCGCAGGAACGTGTAGTACTGCGCGACCACCTGGGCGCCCGGCCGCGAGAAGTTCAGCGCGAACGTCGGCATGTCGCCACCCAGGTAGTTCACCCGGAAGACGAGGTCCTCGGGCAGTTCGGCGGCCGAGCGCCACAGCGCCCACCCCACGCCCGGGTAGACGAGCCCGTACTTGTGCCCCGAGGTGTTGATGGACGCCACCCGCGGCAGCCGGAAGTCCCACACGAGGTCCTCGTCGAGGAAGGGCGCGACCATGGCTCCCGAGGCACCGTCGACATGGACGGGCACATCCAGCCCCGTACGCTCCTGAAGCTCGTCGAGCGCCGCGCACAGCTCGGCGATCGGCTCGTACGACCCGTCGAAGGTCGACCCGAGGACGCCGACGACCCCGATCGTGTTCTCGTCGCACAGCTCGGCCGCGGCCTGCGGATCGATGTGGAACCGGTTGCCCTCCATGGGCACCTGACGGGCCTCCACCTCCCAGAAATTGCAGAACTTGTCCCAGCACACCTGCACGTTGACGCCCATGACGAGGTTCGGGCGCGCGTCCCTCGAGGGGTACCGGTCGGCGTTCCGCTTCGTCCACCGACGCTTCAGCGCCATCCCGGCCAGCATGCACGCCTCACTGGACCCGGTCGTCGAACAGCCCACGGCCGCCCCCGGATCGGGCGCGTTCCACAGGTCGGCGAGCATCGCCACACACCGCCGCTCCAGCTCGGCCGTGCGCGGGTACTCGTCCTTGTCGATCATGTTCTTGTCCCGGCACTCGCCCATCAGGACGCCGGCCTGCGGCTCCATCCAGGTGGTGACGAAGGTGGCCAGATTCAGCCGTGCGTTGCCGTCGAGCATCAGTTCGTCGTGGACGAGCTGGTACGCCGTCATAGGGGCTACCGGCGCGTCCGCGAGCCGGTGCGTGGGCGGCGCCTCGGTCATACCGCCGACGGGGTTGGCCTCGCCGTAGAAGGGGTTCACGGCAAGCTTGCGTGCGCCGTGCTCGGCCTCGTGGTCACCTCGGTGCAGGGGCATGAATCCGACGGTAAGTCCGGCGCATTCGTCTTGCACCTCACGCGACGTAAGGACTCAGTCTGAAGGGCGTACCGAGAAGGAGGGAGCGGAAGTCGATGAACTACTCCGTGGGACAGGTCGCCGGTTTCGCCGGGGTCACGGTGCGCACCCTGCACCACTACGACGACATCGGCCTGCTCGTACCGAGCGAGCGCAGCCACGCGGGCCACCGGCGCTACAGCGACGCCGACCTCGACCGGCTGCAGCAGATCCTGTTCTACCGGGAGCTCGGCTTCCCGCTCGACGAGGTCGCCGCCCTGCTCGACGACCCGGCCGCGGACCCGCGCGCACACCTGCGCCGCCAGCACGAGCTGCTGACCGCCCGGATCGAGAAGCTGCGGAAGATGGCGGAGGCCGTGGAGCACGCCATGGAGGCACGCAAGATGGGGATCAATCTCACGCCCGAGGAGAGGTTCGAGGTCTTCGGAGACAAGGACCCGGAGCAGTACGCCGAGGAGGCCGAGCAGCGCTGGGGCGGTACCGAGGCGTATGCCGAGTCGCAGCGCCGCGCCGCCTCGTACACCAAGGACGACTGGAAACGCATGCAGGCCGAGGTGGCCGACTGGGGCGAGCGCTACGACGCCCTGATGGCCGCCGGGGAGCCGCCGGCCGGCGAGACGGCCATGGACCTGGCCGAGGAGCACCGCCTGCACATCAGCCGGTGGTTCTACGAGTGCTCGTACGAGACGCACCAGGGGCTCGCCGAGACGTACGTGGCCGACGAGCGCTTCAAGGCGTTCTACGACTCCATGCGCCCGGGTCTCGCCGAGCACCTGAGGGAGGCCATCACGGCGAACGCGGCCCGGCACGGGGGCTGAGCGGCTGACGTGTCCGCGCGGGTAAGGGGCACCCATCCGGGTGGGCGCCCCTTACCCGCACTCGTTTTCCCCCAGTCGGCCTACTCCGGCGCGATGACGCACGCCGTCCCGTACGCGCACACCTCCGTGCCCACGTCGGCCGCCTCCGTCACGTCGAAGCGGAACATCAGCACGGCGTTGCCCCCGCGCGCGCGTGCCTGTTCCACGAGGCGGTCCATGGCCTGGTTGCGGGTCTCCACGAGCGTTTTCGTGAGCCCTTTGAGTTCGCCGCCGACCATCGACTTCAGGCCGGCGCCGATCTGGCTCCCCAGATGGCGGGAGCGGACCGTCAGCCCGAAGACCTCGCCGATGACCTGCTGGACCCGGTGTCCGGGTACCTCGTTGGTCGTCACGACCAGGACGTCCGGCTGGGGGCCCTGGCCGCCGCCGTAATCATCGATGCCCATGGTTCACAGCTTTGCGCTTGGGCGTGCACAGCGCATCCTGGAGGCGACGGTGGAACCTGGCAGGGTCGCCTGCCGTTGATAACTTTGGTCAGCCCTACGCACTACCCCCTTCACCGCACAGGAGCCCGGAACGTGACGACGCTTGCCCTCGGACCAAGCTGGTTGGATCCGGACTACCTGCTCGACACGTTCGGCATCTGGGGCCTGCTGCTGATCGTGTTCGCCGAGTCGGGCCTGCTCATCGGCTTCTTCCTGCCCGGTGACTCGCTCCTGTTCACGGCGGGCATGCTGATCACGGCCAAGACGCTGGACTTCCCGCTGTGGGCGGCCATCGCGCTGATCTGCGTCGCCGCGATCCTCGGTGACCAGGCGGGCTACATGTTCGGCAAGAAGGTGGGCCCCTCGCTCTTCAAGCGCCCGGACTCGAAGCTGTTCAAACAGGAGAACGTCACCAAGGCCCACGAGTTCTTCGAGAAGCACGGCCCGAAGTCCCTGGTCCTGGCCCGCTTCGTGCCCATCGTGCGCACGTTCACGCCGATCATCGCCGGCGTCAGCGGCATGCGGTACCGCTCGTTCCTGACCTTCAACGTCATCGGTGGCATCCTCTGGGGCGCGGGCGTCACCCTGCTCGGCTCCTGGCTCGGCAGCATCGCGTTCGTCCGCAAGAACATCGAGGCGATCCTGATCCTGATCGTCCTGCTCTCGGTCGTCCCGATCATCATCGAGTTCCTGAAGGCCCGTAAGGCCAAGAAGAACCAGCCGGCCGCCCAGCACCAGGCCCCGGCCCCGCCGATGATGGACGACGCGACGACCCAGCTCCGCCGGGTGCAGCCGGCTCAACAGCCCCAGCAGCCCCAGCAGCAGTACGGCAACCAGGGCCAGGACCCGTACGGCAACCAGGGCCAGGATCCGTACGGCTACCAGGACCAGCAGTACGCGCAGCAGTACCCGCAACAGGGCGGCCAGTACCCGCAGCAGGGCGGCCAGTATCCCCAGCAGGGCCAGCAGTACCCGTACGGCAACAACTACCCGCAGAACTGAACGCCCCAGGGCACCCCGCGCCCTTGAGGGGCGCGGGGAACTGCGCGAACAACCACAACGAACCCGCAGCCGCCCGCCAACAGCACCAACCGAGCTCGTAGGCGGAGCGGCGACGTTCAGAACCCTCGGGTTCGCTTGGCAGCCCGCCGCCCCTCGGGGGACCCGATCCGCAGGAACAACCGCGAGATCTCCGACCCCAGATTCACCCCGATCGCGATGGCCATCGCGAGCGCCGCGGCCTTGGTCAGGTTCACCACACCCTGGTCCACGTCGTTCTGGGCGAACGCGAGCAGCCCGAAGTACGTGGCGGAACCCGGCAACAGGGGCCCGATCGCCGCCGTCGTGTACGGCAACGCGGACGCGAACCGGTACCGGGACAGCAACTGCCCGAACAGCCCCACGAGCCCCGCCGCGACGGCCGTGGAGGCCACCGGCGAGATCTCGCCCGCGTAGTGCATCGCGCCGTACACCACCCACGCCACGCCCCCGTTGAGCGTCACCAGCAGCACGGTGGATCGTTCCTGCTGGAGCAGCACCGCGAACGTCAGCGCGAGGAGCATGGCGGCGCCGGTCTGCCAGTAGGGCCTCTGGTCGGCCCCCGCCGTCGCCGCGTCCGGACTCAGCTCGGCCCCCACCTGCACGCCGAAATAGAGCGCGAGCAGCACGCCGACGACGATGCCGACGTACAGGTACATGACTTCCAGCAGCCGCGCGGCCGCGGTGATGTAGAAGCCGGTCAGCCCGTCCTGGACACCCGCCACCAGGGCCCGCCCGGGCAGCAGCGCGAACAGCCCACCGGTGATCACCGCGGACGCGTTCACGTCCACGCCGACGAGCGTGAGCGCGATGCCGATCGCGGCGGGCGGCATCGCGGCCACCGTGAACTGGTAGAACTCCGGCAGCCCACGCCCCGCGCACAGCCACGCCAGCCGGTCGCCGAGCATCGCGCCCAGCGCCGCCGCGACGAACACGATCAGGTCACCGCCGACCAGGATCGAGGCCGCGCCCGCGAGCAGCCCGCTGGCGCCGGTCAGCACCCAGCCGGGGTACGGGTGCCGGTTGCGCCGGATCTCCGCGAGCCGCCGGTAGGCCTCCTCCAGCGAGAACGCGGTCTCCGGGTCGCTCAGGTCGTCCACCAGCCGGTAGACGGCCGCGAGACGCGTGTAGTCGGTGGCCCGGCGGCGCACGGTCCGTGACGCGGTGACCGGGTCGTCCACCAGGGACGGCTGGTACGAGATGGACAGCAGCGTGAACGTGACGTTCGGCTCGCACCGGTCGAGGCCGTACGACCGGCACACGGCGAACATCGCCGCCTCCACGTCCTCCGCGCCCTCACCGCCCGCGAGCAGCAGCTCCCCGATGCGGAGGGTCAGGTCGAGCACGCGCGGGATGGCGGGCCCCGACTCGTCCTCCTTGTGCACGGGTTCGAGCGCCGGCCGCTCGGCCACCGGCATGCGCAGCATCGTGCGCATCCGGTCCTGCCAGGGCAGCTCCTTGGTCAGCCGGATCACGGGGACCCCGGACGGCGGGGTGAAGGCGACCGGGGCATGCCCGGAGCTGTAGGTGCTCGGCGGGCTGAACGCCGACCCCTCGGGCTCGGGGGCCGCGGGCTGTGGAGGCGCCAGCCCGTCGGGGACGGCGAACTCCGAGGTCGTGTGAGTCTCGGGCTCGGCCACGGGAGCCACGTCCAGTCCCACCGGGATGGCGAACTCTGACGTGATCTGCGACTCACCGTCGACCAACGCGTCGCCCACCGGCCGCCCGAACCCACTACGTGCCGCGTCCGACCGCGGCTTACGGTCTTCCACGAACGTCACCCTCGCGCCCCCTTCTCACGCCTTCTCCGGCGCCGCTCCCGCGGACGCCTCCCTCCTGAGTACCGGCCGTCCCGCCTGCCCCGTGGTGCTCAGTCTCCGGTGGTGACCCACCGGCCCCAGTATGCGTACCGGTATACGGCCCGCGCACACACATACCGGCCGAACACCGGCACACGCCCGAACGCCGGTACAAGCCCGAACGCCGGCACGGCCGACCGAACACCGGCACACGAGCGGGCCGCCCGCTCCCCGTCGGGGTCGGGCGGCCCGCTCGGAAGAATTCCGGGGCGTCAGTGCCCGCCCTGCTCCTTGAAGCGCTTGTACGACCGCTCGATCTCCACCTCGGCCTCCGTGCGGCCCACCCAGTTGGCGCCCTCGACGGACTTGCCGGGCTCCAGGTCCTTGTAGACCTCGAAGAAGTGCTGGACCTCCAGGCGGTCGAACTCCGACACGTGGTGGATGTCACGCAGGTGCTCCACACGCGGGTCGGACGCCGGGACGCACAGCAGCTTGTCGTCGCCGCCGGCCTCGTCGGTCATCCGGAACATGCCGATCGCGCGGCACTTGATGAGGCAGCCGGGGAAGGTCGGCTCCTCCAGGATGACCAGCGCGTCCAGCGGGTCACCGTCCTCGCCGAGCGTGTTCTCGACGAAGCCGTAGTCGGCCGGGTAGCTGGTCGAGGTGAAGAGCCGACGGTCCAGGCGGATCCGACCGGTCTCGTGGTCCACCTCGTACTTGTTCCGTGAACCCTTCGGAATCTCGATCGTGACGTCGAACTCCACCGGTGGCTCCTCCATGATCAACACATAGTTCTGGTGGTTAAGTGTCCCTCACGCAGGTGTGTGATCGCGAAAGGGGCTGGTGGTAGTGCCGGAGCCGAGGGGCTGGCGAACCGGGCGGCCGCATGCGGTGCGGCTCGCGCGCGCCGCGAAACCGCACGTCGTGCGCGGAACGCGAGCCGTCGTGCACGCCACCCGCGCCGCCGCGACGCGCTCCATGAAGCTCACGACCCTCCAGCTCACCGCCGGTGCCGCCGCGCTCGGCCTGGCCGTGTCGGCCGGGGCGGTGGTCACGGCCGGTCCCTGGGACTCCTCGGGTCAGCGTACGGCCGAGCAGGACTGGGCGGCATCGCACGATCGGGAGGGTGGCGCAGATCACGGAGGCGCTTCCGGCACGTCCTCCGGTACGGCCCAGGGGGCGCCCAAGCCGGCACCGAGCGCGGTCTCGGTACTGACGGGGCTCGGCGACTCGGTGCCCGCGCCCACGGAGCGGGCGCTCGACGACGTCCTCGCTCCCCTCCTGCGCGCCCCCGCGCTGGGCTCCGGCCGTACGGCCGCGGTCGTCGACGTCACCACCGGCAGGACGCTGTTCGGCCTGGGCGCGGACGAGGCACTCACCCCCGCCTCCACCACGAAGATCGCCACGGCCGCCGCGGCGCTCTCGGCGGCGGGCCCCGACCACCGCATCCAGACGCGGACCCTCCTCCAGCCCGACTCCAGGGAAGTCGTCCTGGTCGGCGGCGGCGACCCGACCCTGACCGCCCACGAGGACGCGGGCGGCTACGCGTCGCTGCGCACCCTCGCCGCCGAGACGGCCGCCGCCCTGAAGAAGCGCGACGTGCACCAGGTGGCGGTCGCGTACGACACCTCGCTCTACAGCGGACCCGCCCTGCACCCCATCGGGGTGAACTCCAACCTCGCGCCCGTCAGCGCCCTGATGGTCGACGAGGGCCGCCTCGACGACTCCTCCAGCGGCCCGGCGGACCGCGGCGCGGATCCGGCGGCGGACGCGGCGAAGGCGTTCGCGGAACTGCTGGCGGACCAGGGCATCAGCACGACCTCGGCCGCCCCCGTGAAGGCCTCCGACAAGGCCGGCTCACTCTCCACGGTCGAGTCCCCGCCTCTGTCCACCCTGGTCGAACGCATGTTGACCAACAGCGACAACGACATCGCCGAGGCCCTCGCCCGCCAGACGGCACTCGCCGCGGGCGAGCCGGCGAGCTTCGAGGGCGCCGAAACGGCGATCCGCGCGGCACTGGACAAACTCGGCCTCCCTCTGGACGGCACCCGCTTCGCCGACGGCAGCGGCCTGAACCGCGACGACCGCCTGACCGCCCACCTCCTCACCGCCCTCCTGGCCGACGCGGCCTCCCCGTCCCATCCCGAACTCCGCTCGATCGTCACGGGCCTGCCCGTGGCCGGCTTCACGGGCACACTTCGCACCCGCTACGCCGACGACGTACCCGGCACGGGCGTCGTACGAGCCAAGACAGGCACCCTGACCGGCGTGAACACCCTCGCGGGCACAGTGGTCGACACCGACGGCCGCCTCCTGGCGTTCGCCTTCATGGCCAGCGAGACATCGGACCCCACGGGCGCCCAGAGGGCCCTGGACACCACGGCCTCGGCACTGGCGACGTGCGGGTGCCGGTAACGGTTGTCAGGGGCGCGGGGAACTGCGCGACCACCCACACACAACCGGCACCTCTTGGACGGCGGAACCACCCACCCCCTAGGGGCGCGGGGCTGTGACATTGCGCGGCTCCGCCGCGTGGGCGCGACCAGCCACCGACAACCCGCACTCGGCCAAACCGCAGTCCCCCCACCCACCTCCCACGGCCTGCCCCCAGCGGCAGCGCTCCCGTACGGTTGATTCATGACGCGCATCGGTGGTGCCGAGATGGTCGACTGGAATCTCGCGGTGGCGACCGCGACCCGGCTCGTACGGCCGGGCCCCGAGGTGAGTCGCGACGAGGCCAGGGCCGTCGTCGCGGAGCTGCGCCGACACGCCAAGTCCTCGGAGGAACACGTCCGGGGCTTCACCCGTATGGGCACCGAGGGGGCCCACGACACCCCCGTCCTCGTCGTCGACCGCCCGGGCTGGGTCCGGGCGAACGTCGCCGGGTTCCGGGAACTCCTCAAACCGCTGCTGGACAAGATGCAGGAACGTCGCAGCGGCACCCCCGGCGGCGCGGTGCTCGGCGCCGTCGGCGGCAAGGTCACCGGCGTGGAGCTCGGCATGCTGCTGTCGTTCCTCGCCTCCCGTGTCCTCGGCCAGTACGAGACCTTCGCCCCCTCTACCCGTGAACTCCCGGCAGGGGAGAACGGCGGCGGCCGGCTGCTCCTGGTCGCGCCGAACATCGTCCACGTGGAGCGGGAACTCGACGTGGAGCCCCACGACTTCCGTCTCTGGGTGTGCCTGCACGAGGAGACGCACCGCACCCAGTTCACCGCGGTGCCCTGGTTGCGTGACCACCTGGAGGGCGAGATCCAGTCCTTCCTGGGGGAGACCGAGGTCGACCCCATGACCGTCCTGGAGCGCATCCGGGAGGCCGCCCAGTCGCTCGCCGGCGGGCGCCCCGAGGGCGAGGAGGGCGACGAGTCGCGGTCCCTCGTGGAACTCGTCCAGACGCCCGCGCAGCGCGAGATCCTCGGCCGCCTCACCGCGGTCATGTCCCTCCTGGAGGGCCACGCCGACTTCGTGATGGACGGAGTGGGCCCGGACGTCGTGCCGTCCGTGGGTGAGATCCGCGAGAAGTTCCAGCAGCGCCGCGCCCGCGGGGCCTCGCGCCTGGACCTCGCCCTGCGCAAGCTGCTGGGCCTGGACGCCAAGCTCAGGCAGTACAAGGACGGCGAACGGTTCGTCCGGTCCGTCGTCGAACAGGTCGGCATGGAGGGCTTCAACCGCGTGTGGACCTCGCCGAACACCCTGCCGACCAAGGCGGAGATCGCCAAACCGGCGGACTGGGTCGCGCGGGTGCACCGGAAGTCGGAAGCGTGAGGCCAGTGGGGAAGGCGTGACACGGATCCTGCCGACGGCAGGCAAACGCCCTCGCAATCACCCGTCCGAGGGAGCGTGAGCGATGCGCAGGCGTGCAATGCTCGGGGAACGGCCCGTTTCTGTCACCATCTACACACTCTGAGTGACCGGACTTCGGGCTCACCCCCCGACAACTTCATGAAGGGCACCGGACATGGGTCCCCATCCTGCGGTCGCGGCGATACGCCTGGCGGTCCGCCGCGTACTCCACGATCTCCTCACCGAACACCACACCGACACCGCCCGCGCCGTACCCGCCCTCCGCGCCGGCGGGCCCGCTGTCGGAACCGACGCACCGGCACACCCTCACGCCGTGCGTCCCGACGTCATGCCTGCTGACGTCGTGCCTGGCGAAGCCCCCGGTGCTCCCGAAGCCCCCGCTGCTTCCGTCGCCAGAGTCGCGCGACCGCGTTCGGGCCGGGACGTCCCCGCGTCCCCGCCGCTCGTGCTCGTCGCCTGCTCCGGCGGCGCCGACTCCATGGCGCTCGCGTCCGCCCTCGCCTTCGAGGCCCCCAGACTCGGCGTCCGCGCCGGCGGCGTCACCGTCGACCACGCCCTGCAGCCCGGATCCGACCTGCGCGCCGCCGAGGTCGCCCTGCGCCTGCGTGAACTCGGCCTGGACCCGGTCGAGTCCGTCGCCGTGACGGTCGGCCGCGACGGCGGCCCCGAAGCCGCCGCCCGTGACGCCCGCTACACGGCCCTGGACGCCGCCGCCGAACGCCACGGCGCCGCCGCCGTCCTGCTCGGCCACACCCGCGACGACCAGGCCGAGACGGTTCTGCTCGGCCTCGCCCGCGGCTCCGGCACCCGCTCCCTGTCCGGAATGGCCGCGGTCTCGGGGGCCGGCGGCCGCTACCGCCGCCCCTTCCTCCAGATCGACCGGCAGACCGCCCGCAAGGCCTGCATGGTCCAGTCCCTGCCCGTCTGGGACGACCCCCACAACGCCGACCCCGCCTACACCCGCTCCCGCCTGCGCCACGAGGGCCTGCCCGCCCTGGAGAAGGCGCTCGGCAAGGGCGTCGTGGAAGCACTCGCCCGCACCGCGCGGCTGTCGCGTGACGACGCCGACGCCCTCGACGCCTGGGCCCGCCAGGCCGAGGCGTCCGTACGCGACGCGTCGGGCCTCCTGGAGTGCGCAAAGCTCTACGCCCTGCCCGTCGCCGTCCGCCGCCGCGTCCTGCGCCGCGCCGCCATCGAGGCCGGGTCCCCGGCCGGCTCGCTGTTCGCCCGTCACATCGAGGAGATCGACCGGCTGATCACCGGCTGGCGCGGCCAGGGAGCCATCAATCTCCCGGGCAGAGTCGTCGCCCGGCGGCAGGGTGGCAGACTGGTGATTCGGCAAGGCTGAAAAACACACTCCGCTCAGGAGGTGTCTGGTTCCCCCTTCGGGGAGGGGCCGTTCAGCCGGTGGGACGACCGAAAGTGATGCGGGTGGACGCGAAAGACATGGGTGCCGACCTCCAGCAGGTGCTCATCACCAAGGAAGAGATCGACGCGAAGCTGGCCGAGCTGGCCGCGAAGATCGACGCGGAGTACGCGGGCAAGGACCTGCTGATCGTCGGCGTCCTCAAGGGCGCCGTGATGGTCATGGCGGACCTCGCCCGGGCGCTGTCCACCCCCCTCACCATGGACTGGATGGCCGTGTCCTCGTACGGCGCGGGCACCCAGTCCTCCGGCGTGGTGCGGATCCTCAAGGACCTCGACACCGACATCAAGGGCCGGCACGTCCTCATCGTCGAGGACATCATCGACTCCGGCCTGACCCTCTCCTGGCTCATCTCCAACCTCGGATCCCGCGAGCCCGCCTCCCTGAAGGTGTGCACCCTGCTGCGCAAGCCGGAGGCGGCCAAGGTGGCGATCGACGTGGAGTGGGTCGGATTCGACATTCCCAACGAGTTTGTCGTGGGATACGGCCTCGACTACGCGGAGAAGTACCGCAATCTCCCGTTCGTCGGTACGCTCGCGCCTCACGTTTACGGCGGCTGAAACGCCCTCGTCACGAGGGCGGCAGGCCGGTGTGGAACGCTCGGGAACCCCAGCGGCTCTCGCGCCGTTGGAGCATGCAGAGACGGGATTGTCAGCCGCCCACGCGGCGTCGGGTGGCAATGCTGGGGTACCGTCCGAAGAACAGTCTTTATCAAACTCACTATGGCAGGAGGGACGGGGCGGCACCGCTCCGTATGGATGGACGTGAAGCGATACTTCCGTGGGCCGGTCATGTGGATCGTGCTGGCCGTCCTTGCCGTGGTCGTGTTGATGCAGGTCGTCGGCTCGTCCGGCGGCTACAAGACGGTGGACACCGGCCAGGTCGTCCAGGCGATCAACCAGGACAAGGTCAAGTCGGCCAAGCTCACCACCGGCGACGAGCAGATCATCAAGGTCGAGCTCAAGAGTGGTGAGAAGGTCGAGGGCAGCTCGAAGATCCAGGCGAGCTACATCGGCGACCAGGGCGTGAGCCTGGCCACCACGCTGCAGGACAAGTACCAGAACAAGCAGATCGATGACGGCTACACCGTTTCGCCGTCCAAGCAGAACCCGTTCGTCGGGATCCTGCTGTCGCTGCTCCCGTTCGTCCTCATCGTGGTCGTCTTCCTGTTCCTGATGAACCAGATGCAGGGCGGCGGCTCCCGAGTGATGAACTTCGGGAAGTCCAAGGCCAAGCTCATCACCAAGGACACGCCCAAGACGACGTTCTCGGACGTCGCGGGCTCGGACGAGGCGGTCGAGGAGCTCCAGGAGATCAAGGAGTTCCTCCAGGAGCCCGCCAAGTTCCAGGCGGTCGGGGCGAAGATCCCCAAGGGCGTGCTGCTCTACGGCCCGCCCGGTACGGGTAAGACGCTGCTCGCGCGCGCCGTCGCGGGCGAGGCGGGCGTCCCCTTCTACTCGATCTCCGGTTCCGACTTCGTCGAGATGTTCGTCGGTGTCGGTGCCTCCCGTGTCCGCGACCTCTTCGAGCAGGCCAAGGCGAACGCCCCGGCGATCGTCTTCGTCGACGAGATCGACGCGGTCGGCCGCCACCGCGGCGCCGGCCTCGGCGGCGGTCACGACGAGCGCGAGCAGACCCTGAACCAGCTGCTCGTCGAGATGGACGGCTTCGACGTGAAGGGCGGCGTCATCCTGATCGCCGCCACCAACCGGCCCGACATCCTCGACCCGGCTCTCCTGCGCCCCGGCCGCTTCGACCGTCAGATCGCGGTCGACCGCCCGGACATGCAGGGCCGTCTGGAGATCCTCAAGGTCCACCAGAAGGGCAAGCCGGTCGCCCCGGACGTCGACCTGTCGGCGGTCGCCCGCCGCACGCCCGGCTTCACGGGTGCCGATCTGTCCAACGTCCTGAACGAGGCCGCGCTCCTGACGGCCCGCAGCGACAGGAAGCTGATCGACAACCAGATGCTGGACGAGGCCATCGACCGCGTCGTGGCGGGCCCGCAGAAGCGGACCCGGATCATGTCGGACAAGGAGAAGAAGATCACCGCGTACCACGAGGGCGGACACGCCCTGGTCGCGGCGGCCTCACCGAACTCCGATCCGGTCCACAAGATCACGATCCTGTCGAGAGGCCGTGCCCTCGGCTACACGATGGTGCTCCCGGACGAGGACAAGTACTCGACCACCCGCAACGAGATGCTGGACCAGCTGGCCTACATGCTGGGCGGCCGCGCGGCCGAGGAACTGGTCTTCCACGACCCGACGACGGGTGCCGCGAACGACATCGAGAAGGCCACGACCACGGCCCGCGCGATGGTCACGCAGTACGGCATGACCGAGCGTCTCGGCGCGATCAAGTTCGGCGGCGACAACACCGAGCCGTTCCTCGGACGTGAGATGGCTCACCAGCGCGACTACTCGGAAGAGGTCGCCGCGCTCGTCGACGAAGAGGTCAAGAAGCTCATCGAGACCGCGCACAACGAGGCCTGGGAGATCCTCGTCGAGAACCGCGACGTTCTCGACAACCTGGTCCTCGCGCTGCTGGAGCGGGAGACGCTGGGCAAGGAGGAGATCGCCGAGGTCTTCGCCCCCATCGTCAAGCGCCCGCCGCGCCCGGCGTGGACCGGCTCCTCCCGCCGGACCCCGTCCACCCGCCCGCCGGTGCTCTCCCCGAAGGAGCTCGCACTGACGAACGGGGTGAACGGCGCGACGCCGGCGATCACCGGCACCGCGGAGTCCGTCCCCGCCAAGGAGGCCGCCCCGGAGGACCGCCCGGAAAGCTGATCCAGCACCCGACGGTTTTCGGCCGACCAGGCCCGGAATGATTGCCGTGCCCCCCAGGTTCTAGCCTGGGGGGCGCGGCAGTTTCGTATGCCCGTACATGTGACGCGTGATCCCGTACGCGTCGGAGCCACAGGAAAACGAGGCACCAGATGACCGACCCCGTGACGCTGGACGGTGAAGGCACGATCGGCGAGTTCGACGAGAAGCGCGCCGAGAACGCCGTACGCGAGCTGCTGATCGCGGTCGGAGAGGACCCGGACCGGGAGGGGCTGCGGGAGACTCCGGGGCGGGTGGCCCGGGCTTACCGGGAACTCCTGGCGGGGCATACGCAGGAGCCCGAGGACGTCCTGACGACTACGTTCGATATCGGTCACGACGAGATGGTCCTGGTCAAGGACATCGAAATCGTATCTTTGTGCGAACATCACCTGCTGCCATTCCATGGTGTAGCCCACATTGGGTACATTCCATCCGAAAATGGCAAGATCACGGGTCTCTCCAAGCTTGCGCGGCTGGTCGAGGTGTTTGCCCGTCGCCTGCAGGTACAGGAACGACTCACCACACAGATCGCCGACTCCCTCATGCGGATCCTGGAGGCGCGCGGCGCCATCGTGGTCATCGAGGCCGAGCACATGTGCATGTCGGTGCGCGGCATCCGGAAGCCGGGCGCCAAGACCACGACGTCGGCCGTGCGCGGCCAGCTTCGTGACGCGACGACCCGTGCCGAGGCAATGAGCCTGATACTGGCGCGCTGACCCGGTTCCGGCAGGGCCGGATCGGGCGGCTGGGAGACACCCCCCGGGGCACTCCGCGCAGCACCCCGGCACCACACCGGAGGCCTAGGCTGGACGCATGAACTTGAAGAGCGGCCGCGACCACGTGGCAGGCCTGCCCGCATGGGACCGTTGCGCGGTCATGGGCGTCGTCAACGTCACTCCGGACTCGTTCTCCGACGGCGGCCGCTGGTTCGACACCACCGCCGCGGTCAAGCACGGCCTCCACCTCGTCGACGAGGGCGCGGACCTCGTGGACGTCGGCGGCGAGTCCACCCGCCCGGGCGCCACGCGCGTGGACGAGGCGGAGGAACTCAGACGCGTCGTCCCCGTCGTCCGCGGCCTGGCGTCCGAAGGCGTCGTCGTCTCCGTCGACACCATGCGCGCCACCGTCGCCGAGAAGGCCCTCGCGGCGGGCGCCGCACTCGTCAACGACGTCAGCGGCGGCCTCGCCGACCCCGCGATGATTCCGGCCGTCGCCGACGCGGGCGCCCCCTTCGTGGTCATGCACTGGCGCGGCTTCCTGGAGGGCGGCAACGTCAAGGGCGTGTACGAGAACGTGGTCCGCGAAGTCCTCGACGAGTTGCGCGTGCGTGTGGAGGCCGTTCTGGACGGGGGTATCGTCCCCGACCGGATCATCGTCGACCCCGGTCTCGGATTCTCCAAGGACGCCGACCACGACCTCGCCCTCCTCGCCGGCCTCGACCGTCTGCTCGGCCTCGGCCATCCCCTGCTCGTCGCCGCCTCCCGCAAGAGGTTTCTCGGCCGCGTCCTCGCCGGCCCCGAGGGCGCCCCGCCGCCGGCTCGCGAACGCGACGCCGCGACCGCCGCCGTCTCCGCGCTGGCCGCCCACCAGGGTGCCTGGGCGGTCCGCGTCCACGAGGTGCGGGCCACCGCCGACGCCGTCCGCGTGGCCAGGGCCGTCGAAGGAGCCCGGGAGCTGTGAGCGCCCCCCACACCGACGTAGAGCAGGTCGAACTCGCCAACACGGCTTTCTACGAGGCCCTGGAGCGCGGCGACTTCGAGGAGGTCTCCTCCCTCTGGCTGACCCCCGCGGACCTGGGCGTCGACGAGTCGTACCACGACCCGGCGGACACCGGCGTGATCTCCTGCGTCCACCCCGGCTGGCCGGTCCTCACCGGCCGCGGCGAGGTGCTCAGGTCCTACGCGCTCATCATGGCGAACACCGAGTACATCCAGTTCTTCCTCACCGACGTCCATGTGTCCGTCACCGGCGACACGGCCCTGGTGACCTGCACCGAGAACATCCTCAGCGGCGGCCCGGCCCCCGAGGGCGGCGGCGAGCTGGGCCCGCTCGTGGGTCAGCTGGTCGTCGCCACGAACGTGTTCCGGCGCACCGCGGACGGCTGGAAGCTGTGGTCGCACCACGCCTCCCCCGTGCTGACCGAATCCGACAGTGACGACGACGAGGACACATCCGCTTGAGTGGGTAGACGCCTCCTCGAGGGCTGTGGAGTGATTCGAGCAACGGAACCCTGGGTAGGCGCGGCTTCCGGCCTGTGAGCCGCCGTCTCCACCCGGGGAAACGCGCGGTGAACTGTGCCCGTCGGGTGCGGATCCCGGCTTCCCGGGGCCGAACGCTGTCAGTGCCCGCAGGTAGATTCGAGGGGTGGCCGGAGCCGTCCGTACGCGGTACGACACCGGCCGGGACCGACGACTGCAGGAGTGATTCGCGTGGATCGTGTCGCGCTGCGCGGCCTGAGGGCCCGTGGGCACCACGGTGTGTTCCAGAAGGAACGCGAGGAGGGCCAGACCTTCGTCGTGGACCTGATGCTGGGCCTGGACACCCGACCGGCCGCGGCCGACGACGACCTGGCGAAGACCGTGCACTACGGCATCGTGGCGGAGGAGGTCGTGGCCGTCGTGGAGGGCGAGCCCGTCGACCTCATCGAGACGCTGGCCGAGCGCATCGCCCAGGTGTGTCTGAAGCACGAGGGGGTCCAGGAGGTCGAGGTCTGCGTCCACAAACCGCAGGCGCCGATCACGGTCCCCTTCGACGACGTGACCGTCACCATCACCCGGAGCCGAGTATGACCGCCTTCTTCACCGAGGGTCAGAGCGACCCGACCGTCCAGCCGGTGCCCACCTCGGTCGTCGAGAAGGTGGACGCCGCCGACACGACCCTGCACAACCCCCAGCGGGCCGTGCTCTCCCTCGGCTCGAACCTGGGCAATCGCCTGGAGACCATCCAGGGCGCCATCGACGCCCTGGAGGACACCCCGGGCGTACGGATCAAGGCGGTCTCCCCGGTGTACGAGACGGAGCCGTGGGGCGTCGCGCCGGGCAGCCAGCCCACGTACTTCAACGCGGTCGTGGTCCTGAAGACGACGCTGCCGCCGTCCTCGCTCCTGGAGCGGGCGCACGCCGTCGAGGAGGCCTTCCACCGCGTCCGCAGCGAGCGGTGGGGCCCGCGCACGATCGACGTGGACATCGTCTCCTACGCCGACGAGGTCTCCGACGACCCGGTGCTGACCCTTCCCCACCCCCGCGCGCACGAGCGGGCGTTCGTCCTCGCGCCCTGGCACGACGTGGAGCCCGAGGCCCAGCTGCCGGGCCGCGGCGCGGTCGCCCAGCTCCTCGCCGACGTCACGCGGGAGGGCGTCGCCCCTCGCGCGGACCTGGAACTCCAGCTGCCCGAGTAGTCGTTAAGGTCTACCGGGCCGGGATCGTCCGCCGGCCCACAGGGACCACTGGCTCGTCGAAGGGGCATTGTGAGAGAGCTGCGCATCAGGACGCTGGCCGCGGTGTTCGTGGTGGCGGGGGTGCTGTCCTGGGCCGGAGCCCGGCTGTGGAACGCGGTGGGCACCCTTCCCCGCGTCCCGCTGGCCGCGCCCATCGTGCTCGCCCTGATCGCTGTCGTCCTCCTCGCCACGGCGCTGTCCCTGCGCGCCCGTCTGAAGGCCCAGCGCGAGCGGCGTCCGGGCGCGCGGGGCGTCGACCCACTGGTCGCGGCCCGAGCGGTCGTCTTCGGCCACGCGAGCGCCCTGGTCGCGGCCCTGGTCTCCGGGATGTACGGCGGCACGGGCGTGTTCCTCCTGGAGTCCCTGGAGATCCCGTCCCGCCGCGACCAGGCCATCTACGCCGGCTTCTCCGTCGTGGCGGGCATCGCGGTGATAGCGGCCGCCATCTTCCTGGAGCGCGTGTGCAGGCTCCCGGAGGACGACGACACCAACGGAGGCGGAGGGGGAGGCGCGGCCAGGGCGGTGTGAGGCGCTGCCTCCCGGACACTCTGAGTCGGCCTGAACGGCCTCGTCCTGCCTCGTTCTCAAAACGCCGGAGGGGCTGGATTTCCAGCCCCTCCGACGTTTTCTCCCTCAGCTCCCCCTCGGGTCCTCTCAGACCGTCTGCATCTCCTTGTGCTCCGCCATGCGGTGGGCGCACGGACGCGGACCCGCCGACCTGCGGCGCAGCACACGCGGCAGCGCCAGGTTGACGAAGCCCTCCGCCTGCATGGCGGCCAGACCCAGGCGGGGCAGGTCGCGCGAGGAGGCGTACACGACGAACCGGGGCTCCCAGCGCGGGCGGAACTTGGCGTTGAACTTGTACAGCGACTCGATCTGGAACCAGCGCGACAGGAACACCAGCAGGCCTCGCCAGGCACGCAGCACCGGCCCCGCACCGATCTTCTCGCCGCGCGCCAGCGCCGAGCGGAACATCGCGAAGTTCAGGGAGACGTGCTCGATGCCGAAGCGGGGAGCGGCCTGGAGGGCCGCCACGATCAGCAGCTCGTTCATGCCGGGGTCGGCCGAGCGGTCGCGGCGCATCAGGTCCAGCGACGCACCGTCAGGTCCCCAGGGGACGAAGTGGAGCACGGCCTTGAGGTCGCCGTACGGTCCGGGTTCGTCGTCCGCCTTGTGCGCCGTGGCGATCAGACAGTCGCCGTCGGAGGCGTCCCCGATGCGGCCCAGGGCCATGGAGAAGCCGCGCTCGGTGTCGGTGCCCCGCCAGTCCTCGGAGGCTCGGCGGATCCGGTCCAGTTCGCCCTCGCCCAGGTCACGGACTCGCCGTACCCGGGTTTCGTAGCCGGCTCGCTCGATGCGCTTCACCATCTGGCGTACGTTGCGCATCGCGCGCCCGGCGAGAGAGAAATCCGCGACGTCCACCACCGCCTCGTCGCCCAGTTCGAGGGCGTCGAGTCCGGTCTCGCGGGTCCACACCTCGGCGCCCGTCTCGGAGCAGCCCATGACGGCGGGTGTCCAGGAGTGGGCCTTCGCCTCGTCCATGAAGCGTTCGATCGCGCCCGGCCAGGCCTCGACGTCGCCGATCGGGTCGCCGCTGGCGAGCATCACGCCGTGCACGACCCGGTACGTCACCGCCGCCTTGCCGCTGGGGGAGAAGACGACCGCCTTGTCGCGGCGGAGGGCGAAGTGGCCGAGGGAGTCGCGGCCCCCGTGCCTCTCCAGCAGGGCGCGCAGCCGTGCCTCGTCGTCCTCCGTCAGGTGTGCCGCCGGGTGTTCTGGGCGGAAGGCCAGGTAGATCGTGGTGATGGCGGTCAACAGGCCCAGCGCGCCGAGGGAGAAGCCCACGGTCCAGTCCGTGTTGCCGGTGTAGTCGACCGGGCCCTCGAAACCGAACAGGCCGAACAGCACGTGCTCGAGCCGGTCGGACAGGCTCGGGTCGCCCACGATGTGTGCGCTGTGGACGCTGACGATGACCAGGCCCAGGAAGATGGAACCGGCGCCCATCAGCACGAAGTTGGCCAGCGCGTACCAACGGCTGCGCGGGTCCGGCAGGGCCTTGAACTCGTCGCGGTGGCGCAGTAGCGGAGCGAGCAGCGCCAGCGAGATGAGCACGCCGACGAGCGAGTGGCGGTAGGTGAACTGGGCGATCGCGCCCGCCGGGAGCAGCACCACGGCGGCCCGCCACGCCCGGCGCTTGCGGCGCCGCAGTCCGTGCGCGAGGAGCAGCAGCAGGACGCCCGCGCTGAGCGACAGCGCGGCCGCGAACGGGCCGAACGCGCCGGGCAGCACCTCGGCGATCGCGTGCATGCGGCTGTTGCGGAAGCGGGGGAACACTCCCGCCGCGATGTCCAGGAGCCCCACGAGGCCGCAGGCTCTGGCGACCAGGGCGGGGGCGGCCTCGGGGCGCGGCCCACTCAGCGCGCGCCGCAACCAGGTTGATCGACTCGGAACCTCGCCCGACATTTCCCCATCTATCCTGACAGACATCGCATCCCGTAGTTCTGCGAGAAGACCTTGAATCCGGTGCCATTCCGGCATCCGGCGACATTGCGCCCTCTAGGACGGTGTCTCGAGGGGACAGGTTCCCACCCTTCGGGAAAGCCGGTTCAAAGGCCGGGAAAAGGCCGTGGCAAGCCGTCGTGAAGGGAGCGCCGACAGACGGGGCCGGCTCTCACACGGGACGTCGTACGGACGCGGTGGCGGATCGTCCCCCACAGGAAAGCGCAGGCAGGTAGAACCCCATGGGTCTCACGAGCAACAAGGTGCTGGTGCTGGCGGTGCTGTCCGCCGTGCTTCTGTTCGTCGGCACGGTGTGGTGGTGGCCGCGGTTGGGCCGCCGCGGCTGGCGTCCCGTCAGCGGGCGCGTCGGCATCCTGCTGGCCACCCAGGTGGCGGTCTTCGCCTCCGTCGCCCTGGCGGCGAACCAGGCTTTCGGCTTCTACGCCAGTTGGGCGGACCTCCTCGGCCAGGAGAGCGGTCAGGGCGTGGTCGTCGACCACGGCGGCCCCGGGTCGGGCGGGCCGCTGCAGGTGCTCAACACCCAGCAGGTGAGCGTGCCGGGCGGCAGACGTCCCGGGATCGCCGGCCAGATCCAGAAGATCGAGATCGTGGGCCGTACGACGCACATCGCGTCCCCGGCGTACGTGTATCTGCCGCCGGAGTACTTCCAGCCGCGGTACCGCACCCGTACGTTCCCCGCGACCGTCGTCCTGACCGGCTACCCGGGCACCGCCGAGGCGCTCATCCGGGGCCTGCACTATCCGCAGACGGCCCACCGGCTGGCCAGGAACGGCGAGGCCCAGCCGATGATCCTCGTCATGATGCGGCCGACCGTGGCGCCGCCGCGCGACACCGAGTGCGTGGACGTGCCCGGTGGCCCGCAGACCGAGTCGTTCTTCGCCAAGGACCTCCCCGACGCCGTGGGACACCACTACAGAGTCGGCAGGAAACCCGGGAGCTGGGGCATCGTCGGCGACTCCACCGGCGGGTACTGCGCACTGAAGCTGGCCGTGCACCACCCGGACGTCTACGCCGCCGGCGCGGGTCTGTCGCCGTACTACAAGGCGCCGCTCGATCCCACGACGGGTGATCTCTTCCACGGGAACAAACAGCTGCGGAACGAGGCGGACCTGATGTGGTACCTGAAGAACCGGCCCGCCCCGAACACCTCACTGCTCGTCAGCAGCAGCCGGCACGGCGAGGCCAACTACAAGGCCACCCTCGACTTCGTCGACCTCGTGAAGTCGAAGCAGCCGACGCGGATATCGTCGATCATCCTCGACGGCGGCGGGCACAACTTCAACACATGGCGGCGGGAGATCCCGGCGACGTTGCAGTGGCTCAGCGGGCGGCTCACCGACAGGTGAGCGGGGAAGGGCGAATACACGGCGACGTGTAGGGAATTCCCGAACGCGACGGAAGACGCAGAAGCAGGGGATTCCCGGCTCACGCGCCCGCTCACCGAGCCCGGCCGCTCAGCGGGTGATCGCGTCATGCCCGGTTCTCGCACCGCGCCGAATGCGGTTACTGAATTGTAAGGCTTCGGAGTGGCTGTGTTTTTACCTCAGGGGTCACCAAGGTTCCCCTACGCGCGGTAAGTTTCTGGCCATGCCACGTGGACGTCACCGCCATTCACCACCCCTGCACAGGCTTCTGCCTCCGTCGGCGATCGCAGGCGTCTCGCTCGTCTGCGCCCTCGGGCCCTGGGTGTTCACGGAGCCGTCCGTGCTCCGGGTGTCGGCGGCGGTCGCCGCGGCGACCGCCGCCGTGGGCGCCGCGGTCATGCGCCGCTGGGACGTGGAGGCGGGCAAACGCGTCGCCGACCTCACGCGCGCGCGGGCGAGCGACGAGTGGCGGCACGAGGAGCAGGTCGCCGAGCTGGAGACCGACCTCGAGGAGTCGCGCGAGCTGCGCCAGAAGCTGGAGCACAAGCTGCGCGCCAAGCGGACCGAGCTGGCAGGCCTGCGCAACGAGCACGCCGCGCTGCTGCGGCGGTACGCCACCGCGGAGACGGAGCGGGCCAGCGCCCTGGAGGGCCGTCGCAGGCTCGCCATAGAGGCCTCGGCGTCACCGGCGCCCGCTTCGGCGAAGGCGCTGACGGCGGGCAGTGGGAGCGCCTCCGAGGACGTGCGCGGTCGGCGTGCCGACGAGGACACGGCCGAGAAGGCGGCCGAGGACCTGGTCGCGTCCGGCGCGGCGGCCGAGGACGCCGACGGTGCCGACGGCGCTGTCGACGACAAGGCCGCGGAGACCCGGCCGTCGGCTCCGGGAGCCTTCTCCGCGGCCGGTACCTCGCTCTTCCTGCGCGCCAACTCGGCGCTGGACCGGCTCGTCCAGGCCGGGTCCCCGAAGGCGGCGAACGACGAGAAGACCCGGCCCGCGGCCGACAGCGCGCCCAAGGGCGAGTCGCGCAAGGACGAGTCACGCAAGGACGACTCCGCGAAGGGCGGCTCTCCGGAGGGCGGTTCGCCCCGGTCCGGCGCCGCGGAGGCCGAGGCGGCTCCGGCCGCCGACGCCGCCGAGGAGGACGACCACCCGGAGGCACAGTCGCAGCCCGAGACGGCCGAGGGCCAGGACCACGAGCCCGTGGTCACGGAGACCGAGGCGCCTGAGCCCGAGACCGCCGAGACCCAGAACGAGGCCGAGGCCGAGGCCGACGTCACCGAGTCCGCGGCCCCCGAGTCCGCCATCACGGACCCGGCGTCCGGCCTCCCCGCGAACGCCCCCGCTCAGCGGCCCGCGCTGGCCGCTCAGCTCTCCGGTCACTTCACGGTCCCGACCGCCGTGGCCGTCGCACCGGCGACCCCTCGCCGGCGCCTGGCGATCGAGGGCGGGTTCGACTTCTTCGGTACGCAGAAGGGCGCGGCGGCCATCGCGGCCGTACAGAACGAGGACCTCGCGGACGTGGTGGGCCAGGAGGCGCTCGCGCTGCACAAGGCCGAGTCCGAGGCGCAGTTCAAGCCCGCCGACGCGGAGTCGCGCGGCATCGGCCAGGTCATCGACCTGACGGCCCACGACGAGACGGAGCAGATCGACGTGGAGGGACTGCGCAGCGCGGCTTCCTGAAGCGCCGACAGCCCCACACACATCCCCGCGCCCTGAAAGGGCGCGGGGAACTGCGCGTCCAGCCACAACAAGACCGCGGGCGCCCACCCTTCCTGGCGCCCTGGCACCGGATACGCACTCCGGACCGTCGAAATCAAGCCAAGTCCAGCCCCGCGCGCGGCCTCCCCGGATCCACCCGGGTCAAGAAGGCGTCACGCCATCCACCGGTCCGGCAGCGCCTCCCTGCGCCCCGTGCGGGACCGGTCCGCCTGGGCCGCCAGCAGCCGGGCCGCCTCGTCCGCGTCCCGGAGCCGGGCGGTCACCGTCTTGTTGGCGCCCGTGTCCACATGCACGTCCGCCAGGCCCTTGTGGCGTTCCCACGGCCCCTGCGCCAGCCGGACGCTCTGCACCTTCGCGTGCGGGACGAGCGACACGCTCCGCCGCAGCAGGCCGTGCCGGGCCACGAACACGCTGTCGGTGACGGCGAGCCCGTATCCGCGCCACCAGAACGGCATGCACCACCCGGCCCGCGGGGGCGGACGGTCCAGCGACCGCGGCACGGTCACCCCCGGCAGCACCCGCTCGATCACACCCTCGGCCACGGCCCGCGGAGCGACCGGCACCAGCACCGAGTTCGACGAGCCCGCCACGTCCAGCTCCACCCGCACCCAGCCCCGGCGCCGCCACAGCAGCGGCTCCACGATCCGTACGGTCTGCACACGACCGGGCGGCACCGTCTCGTGCGCCCGGTCGAGGAGGCCGTGGTCGATCCGCAGCCCGTCCGGCGACTCGCCCACCGTCCAGTCGTACTCCCCGACGAACCGCCCCACGCTGCTCGCGCCCGCCGCGCCGAGCAGCGGCAGCGCGGTCGCGAGGACCGTCCACACGCTGTGGGTGGCGATCCACAGCACCGGCGGAACGACGGCCGCGCCGACCAGCGTCGTCCAGGTGGCGCCGCTGAGGACGACCGACACCGCGAGCACGCCGCCCGGGACGTGCAGCAGCTGCCGTACCGGGGCCTCGCCGACCTCGTGCGCGGTCCCGGGCTCGAAACCCGCCGCGCGGGCGAGGAGTTCGGCCCGCAGGGCGCGGGCGTGGGCCTCGCCCAGGTAGGCCAGTTCGTCCTTCTTGTCCGCCCCGATGACGTCGAGTTTGAGCTTGGCGACGCCCGCGACCCGGGCCAGCAGCGGCTGGGTGACGTCGACGGCCTGGATGCGTTCCAGGCGGATGTGCGCGGTGCGGCGGAACACCAGGCCGGTACGGATGCGCAGTTCCGTACCGGTGACGGAGAAGTGTGTGAACCACCAGCTCAGAAAGCCGTACAGGGCGGCGGCCGGGACGACCACCGCGAGCGCGATCAGCAGCGTGGTCGTGGTCAGCCGGGACAACTGCCGCTGCGCGCCGTCCGGGTCGTGCATGGCCCACCCGAAGATCACGGCGACCGGCGCCCAGGCCCGCCGCAGCGGGGTCACCGGGTGCAGCCGGTGCTCGATCACCGGGTTCTCCTCGCCCACCTCCTGGCCATGCTCCTCGATGCCGGGCGCGCTCACAGCCCCGCCGATCGTGCCTCGCCGAGCTCGGTCAGCCGGTCGCGCAGCCGCTCGGCCTCCGCCGGGTCGAGACCCGGGATACGCGCGTCCGTGGCGGCCGCGGCCGTGTGGAGCTGCACGCTCGCGAGCCCGAAGTGCCGCTCGACCGGCCCGGACGTCACCTCCACCAGCTGCATGCGCCCGTACGGCACGACGGTCTCCTCACGCCACAGCACACCCCGGCTGATCAGCAGGTCGTCGGCGCGCTCGGCGTACCGCCAGGAACGCCAGTTGCGGCCCAGCATCGGCCAGCCCCACAGCAGCAGGGCCAGCGGCAGCAGCGCGAGGGCCGCCCAGACCGGCCCCGCGAGCAGACCCAGCAGCAGGGCCACGCCGATGGTCAGCGGGCCCAGCCACACCACCAGCAACAGCCGCCGCATGCGCAGCAGCCCAGGCGGCAGCCCGGTCCACACTGGCTCACCGTCCGGCGCCACCGGCCGGTCGCCGCCCGGCGGCTCGTGCTCCCCGCCCTGTCCCGCCCCCGCGTCGTCCAACGTCCCCGTCTCCATTCCGCAAGCGTACGTACGAGAGACTGTCCCCATGACTCCTACGACGGAGACCACGGTCGGTATCGGCGGCGCCGCCGAGAGCACCGACATGGTGCTCAACATCGGGCCGCAGCATCCGTCCACCCACGGAGTGCTGCGGCTCAGGCTTGTGCTCGA
The DNA here is from genome assembly GCF_040704615.1 of Streptomyces sp. NPDC046862. Classification (NCBI taxonomy): domain Bacteria; kingdom Bacillati; phylum Actinomycetota; class Actinomycetes; order Kitasatosporales; family Streptomycetaceae; genus Streptomyces; species Streptomyces sp. NPDC046862. The sequence goes on along the minus strand of NZ_JBEYXP010000007.1, from coordinate 53,676 downwards.
CGGTGAGCGCATCATGCACGCCGAGCCGGTGATCGGCTACATGCACCGCGGCGCCGAGAAGCTCTTCGAGGCACGCGACTACCGCCAGATCATCATGCTCGCCAACCGCCACGACTGGCTCTCCGCCTTCTCGAACGAGCTGGGCGTGGTCCTCGCCGTGGAGCGCATGCTCGGCATGGAGGTGCCGGAGCGCGCGGTGTGGATGCGCACGCTGCTCGCGGAACTGAACCGGGTCCTGAACCACCTGATGTTCCTGGGTTCGTACCCGCTGGAGCTCGGTGGCATCACCCCCGTCTTCTACGCGTTCCGGGAGCGCGAGGAGCTCCAGAACGTCATGGAGGAGATCTCCGGCGGCCGCATGCACTACATGTTCAACCGCGTCGGAGGCCTCAAGGAGGACCTCCCGGCAGGCTGGACCTCCCGCGCGCGTGCCGTGATCGCCGACGTGCGCTCGCGCATGGACGTGTTCGACGACCTGGTGATCGGCAACGAGATCTTCCGGGGCCGTACGCGCGACGTGGGCGTCCTCACGCCGGAGACGGTGCACGCGTACGGGGTGAGCGGGCCGATCGCCCGAGCCTCCGGGGTGGACTTCGACCTGCGGCGCGACGAGCCGTACCTGGCGTACGGGGAGCTCCAGGACACCCTCCGGGTCGTCACGCGCGAGGAGGGCGACTGCCTGGCCCGCTTCGAGTGCCTCCTCGGGCAGGCGCACAACTCGCTGGACCTCGCGGACGCCTGCCTGGACCGGCTCGCCGAGCTGCCGCCCGGCCCGATCAACCAGCGCCTCCCGAAGGTGCTGAAGGCGCCCGAGGGCCACACCTACGCCTGGACCGAGAACCCCCTCGGCATCAACGGCTACTACCTCGTCAGCAAGGGCGAGAAGACCCCGTACCGGCTGAAGCTGCGCTCGGCCTCGTACAACAACATCCAGGCGCTCGTGGAGCTGCTGCCGGGGACGCTGGTGGCGGACATGGTGGCGATCCTGGGGTCGCTGTTCTTCGTGGTCGGGGACATCGACAAGTAAGGCCCGACAAGCAGGTCCGACAAGCAGGTCAAAGAGCGAGCGCGTCCGGGATGCCGACCGGCTGCAGCAGCCAGCCGAAGTCGCCGAGCCCGCCGGGTGCCGTGAGCTCGGCGGCCTCGCCCGCGCCCGCGAGAGCTCGTACGTACGCCGCCGGGTCGGTCGACGCGAGGGACAGCGGCGGACGGCCTCCGGCGACCCCGAGGGCGCGCAGGGCGTTCCGCTGGGTCAGCAGCCGGGCCCCCGGCAGGGCGCACGCGTCCAGTGCCACGTGGGCGGTGATGTCGCACGAGCCGTCCGGCACGGGGGCGGTCTCCCGCCCCTCCCGGAACCCGGTGAGCGTCCCGTACGGGGGCCGTGCCCCGGCGGTGTGCGCGTAGTCGACGGCGACGGCGAGCCCCCGGCCGACACTCGCCACGGCCGACGCCCAGGCGGCGTCCCGAGGGCGCCCGATCTCGGCCCGCAGCCCCTCGACCGCGCTCGCGGCCGCTCCTTCGACCGCGCTCGCGGCCGCCCCCTCGGCAGTCTCTTCGGCCGTCTCCTCGGCGGGCAGTGGCCACCACCGGTCGAGCCACTCGGCGTCCGCGCCCCTCACCGGGTCCCCGAGACGTTCGGTTCCGTCCCGCCGTACGAGCACGAGGCGTCGTACACCGTCGGTGTCCACCTGGGCGACGTCCAGGGGCACGTTGTCGAGCCACTCGTTGGCGAACAGCAGCCCGGTGACGCCGCCCGGGGGTTCGGGGAGCCACTCGATCCGGTGATCAAGACCACTTGGCCGCTCGGCGCGCTCGACCGCGTACCCGTGCGTGCGGGAGGCCACCTCGGGCGGGAGGGCCTTCAGGACGCCCGTCACCAGCTCGCCCCGGCCCGCCGCCATGTCCACGAAGGCCAGCTCGGAAGGGCGCCCGACCGCATCGTCCACCCGGCACAGCAGCCGGGCCACCGCCTCGGCGAACAGCGAGGACGCGTGCACCGACGTGCGGAAATGCCCGGCGGGGCCCTCAGGACGCCGATAGAAGCCCGACGGCCCGTACAACGCCTCCTCCGTCGCCGCGCGCCACCCGTGCCACACGTCGCCCGCCGCACCAGTCACCCTGCCAGTCACCGGGCCAGGTTAGGGGGCGTGGACCACGGAGCCTCCACCTTGGGGAGTACGCGCGCCGGTCGCGGATCGACCCTCCGGTTGACTCCTGCACACAGCACACGTCTTTACGCTGGGTTACGTGCAACGCCTCTATGACTTCCTCCGCAGGCACCCGACATGGGTCGACAGCTTCTGGGCCGTCTTCCTGCTCGGGATCTCCGCCGTGGCCGGAACCGTCAGCCAGGAGGCGAAGCGTGCCGACCTCCCGGACGCCTGGCTCCCGATCACGTTCCTGCTCTGCCTGGTGATCGCGCTGCGGCGCCGGCTCCCCGAGCAGATGCTGGTGCTGGCCGCCGTGACCGGTCTCGCACAGTTGATCACCGATGTGCAGACGATCCCGGCCGACTTCGCCATGCTGGTGATCATCTACACGGTCGCGGCGAACGGTGCCCGCTGGGCCTCCCGGTTCGCCCTGGTCGGCGGTCTGAGCGCGGCCACGCTGGCGCAGATGCGCTGGCCCGCGGCCAACACCGGCCCGCTGGGCGAGGTCGCGATATCGGTGGTCATGACCGTGCCGTTCGCCCTGGCCTGGGTGCTCGGTGACTCCCTGCGCACCCGCCGCGCCTACTTCGCACAGCTGGAGGAGCGTGCCGCCCGCCTGGAGAAGGAGCGCGAGGCCCAGTCCAAGGTCGCCGTCGCAGCCGAGCGCGCCCGCATCGCCCGCGAGCTGCACGACGTGGTCGCGCACAACGTGTCCGTGATGGTGGTGCAGGCGGACGGCGCCGCGTACGTCCTCGACGCCGCGCCCGACCAGGCGAAGAAGGCCCTGGAGACCATCTCCTCCACCGGGCGTCAGGCCCTCGCCGAGATGCGCCGTCTGCTGGGCGTGCTGCGCACCGGCGAGCACCAGGAGAGCGGCGAGTACGTCCCGCAGCCCGACGTCGAACAGCTGGACGAGCTCATCGAGCAGTGCCGCACCTCCGGCCTCCCCGTCGACTTCAAGGTGGAGGGCACCCCGCGGCCCCTGCCCAGCGGTGTCGAGCTCACCGCGTACCGCATCGTCCAGGAGGCCCTCACCAACACGCGCAAGCACGGCGGCCCGAACACCGGCGCGAGCGTGCGCCTGGTCTACTTCGACGACGGCCTCGGTCTGCTCGTCGAGGACGACGGCAAGGGCGCCCCGCACGAGCTGTACGAGGAGGGCGGCCTCGACGGCCAGGGGCACGGTCTGATCGGCATGCGCGAGCGCGTGGGCATGGTCGGCGGAACCCTGGACGCGGGACCGCGCCCCGGCGGCGGCTTCCGGATCAGCGCGCTGCTGCCGCTCAAACCAGCTCACTGACGACTGTTCACGTCCTTCATTGACACCTGTAAGAGACCTTGACACCTGTAAGAGACCTTGTGGGACAGACGCGTACGCGTCTGTTTGCGAGACTTCTTGACGACCCCCATGACGGAAACGGAAGAGGACCCCGATGGCGATCCGCGTGATGCTCGTCGACGACCAGGTGCTGCTGCGCACCGGGTTCCGGATGGTGCTCGCCGCCCAGCCGGACATGGAGGTCGTGGCCGAGGCGGGCGACGGCGTCGAGGCCCTCCAGGTGCTGCGGTCCACCGAGGTGGACGTGGTCCTCATGGACGTCCGCATGCCGAAGCTGGACGGCGTGGAGGCGACCCGCCGCATCTGCTCGGACCCCAACCCGCCGAAGGTGCTGATCCTCACCACCTTCGACCTCGACGAGTACGCCTTCTCCGGGCTGAAGGCCGGCGCCTCCGGCTTCATGCTCAAGGACGTGCCCCCCGGCGAGCTGCTGACCGCGATCCGCTCCGTGCACAGCGGTGACGCCGTGGTCGCCCCCTCCACGACCCGGCGCCTCCTCGACCGCTTCGCACCGATGCTGCCGGGCACCGGCCAGCAGCCCCAGCGCAAGGAACTGGAGCGGCTCACCGACCGCGAGCGGGAGGTGATGGTGCTCGTGGCGCAGGGCCTGTCGAACGGCGAGATCGCGGCCCGCCTGGTCCTGTCCGAGGCCACGGTGAAGACCCACGTCGGCCGCATCCTCACCAAGCTGGAACTGCGCGACCGGGTGCAGGTGGTGGTCCTGGCGTACGAGACGGGCCTGGTGCGGGCCGGAGGGCACGGCTGAGCCATCACGGCTCAGCCGCCACGGGGAATACGGGCGTCCGGCGACTACCGGAGGCCCCCCGCCTACCGGAGGCCCCCGCCTACCGGAGGATCCCCTCCAGGAAGTCGCTTCCCAGCCGCGCCACCACCGTGACGTCCAGCTGGTGCAGCACATAGCGGCCGCGGCGGCGCGTGGTGATCAGGCCCGCCTTCTTCAGGACGGCGAGATGCCGGGACACCTCGGGCGCGCTCAGATCGTTGGCGTGCGCCAGCTCACTGGTGGTGTACGGCGCCCTGGCGATGTTCCGGCACAGGCGCAGGCGTACCGGGTGGGCGAGGGCTTCGAGGCGCAGCTTGAGCACCTCCACGGGGGCGGGTCTCGCCGCCTCGGGGCCCGCGACCGGGTAGAGCACGGTGGGGCGCCAGGCCGGGGCGTACAGCACCATCAGGTGCGGCCAGGTGTGGTGCGACGGCACGAAGGTGACGCCCGGACTTACCCCGGGGGCCACGGCGGTCGTGGTGCCGTGGGAGAGCTTGTCGGCCTCGATACGGGTCCCGCCTCCTGCGGCTTCGGTCAGCGAGAGGGCGGCCGAGACCGCCGTGAGCGCCTCCTCAAGGCCCTTGTGGCGCAGGATCTCGGTCTTGTGGCGGGCGTCGGCGGCCAGGTGGACGTGCACCCGGCGCCAGGTGTCCGCGAAGAACGCCTCGTCGCAGTCCTCCAACAGGCGCCGCACCCACGCCCGTACGGTCGGAGGGTCGGCCAGCAGACGCTGCGTGAAGCCGAGTTGCTGAGGGCCGCGGCTCGCCGCCAGGTCCAGCACGACGTCGTGCCGGGCACGGTCGACGAGGGGTGAGGGCAGCCCGGCCGCGTACCGGGAGCTGCAGCTGAACTCCAGGGCCGCCGCGACGAACTGCTCGTCACTCAGCCGGTCCAGCAGGTCCAGGTCCTCGGTGAGCGTCGCCCCCGGGTGGCCGTCGCACTCCGGCAGGGCGGCGACCGGCATGAAGATGTCCGAGAACGTGTTCCGCCACAGGAAGTCCGCCTGGATCAGCCGGTCGGCCAGATCCGGTTTGAGCGCGGCCGTGGTGGCCGTCACCCAGCCCTGCATACCGGGATGGTGACCCGGCTCGGCGAGCGCGTGCAGCGCCGTGGCCAGCTCGGCCAGCGGCGACGCCTCGAAGACGATCCGCTCGGCCGGCAGCCCTGTGATGTCGATGCTCACACCCATGCGCTCATGGTGCCTCCCGCCACTGACAACGCCCCGCCGATTGACGACGGTCGTCAATCGGCGCGACGCGCACCGGCGGACCGGCGCAGCCTGGGCGGACCGGGCCTGAAGCTCGACCGCGGCGGACAGGGTCGGAAGGTCGGCAGTGAGGGGGCCGGGCTGAAGCTCGACCGCGGCGGACAGGGTCGGAAGCTCGACCGTGAAGGGCCGGGCTGAAGCCCGACCGCGGGGGGCCGGGCCAAAGCCCGACCGTGGCAGACGGCCCGGCCGCCCGCACCCCGACCGGCAACCGCTGCCGCCCGAGCACCGACCCGTGCCGCGCGGCGCCGGTCCGCCGCCGTACCGGCCGGTCCGCCGCCGTACCGGCCGGTCCGCCGCCGTACCGGCCGGTCCGTGGCCGCACGGGCACCGACCGGCCGGTCCTGCCCGTGTCCCTGCCCCCAGCCAACCCAGCCCCAACCCCAGCCCCAGCCCGAGCCCCAGCCCTCTCCCTGCCCGTGCCCGAGACGAGCGATTCGGGGCTCGTCCCTGCCCCGAGAGGCGGTACGCCATGAGCATTACCGAGCAGCACATCCTCGACATCTACCGCGCCCAGCGCCGCGGCGAGCCCGTCCCGCCGGCGCCGGGTGTCCACGACTGGGAGGTCGTGCGGGAACTGCACGACCAGCGGCGCTTCCGCGCGGTCGTGGCGGGCCGCCCGGCTCGGCGGCGCGTACGGTCCGCGCTGGTGCGGCTCCTGTGGGCGACACGCCCTACGCGCCGCCCGCCTCCCCGGTGACCTCCCGCAGCCGGGCCACGAACTCCGCCACCGCCTCCTTCACGTCCTCCGCGGTCCACTCCAGCCCGTCCGCCCGCACGGCGACCTCGGTGTACGACAGCCCCGGTCCGCCCGGATCCCAGACGCCCGCGAACAGGAGGGTCCTCGTCTGCTCGCCCTGCCGGATCGCGGCCTCGGAGAGGACGTCGGCGTCGTACGGCAGCCAGACCTGGAACTCGTGGGTGTGCGGCTGCTCCGGGTGGACGCGCGCCCAGGGCACCCCGGCCGCGGCGAACCCCTCGCGGAGCGCCGCGGCGACCACGCGCGCGTGGGTCACGTACTCCGGCAGCCGGGGCAGCTCCCGTTCCAGCCCGGCCAGCGCCGACAGCACGGTCGGGAACTGCTGGAAGACCTGGCCGCCGTACCGGTGCCGCCACGCCTTCGCCTCGTCGGCGAGCCACTGGGGGCCCGCGAGCGCCGCGCCGCCGAAGCCGCCGAGCGACTTGTAGAGCGACACGTAGACGCTGTCCGCGAGGCCCGCGATCTCCTCCAGGGGCCGGCCGAAGTGGACGGTGGTCTCCCACAGCCGGGCCCCGTCGAAGTGCACCACCGCGTCGCGCTCGTGGGCGGCGGCCACGACCTCGGAGAGTTCCTCCCAGGTGGGCAGCACGAAACCGGCGTCTCTAAGGGGCAGTTCGAGCATCAGGGAGCCGAAGGGTTCCTCGAAGTCGCGTACTTCGTCGGCGGTCGGCAGCCGCGGCTCGCGCGTCACCCGCACCGGGCGCAGTCCGCTGACCTCGCTGAACGCCTTGCGTTCGTGCACCTCGGGATGGGCCAGCGCGTGCAGCGCCACGGCAGGGTCGCCGGTGCGGGCCGCCCACACGCGCAGCGCGACCTGCTGGGCCATCGTGCCCGTCGGGAAGACGACGGCGGCCTCCTTGCCGAGCAGCCCGGCGACCCGCTCCTCCAGGGCCTCGACGATCCCGTTGCCGTAGATGTCCGACGGCTCGTCCAGGTCGTACAGCCCCGGCGCCTCCTCCTGCAGCAGCGCCAGCCGCTCGCGGATCGTCCCCAGGAACGCCGGACGCTCCAGCACCCGCTCAGCCGCCCGAAGAGCGGCCTTCCGCCGCGCGTACCGCCTCAGCGCCGGTGACTGCTCGGTCTCCGTCTCGTTCGTCTCTTCGCTCACCCTCGGATGATGTCGCGCGCCTCCACGTGGGGCACCCCCATTGCGCCCCCGCACCGCGTGTGGAAACCCACAGCCTGTGGACAACCGAACGCCCCTCGAACCAATCGCGTTAACATGACGAGAAATCGTCCGGTACCCAGAGCGGACTGGAACGGGAAGGCCACCAGCGAGTGACGACATTCCAGCAACCAGACCCCAAGGACCGCCCCGCGCGGCTCACCGTGGGCGTCGTCGGAGCGGGCCGGGTCGGGCCCGCGCTGGCGGCGTCGCTGCAGCTCGCGGGACATCGCCCGGTGGCCGTCTCCGGGGTCTCCGACGCCTCGAAACGGCGGGCCGGGGCCCTGCTGCCCGACGTGCCGCTGGTGCCCCCGGCCGACGTCCTGGACCGCGCCGAGCTGGTGCTGCTGACCGTGCCGGACGACGCCCTGCCGGGACTCGTGGAGGGGCTCGCCGAGACCGGGGCCGTCCGGCCGGGACAGCTGCTCGTGCACACCTCGGGGCGGTACGGCGCGAGCGTGCTGGACCCCGCGCTGCGGGCCGGGGCGCTCCCGCTGGCGCTGCACCCGGCGATGACGTTCACCGGCACCCCTGTTGACGTGCAGAGGCTCGCCGGATGCTCCTTCGGGGTCACCGCTCCCGAGGAGCTGCGGCTGGCCGCCGAGGCGCTGGTGATCGAGATGGGCGGAGAGCCCGAGTGGATCGCCGAGTCCGCCCGGCCGCTGTACCACGCGGCCCTCGCCCTGGGTGCCAACCACCTGGTGACCCTGGTCGCCCAGTCGATGGAGCTGCTGCGCACGGCGGGCGTCGAGGCCCCCGACCGCATGCTCGGACCGCTGCTGGGCGCCGCCCTCGACAACGCCCTGCGCTCCGGCGACGCGGCCCTCACCGGCCCCGTCGCGCGCGGTGACGCGGGCACGGTCGCCGCGCACGTCGCCGAGCTGCGCGAGCACGCCCCCCAGGCCGTCGCCGGCTACCTGGCGATGGCGCGCGCGACCGCCGACCGCGCGCTCGCCCACGGCCTGCTCAAGCCGGAACTCGCGGAGGACCTTCTCGGGGTACTCGCCAACGGGACCGCCGACGGGACCGAAGGGGACGCCCGATGACGAGCGCGACCGGGAACGGAGACGCCCGATGACCGCCACCCTGCTGCGCACCGCCGGTGAACTGCACGCCCGCGCGCGCGTGGGCCGCCGTGCCGTCGTGATGACCATGGGAGCGCTGCACGAGGGCCACGCCACGCTGGTCCGCACCGCGCGCGAGATCGCCGGCCGGGACGGCGAGGTGGTCGTCACCGTCTTCGTGAACCCCCTGCAGTTCGGCAAGGGCGAGGACCTCGACCGCTACCCGCGCACCCTCGACGCCGACCTCAAGATCGCCGAACAGGCGGGCGCCGACGCCGTGTTCGCCCCCTCCGTGGACGAGGTGTACCCGGGCGGCGAGCCCCAGGTGCGGATCTCCGCGGGCCCCATGGGGGAGCGCCTGGAGGGCGCCTCGCGGCCCGGGCACTTCGACGGCATGCTCACCGTCGTCGCCAAGCTGCTGCACCTCACCCGGCCCGACGTGGCCCTCTACGGGCAGAAGGACGCCCAGCAGCTCGCCCTGATCCGCCGCATGGCGCGCGACCTGAACTTCGGCGTGGAGATCGTCGGCGTGCCGACCGTCCGCGAGGAGGACGGCCTGGCCCTGTCCAGCCGCAACCGCTACCTGTCCGTCACCGAGCGCCGTACGGCCCTCACGCTCTCGCAGGCCCTGTTCGCGGGGCGCGACCGGCACGCCGCCCAGGAGGCGCTGCGCGCGCGGGCCCGGGAGGTGCCCGCCACGCGCGCGCGTGCGGAGGCCCTCAGCGCTCTCGGCGAGTCCCGCGCCGCCGCCGACGCGCACGCCGTCGCGAAGGCCGCCCCGGCCACCACGTCCGGCCCCGCCGACGTCCGGTCGGCCGCCCGCCTCGTCCTCGACGACGCCGCACGCCTGAAGCCGCCGCTGGAACTCGACTACCTGGCCCTGGTCGACCCCTCCGACTTCACCGAGATCTCCGACGGCTTCACCGGTGAAGCCGTCCTCGCCGTCGCCGCCCGGGTCGGGACGACCCGGCTGATCGACAATCTCCCCCTCACCTTCGGAGCCGCCTCGTGACCGACACAGGCACGAACACCACAGGGACGACCAGCACGGGCATACGACTGCACGCCCCCGCTCCCGGCTGGGCCATCACCGCGGACGTCGTGGTCGTCGGCTCCGGGGTCGCCGGCCTGACCGCGGCCCTGCGCTGCGAGGCCGCCGGCCTGCACACCGTCGTCGTCACCAAGGCCCGCCTCGACGACGGCTCCACCCGCTGGGCGCAGGGCGGCATAGCGGCGGCCCTCGGCGAGGGCGACACCCCCGAGCAGCACCTGGACGACACACTGGTCGCGGGCGCGGGCCTGTGCGACGAGGACGCCGTCCGCCTCCTCGTCACCGAGGGCCCCGACGCCGTCCGCCGCCTCATAGAGACGGGGGCGCACTTCGACGAGTCCTCCGAAGGAGAACTGGAGCTGACCCGCGAGGGCGGCCACCACCGCCGCCGCATCGCGCACGCGGGCGGCGACGCGACAGGCGCGGAGATCTCCCGGGCGCTCGTCGAGGCCGTCAGCGAAGCAATGCCGTCAAGCACACCAGGCACACGGGCGCGCGGACTGCGCACCATCGAGAACGCGCTCGTCCTGGACCTGTTGACCGACGCCGACGGCCGTACCGCGGGTGTCACCCTGCACGTCATGGGCGAGGGCCAGCACGACGGCGTCGGCGCCGTGCACGCGCCCGCCGTGGTCCTCGCGACCGGCGGCATGGGCCAGGTCTACTCGGCGACCACCAACCCGTCCGTGTCCACGGGCGATGGCGTGGCGCTCGCCCTGCGCGCGGGCGCCGAGGTCAGCGACCTGGAGTTCGTGCAGTTCCACCCCACGGTGCTCTTCCTCGGCTCCGAGGCGGAGGGCCAGCAGCCGCTCGTCTCCGAGGCGGTACGGGGCGAGGGCGCCCACCTGGTCGACGCGGACGGCACACGCTTCATGGTCGGGCAGCACGAACTGGCCGAACTCGCCCCCCGGGACATCGTCGCCAAGGGCATCACGCGCCGCATGCTGGAGCAGGGCGCCGAGCACATGTACCTGGACGCCCGGCACTTCGGCGCCGAGATGTGGGAGCACCGCTTCCCGACGATCCTCGCCGCCTGCCGCGCCCACGGCATCGACCCGGTCACCGAACCCGTCCCGGTCGCCCCGGCCGCCCACTACGCCTCCGGGGGCGTCCGCACGGACTCACAGGGGCGGACGACCGTACCGGGCCTGTACGCCTGCGGTGAGGTCGCCTGCACGGGCGTCCACGGCGCCAACCGGCTCGCCTCGAACTCCCTCCTGGAGGGCCTCGTCTACGCCGAGCGCATCGCCGCCGACATCGCCGCGAGCCGGGCGGCCGACGGCCTCCACGCGCGCGTGCCGCAGCCCGTCCCGTACCGCGAGAAGCCCGAGCACCCGCTGCTGGAGCCGGAGGCACGGTTCGCGATCCAGCGGATCATGACGGAGGGCGCGGGCGTCCTGCGCTCGGCGGCGTCCCTGGCGGCCGCGGCCGCGGCCCTCGACCAGCTGCACACCGACGCCCGCGACGCCCTCGACGAGAACGGCAAGACGGCCGAGCCCGGCGTCGACACCTGGGAGACCACCAACCTGCTGTGCGTGGCCCGCGTCCTGGTCGCCGCCGCACGGCTGCGCGAGGAGACCCGTGGCTGCCACTGGCGCGAGGACCACGCCGACCGGGACGACACCCACTGGCGCCGCCACGTCGTCGTACGGCTGAATCCCGACCGCGCACTGGCCCTGCGCACCACGGACACCCCAGACTTCCCCCCGACCGCCCCCGCCCCGCTCGACCCCGATCGAGCCGGGGCCACCCCCACGCACCGGCCCGAGCGCCTTCCCCAGGAGCAGTGACGTTCAAGTGAGTACCCCCGACGACCTTCCCCTCGCCCAGAGCGGCGGCTGCGGCGACGGCTGCGCCTGCGGCATGGACCCCGACGCGGACGGGCTGGAGACCTACATGGAGTGCGGTCTCGACCCCGCGCTCGCCGAGCTCCTCGCCGACGCCGGGCTCGACCCCCTTGAGGTCGAGGACATCGCCAACGTGGCGATCCAGGAGGACCTCGACAACGGCGTCGACGTCACCACCGTCGCCACCATCCCCGAGGAGGCCCGCGCCACCGCCGACTTCACCGCGCGCGAGGCCGGCGTCGTGGCGGGCCTGAGGGTCGCCGAGGCGGTCGTCTCGGTGGTGTGCACGGACGAGTTCGAGGTCGAGCGCCACGTGGACGACGGCGACCGGGTGGAGGCGGGACAGAAGCTCCTGTCGGTCACGACCCGCACCCGCGACCTCCTCACGGCCGAGCGCAGCGCGCTCAACCTGCTGTGCCGCCTGTCGGGCATCGCGACGGCCACGCGCGCGTGGACGGACGCTTTGGAGGGCACGAAGGCGAAGGTCAGGGACACCAGGAAGACCACCCCGGGGCTGCGGGCGCTGGAGAAGTTCGCGGTGCGCTGCGGCGGCGGCGTCAACCACCGCATGTCGCTGTCGGACGCTGCCCTCGTCAAGGACAACCACGTGGTCGCCGCGGGCGGCGTCGCGCAGGCCTTCAAGGCGGTCCGGGAGGAGTTCCCGGACGTGCCGATCGAGGTCGAGGTCGACACGTTGCACCAGCTGCGCGAGGTCGTCGACGCGGGCGCTGACCTGATCCTGCTGGACAACTTCACGCCCCTCGAGTGCGAGGAGGCGGTGGCCATCGTCGGCGGCCGCGCGATGCTGGAGGCGTCGGGCCGCCTCACGCTGGAGAACGCGAAGGCGTACGCGGACACGGGCGTCGACTACCTGGCGGTCGGGGCCCTCACGCACTCCTCGCCCATCCTGGACATCGGCCTGGACCTGCGAGCGGCGGAGTAGGAGCGGGTACGGGCCATGCTGCTGACGATCGACGTAGGCAACACACACACCGTTCTCGGTCTGTTCGACGGCGAGGACATCGTCGAACACTGGCGCATCTCCACGGACGCGCGCCGCACCGCCGACGAGCTGGCGGTCCTCCTCCAGGGCCTCATGGGGATGCACCCCCTCCTCGGGGACGAGCTGGGCGACGGCATCGACGGGATCGCGATCTGCTCCACGGTGCCGTCCGTGCTGCACGAGCTGCGGGAGGTCACGCGCCGGTACTACGGCGACGTACCCGCGGTGCTGGTCGAACCCGGCATCAAGACGGGCGTACCGATCCTCATGGACAACCCCAAGGAGGTCGGCGCGGACCGCATCATCAACGCGGTGGCCGCCGTCGAGCTCTACGGCGGGCCGGCGATCGTGGTCGACTTCGGTACGGCGACGACGTTCGACGCGGTGTCGGCGCGCGGTGAGTACGCGGGCGGGGTGATCGCGCCGGGCATCGAGATCTCGGTCGAGGCGCTGGGGGTGCGCGGGGCGCAGCTCCGCAAGATCGAACTGGCCCGTCCGCGCGCGGTGATCGGCAAGAACACGGTCGAGGCCATGCAGGCCGGCATCGTCTACGGCTTCGCGGGGCAGGTGGACGGCGTGGTCGGCCGCATGGCCCGCGAGCTCGCGGACGATCCCGACGACGTCACGGTCATCGCCACGGGTGGGCTGGCGCCCATGGTCCTCGGCGAGGCGTCCGTGATCGACGAACACGAGCCGTGGCTGACGCTGATCGGGTTGCGGTTGGTGTACGAGAGGAACGTGTCGCGGATGTGAGGCGGCGGGTGGCGCGCGGCGGGGGTGCGGGGCGTTTGTCTCGCCGGGCGGGGCTGGTTTTCAGGACCGCGGGGGACTGCCCGGTTTTTCAGGGGCGCGGGGAACTGCGCGACAAGCCCCCACCCACCCCCACCCGCACCCAACCAACCCACCCACTCCAAACACCCCCCACCCCCCTAGCGCGCCGCAGGCGTACCGCACCCACCCGAGTGGTCCCCACGCCACGCACCCTTGCGCTGCCGCTTTTGTCTGATTAGCGCGTATCGTCGATACATGCCCACGCCCCACGGATCCCGCGGCGCCATGGCGTTCGGCACGGAGGAGCTGCGTGTGCTCCGCCGAGCTCTCGCCCTCGCCCTCAACCCAGCCTCCGCCACCGCGCAGGACGTCCAGGACTGCCTTCGGCTCGCCCGGTCCGTCGACGAGACCGCCCGCGAGGGCACCCGGCTGAGGGCCTTCCTGCTGGCCGACCTCGCCCGCTACCGTGCCGCGCTCCCCGGCACCGCGACGGGCTACCTCGCGCTCCTGGACGACGCCCTGGGCGCGGGCCACCGGCCCACCACGGACGACCTCGCCGCCCTGCGCGCCCTGCGCGGCAACCCCACCGCGGCCGCTCTCCTGGACCGGTGCCTGGACCACTGCGGCGTCCCCGCGCAGCAGGGCGCCGAGCCCCGCCACGCGGGCTCCACCCCGGCCGCCACCGTCCCGGCCTCCCGCACCCGACTCACCGCCCTCCCCGGAGGCCTCTCCCGCGGCACGCACACGCGCACCGCCGCACAGGAGCCCGCCAAGCGCCCCGGGGACAAGCCCGCCCGGCAGCCCGCCCGCCCCGCGCGGCCCGCCCGCCCGGCACAGCCCGCCGAGAAGCCGGCTCCCTCGCCCCAGCCCCAGCCCAAGGCGCCGAGCCCCAGTCGCCGCCCCATCCCGACCCCTGGCGAGGTCTTCCCGCCCAAGCGCAAGCCCGGTCCACCGGCGAACCCCGGGGGCGGCGAGCAGCAGCGGCTCGCCGCGGGCTGAGCCTGCCCGCACGCCGTCCGGGACGCCCCGCCACCGGGTCCGGCGGATCCCACCCCCGACCGGGAGCTACCGGACAGCCCCTGGCTACTCTGGACACATGGACTACGTCTCCGCGCTCGTGCCCCCGGTAGTGATGGCCGTGTTCTTCATCGGCGTGATCGTGACGATGGTGAAGTCCCAGGGCGGCGCCAACAAGGCCAAGGAGGACGCGGCGGTCGACGCCGCCCTCGCCCGCGCGGAGGGCACCCGGCAGGTCGCCAAGGACGACGTCCAGGGCTGAGCCCCACCGGAACCCGGGGCCGAGCGGACTCACCCCGCGCCGACGCCTCCATCGGCGTACGACTCATCCATGTTGTGAGTCGTACGCCCTTTTTGTACCCCTTGTGCAACTTGTCTCAGTATGCTGTTGAGTTGTGCCTCGGCCATTGGGAGAACTCGAAGACGCGGTCATGACGCGGGTGTGGAAGTGGAACCGCCCGGTGACCGTTCGAGAAGTCCTGGAAGACCTTCAGCAGGAACGGTCCATCGCATACACCACCGTGATGACCGTTCTGGACAATCTCCATCAGAAGGGCTGGGTGCGCCGCGAAGCCGAAGGCCGCGCCTATCGATATGAGGCGGTCTCCACCCGCGCCGCGTACGCGGCCGCTCTGATGAACGACGCCTGGTCGCAGAGCGACAACCCCGCGGCCGCTCTCGTCGCCTTCTTCGGCATGATGAGCGAGGAACAGCGACAGGCGCTCCGCGACGCCGTCCGTATCGCGCAGGGCCCCGACCCGGGCGAAACCACCGCTGCTCCGGCCGATACCGCTGCCGAATCGGGTGACGAATCGTCGGACGAAACAGCCGCACCCGCCGATGGTCCTGATGAGAACCCCGCCTCGGCACAGGGTGACACCGGACGATAGCGTCCGGTCATGCCAGCAGAGAGTCCAGCAGAGAGTCCCGAAGTCACCGCGAAAGCCATCACCGTCCGGCGGGCCAGGACCAGCGATGTCCCGCACGTGCGCAGCCTGCTTGACGCGTACGTCCGCCGGGGCATCCTGCTCGACAAAGCGACGGTGACGCTTTACGAGGACATCCAGGAGTTCTGGGTCGCGGAACGCGATGACAACGCACAGGTGGTCGGGTGCGGCGCGCTGCACGTCATGTGGGAAGACCTCGCGGAAGTCCGCACTCTCGCGGTGAACCCCGAGGCCAAGGGGCTGGGCGTCGGTCACCAGTTGCTGCGGAAGTTGCTGCACACCGCCCGCTGGCTGGGTGTTCGCCGGGTTTTCTGTCTGACCTTCGAAGTCGAGTTCTTCGCGAAGCACGGCTTCGTGGAGATCGGTGAGACGCCGGTCGACCGCGATGTCTACGCGGAGCTGCTGCGTTCCTATGACGAGGGCGTGGCGGAGTTCCTCGGTCTCGAACGAGTGAAACCGAACACCTTGGGCAACAGCCGGATGCTTCTGCATCTGTGATCGCCGGGGATCCGCACAACGATGGGCAGGATCGGCGGGGATCGGCGGGGATCGCCAAGGAGTATTCCGGCGGATGCGCCTTGCCCAGGTTCCCTATGTCCGAAACGCGTACGTTTCCGGTCTTCCCGGGGTCCGTGGGCCTCTCCCAGGGGTTTGTGTTTTTCAAGGAAAAGCGGTTTGCTTTCCGACGTACTGCAGTACTGCATATAACAGGGGACTCGAAACAGCGGCTGCGGCCGCGGATCCTCGGCCCTCAAGTTATCGATGAAAGGAAATCCGGTGGCACAGAAGGTTCAGGTCCTTCTTGTCGACGACCTCGACGGTGGCGAGGCGGACGAGACCGTGACGTTCGCGCTGGACGGCAAGACGTACGAAATCGATCTCACGACATCCAACGCGGACAAGCTCCGCGGCCTTCTTGAGCCGTACGTGAAGGGCGGGCGTCGTACCGGAGGTCGTGCTTCGGGCGGACGCGGAAAGGCACGCGCCGCCGCCGGCGGCAGCCAGGACACCGCGCAGATCCGCGCCTGGGCGAAGGAGAACGGCTACGAGGTCAACGACCGTGGCCGCGTCCCCGCGTCCATTCGCGAGGCCTACGAGAAGGCGAACGCCTGAGCACTCAGGCGTCGCAGCCGGATCCGGTGGCACTGTGTCGCCACCGTGTCCACCAGTCGTACGAGGTCAGGGGCGGACCCTCCACCCCCCAGCGCGGACAGCGTCGGCAGCGACGGCTCCACCTCGCACCCCGGCTCGGGGGGCCGCAGCCATACGGCGGCCCCCTGTGGACCGGCACCGTCCGTTGACGACGGCCGGAGCGGTGCCCCCGTGTCCGCGGGGCCGGAGAGCGAGGACTGACGCGCGCCCGGAACGGTCGGGCGCTCCACGGCCGAGGCGCGCCCACCCCGGACGGGCCGGGACGAGGGGACCTCGATGTGACGTCCCGCACGGCCGGACCGGGGCCCGTCAGGCCAGGCGCCGTGCGGCCAGGGCCGAGGAGCCTCGATGTGGCCGCCCCTTCCGACAGCGATGAGGCTCAGCTCCAGGCGGCCCCAGTCGAGCCAGTCGAGCAGCCCCGGCAGTTCGTCCGCGCTGCCCGCGGCCACCAGCAGCCCCACGCGCTCTCCGCGCAGCGTCACCGGAGTATCCGGGGCCAGATGCCGCAGCGCCGCGAACCCCGCCTCCGCGGGAACGTCGAGCACATCGAAGCGCAGCCCCGTACTGATACGTACCGGCGCTCCGGGCAGCGTGGCCCAGCCGAGCCCGCTCTCGTACCACTCCCGCACCCGGTCGCTCGAGTCGAGCGGACAGCGAGGGAGGGGGACGATGGATGCCATGTCAGGAACAACCGCGCAAAGGGCGCCCGAGTTACTTTGGGTGGTGGATTATGCACACAGGGTGGTGGAAACGGGGGCGTCCGGGGGAGTGCGGCGACGCAAGGATGTTCGCCCGTAGCGGAGGGAACCGGTGCGCAGGGCATGGAGTGTCAGTGCGTGCGGGTAAGACATCCCTAGTGGGAGGGGGCGACACGCAGAAAAGGCGGTCTCGCGTTCGCCATCGGCGTACTGATGGTGAGGCTAACCACCTGGCCTGCGGGAACATCGTCTCGCACCATCGGGTTGGAGCAGATGTCGGCGTTCGGGGTCAGGAGGCCAAGGACGGTGTCGGCAGTTGGAATGAGCGGTCCCCGCTTGCGGGACTAAGCTGCGGAAGGACAGCGAGGGGAGCGTCCCCTCACTGCCTGACCGCTCTGAGGAGCGATTAACGATGTTCGAGAGGTTCACCGACCGCGCGCGGCGGGTTGTCGTCCTGGCTCAGGAAGAAGCCCGGATGCTCAACCACAACTACATCGGCACCGAGCACATCCTCCTGGGCCTGATCCACGAGGGTGAGGGTGTCGCCGCTAAGGCCCTGGAGAGCCTCGGGATCTCGCTTGAGGCTGTCCGCCAGCAGGTGGAGGAGATCATCGGCCAGGGCCAGCAGGCCCCCTCCGGCCACATCCCCTTCACCCCACGTGCCAAGAAGGTCCTGGAGCTGTCGCTCCGCGAGGCCCTTCAGCTGGGCCACAACTACATCGGCACGGAGCACATCCTGCTCGGCCTGATCCGTGAGGGCGAGGGCGTCGCCGCCCAGGTCCTGGTCAAGCTGGGCGCAGACCTCAACCGGGTGCGGCAGCAGGTCATCCAGCTGCTCTCCGGCTACCAGGGCAAGGAGACCGCCACCGCCGGCGGGCCTGCCGAGGGCACCCCCTCGACGTCCCTGGTCCTCGACCAGTTCGGCCGGAACCTCACCCAGGCCGCTCGTGAGTCCAAGCTCGACCCGGTCATCGGGCGCGAGAAGGAGATCGAGCGGGTCATGCAGGTGCTGTCCCGCCGTACCAAGAACAACCCGGTCCTGATCGGTGAGCCCGGCGTCGGCAAGACCGCCGTCGTCGAGGGCCTCGCCCAGGCCATCGTCAAGGGCGAGGTGCCCGAGACCCTCAAGGACAAGCACCTCTACACCCTGGACCTCGGCGCGCTGGTCGCCGGCTCCCGCTACCGCGGTGACTTCGAGGAGCGCCTGAAGAAGGTCCTCAAGGAGATCCGCACCCGCGGCGACATCATCCTGTTCATCGACGAGCTGCACACGCTGGTCGGTGCGGGTGCCGCCGAGGGCGCCATCGACGCGGCTTCGATCCTGAAGCCGATGCTGGCCCGCGGTGAGCTGCAGACCATCGGTGCCACCACGCTGGACGAGTACCGCAAGCACCTGGAGAAGGACGCGGCCCTGGAGCGCCGCTTCCAGCCCATCCAGGTCGCCGAGCCCTCGCTCCCGCACACCATCGAGATCCTCAAGGGTCTGCGCGACCGGTACGAGGCGCACCACCGCGTCTCCATCACGGATGAGGCGCTGGTCCAGGCGGCCACCCTGGCCGACCGTTACATCTCGGACCGCTTCCTGCCCGACAAGGCGATCGACCTGATCGACGAGGCGGGCTCCCGGATGCGCATCCGCCGGATGACGGCTCCGCCGGACCTCCGCGAGTTCGACGAGAAGATCGCCGGCGTCCGCCGCGACAAGGAGTCCGCGATCGACTCGCAGGACTTCGAGAAGGCCGCCTCCCTGCGCGACAAGGAGAAGCAGCTCCTCGCCGCCAAGGCCAAGCGGGAGAAGGAGTGGAAGGCCGGCGACATGGACGTCGTCGCCGAGGTCGACGGCGAGCTGATCGCCGAGGTCCTCGCCACGGCCACGGGCATCCCGGTCTTCAAGCTGACCGAGGAGGAGTCCAGCCGCCTGCTCCGCATGGAGGACGAGCTCCACAAGCGGGTCATCGGCCAGGTCGACGCCGTCAAGGCGCTGTCGAAGGCGATCCGTCGTACACGCGCCGGTCTGAAGGACCCCAAGCGTCCCGGTGGTTCGTTCATCTTCGCCGGCCCGTCCGGTGTCGGTAAGACCGAACTCTCCAAGGCCCTCGCGGAGTTCCTCTTCGGTGACGAGGACGCGCTGATCTCCCTCGACATGTCGGAGTTCAGCGAGAAGCACACGGTGTCGCGTCTGTTCGGTTCGCCCCCCGGCTACGTGGGCTACGAAGAGGGCGGCCAGCTGACGGAGAAGGTGCGCCGCAAGCCGTTCTCGGTCGTCCTGTTCGACGAGGTCGAGAAGGCCCACCCGGACATCTTCAACTCGCTGCTGCAGATCCTGGAGGACGGTCGCCTGACCGACTCCCAGGGCCGGGTCGTGGACTTCAAGAACACGGTCATCATCATGACGACCAACCTCGGCACCCGGGACATCTCCAAGGGCTTCAACCTGGGCTTCGCGGCCTCGGGTGACAAGAAGTCCAACTACGAGCGCATGAAGAACAAGGTGTCGGACGAGCTCAAGCAGCACTTCCGCCCCGAGTTCCTCAACCGTGTCGACGACGTGGTCGTCTTCCCGCAGCTGACGCAGGAGGACATCCTCAAGATCGTCGACCTGATGGTCGGCAAGGTGGACGAGCGCCTGAAGGACCGGGACATGGGCATCGAGCTCTCCCAGGCCGCCAAGGAGCTGCTGTCCAAGAAGGGTTACGACCCCGTGCTGGGCGCCCGGCCGCTGCGCCGCACCATCCAGCGCGAGATCGAGGACAGCCTGTCGGAGAAGATCCTCTTCGGCGAGCTCCGTCCGGGCCACATCGTGGTCGTGGACACGGAGGGCGAGGGCGACGCCAAGACCTTCACCTTCCGCGGTGAGGAGAAGTCGGCCCTGCCGGACGTCCCGCCGATCGAGCAGGCGGCGGGCGGCGGCCCGAACCTGAGCAAGGAGGCGTAAGCCCTCCGGGCGGTACGCGCAGAACGAAGAAGGGGGCCGGTGCCTGAGGGCACCGGCCCCCTTCGCGTGCGCCGGCGAACCGCTCGCTCAGGACAGCCGGCGAAGAACAGGGCGACGCCGTGCTGCTGGGCGTACGCGGCGGCTTCGAGGACCGGTTTGTCACAGCACGCTGAGCCCTCCGGGCCGGGCAGCAGATCCAGCACGAGCGGGCCGGCATCGGCGAGGGCGCGTGCCTCCTCCGTCGTCCGGGGCGGAATGAGCGACGCGGCGTTCGGCTCGATGTCGGCGCGGACGCGCGGGTCGAGTTCCGTCGCGTGTTCCAGCGAGGCGAGCGCGAGCAGCCGTAAGCGCACGCTTGCCGCACCGTCCAGTCGCTCCGCCGACGCGGTCAGGTCCCGCAGCAGTTCGGCCCGTTCGCGCGGCCGGGCGTTGACCAGGTCGATGCCGTAGATGGTGAGGTGGCTGTGGACCTTGGCCACGTACGCGAGGTAACGCGCCTCGAAGGAGGTGTCGGTTCCGCTGGGCCGAGGCGTGCGGGCGATCAACTCGTCGACTTTCACAATGAGTTCGCTCTGCCGTCTGGTCTGCTCGACAAGGATCACGGGCCAGCCCCTTGAGCACCGCTGATCCGTCGGGGACGGTCACCTCGAAGTTGCTCGCCGCCGAGCCCTGGGTGAGATGCAGGTTCTGGTGGATGAAGCGGTCCAGCAGGGCGCGGGACCAGCCGTTGCGGACGGCCTCGGTGGTGTAGAAGTCCAGCTCGGAGCGGGTATCGAGCTTGTCCATGAGCACGGTTGCGTGGCCCCACGGCAATTGTGCAACAGGCTGTTGCACAATTGGCTCCGGCCAGGTGCGGGCCATCTTCTGCATGTAGATGAGGTTGCGGCGGGAGAAGCCGCGCTGGTTCGGGAAGGCCGCCTTCAGGTCCGCGGCGAGCCGGGCCACGACCCTGGTGCCCCAGCCCTCCTGTTCCTGACGGGCGAGGATCAGCCTGCCGATCTGCCAGTACATCTGGACGAGTTCGGTGTTCACGGCTCGCTGGGCACGCAGGCGTGCGCCCGCGACGGCTTCCTTGACCTCCCCGAGCAGGTCTCCGTACCAGGAGGGGAGGGCGCCGAGCTGGGCGGGGACGGTCGCGGCTTCGGCCTCGGTGTTCTTGTGCAGGCTCGCGCAAGGCGATCTTTGCACGGGGACGAATCGTGTCACGTCATACGAACGTGTGAGTTTGGGGCGAGGGTTCGTATGAGGGCGGACAGCCGTACCGGCTTGTCGACCAGGGCCGCGCCCGGGCCCTCCCGCACGAACAGCTTCTTCACCAGCGGAGCGACCACGCTCGATGCCAGGAGCGTGCCGATGACCGCGGGATCCATTCGACGCCCCCCGAGAGCCGTGAACCGGATCAGTCGGCGTAGTGCCCGTCACATTCCGCGGTCCTTCGATCTTGCGAGTTGGTGACATGCGGCACGAGACGTATATCTCTTACTAGGAGAAATAGTGGAAAAGGCTGCGTCGATCCGAGGGCATTTGGGGTGTTCGGGCGGGCTTGATCCGGGCGGTATGGCGGTGGAGGCACTTCAGGGGAATTTGTCCACTTCTAGGCAATTTTGAGGCAGAGAACTACCTCATGTCGTAGATAGCAAGTTTTGGGGCTGGGGGAAGTCCGGGTTACCAAGGGACGGCCCACCCGGTGATGTCCGCGTCCCGGAGGGCTCCGTGTCCCCGTTCCTGTGAGGTAACTCCATGTCGAAGCGTGTCCGCTCCACCCGTCCCCGTACGTCCCTGCTCCGTCTGCGTACCGCTGTGGTGGTCGCAGGGCTCGGAGCCTCGGTCGTCGGGGGAGCCGGGATGGCGGCCGCCGCCGACAGCGGTGCTCCGGCCGCCGCCCACGGCGGTATATCGGCCGCCGCCAAGAAGGCGGCCTCGTGGGTCACCCCCGTCAAGGACTACAAGCTCTCCGCCCACTTCGCGCAGGCCGGCGGCAGGTGGCAGCACAAGCACAGCGGCCAGGACTTCGCCGTGAACATCGGTACGACGGTCGTCGCCGCGCACGGCGGCAAGGTCGTCAAGGCGGGCGGCAACGGCGGCGGTGACGGTCCGGCGTACGGCAACGCCATCGTCATCAATCACGGCAACGGGACGTTCTCCCAGTACGCCCACCTGTCGCGCATCAACGTGAAGGTGGGGCAGGTCGTCAAGACCGGACAGCCCATCGCGCTCTCCGGCAACACGGGCAACACCACTGGCCCGCACCTGCACTTCGAGATCCGTACGACCCCCAACTACGGGTCCGCCGTCGACCCGGTCGCCTTCCTGAAGTCCGAGGGCGTCGGTCTCTGACCCGGCGTCCTCGCGGCCGACGCGCCGGCCCGGCCGGGCGTGGCGGTCCGGCGGGGCGCGCCGGACCGGCCGCGCTCACACGCCGCGGGCGCCCCCGTGCGCCTGCGTCACCAGGTCGATCGCGACCTCCAGGGCCGCCTTGCGCTTGTCCTCGGGGTCGCCCTCGACATCCCTCAGGGCGATGATCCCCGCGTGCATCGTGAAGAGCGCGCTCACGCAGCGGATCTGGTCGATGAGCGGGACATCCGGCTCCTTGAGGATGTCCATCATCATCAGCATGCGGTCCTTGAACGACTCGCCGACGCTCAACTCCCGTACGGTCGCCTGGTTCTCGTGCATGAAACGCATGAGCGGCGCGGCGGCCGACAGAGCCTCGCTGTAGCGGCGCAGGACCTCCTGCTTGGTGGCCAGGCCGTGCGGCTGCCCCTTCGCCCACGCGATCAGCTCGTCGATCGGACGGGTCATGTCCTGGAACAGGCTGATGAGGATGTCTTCCTTGGTCTTGAAGTGGTAGTAGAGGGCGGCCTTGGTCACGGCGAGCCGCTCAGCGATCTCGCGCAGTGACGTCTTCTCGTACCCCTGCTCGGCGAAGAGTTCCAGGGCCACGTCCTGGATGCGCTGGCGGGTGTCCCCGCGGCGCTGCTGCTTCGTGCCGCCTGTGCCGCCTGTGCCGCCCGTGCCGCTCGCGCCGCCCGTGTCCTCCGTGCCACTCATGGCCCCGCCCATCGTCGTCCTGCCCCTCGCGCTCCCGGACTGCCCTCGCCGGTCAAGCCTACGGAAACTTACTTGACGCCCGGCTAGTTACGCGTCTACGTTCCTTCAGTGTAGACAACTAGCCGGTCGGCAAGTAAGTGCCAGGGGGCGTCAGCGGAAGCCGGTGAACGGCTGAGCGGTCGGGACCGGCGGCACCTAGGGGAGTGGGGACGATGGCGGAAGCGGTTACGGACACGGAGAAGGCCGGGGGCGGTGAACAACCGAGGAGCGTACGGGTCGTCCTGCTCGCACTGATGATCGCGATGCTCCTCGCGATGCTCGACAACATGATCATCGGGACGGCCATGCCGACGATCGTCGGTGAACTGGGCGGACTCGAGCACCTGTCATGGGTCGTCACCGCGTACACCCTCGCCACCGCCGCCTCCACCCCGATCTGGGGCAAGGTCGGCGACATGTACGGGCGCAAGGGCGCCTTCCTCACCTCGATCGTGATCTTCCTGGTCGGATCGGCGCTCAGCGGCATGGCCCAGGACATGGGGCAGCTGATCGGGTTCCGGGCCATTCAGGGGCTCGGTGCCGGCGGGCTCATGGTCGGGGTCATGGCGATCATCGGCGATCTGATACCTCCGCGGGAGCGCGGCAAGTACCAGGGGATGATGGCCGGCGTCATGGCGTTCGCCATGATCCTGGGCCCGCTGGTGGGCGGCACGATCACCGACAACTGGGGCTGGCGCTGGTCGTTCTACATCAACCTGCCGCTGGGCGTGGTCGCGCTGATCGCGGTCACCGCCGTGCTGCACCTGCCGAAGAAGACCGAGAACCGGTCGTGGCGGCGCATCGACTTCGTCGGAGCCGCGCTGCTGACCGTCGGCATCACGTCCATCGTGCTCGTCACGACGTGGGGCGGCACCGAGTACGCGTGGGGCTCCGCCATGATCATGGAGCTGACCGCGATCGGCGTGGCCGCGCTCGTGGGCTTCGTGTTCTGGGAGACCAAGGCGGCGGAGCCGGTGATGCCGCTGCACATCTTCAAGAGCCGGAACTTCACGTTGATGTCGGTGATCGGCTTCATCACCGGGTTCGTGATGTTCGGGGCCGTGCTGTTCCTGCCGCTGTTCCAGCAGTCGGTGCAGGGGGCGTCCGCCACGAACTCCGGTCTGTTGCTGCTGCCGATGCTGGGCGCGATGCTCGCCGTGTCGATGGTGGCGGGGCGGGTGACCACGGGGACCGGTAAGTACAAGGTGTTCCCGGTGGTCGGCAGTGTGCTCATGACGGTGGGGCTGTTCCTGCTCTCGCAGATGGACACGGGGACGTCCCGGCTGACGTCCGGGCTCTTCATGGCCGTGCTCGGGGCGGGCATGGGGTGTCTGATGCAGATCACCATGCTGGTCGCGCAGAACAGCGTCGAGATGAAGGACATGGGCGTCGCCTCGTCGTCGACGACCCTTTTCCGGACGCTCGGGTCGTCCTTCGGCGTCGCGATCATGGGCGCCCTGTTCAACAACCGGGTGAACGATGTCATGGTCGAGCGGGCCCCGGGCCTCGGGGCCAAGCTGACCGAGAAGTCGGCGCAGCTGGATGCGGCGAGTCTGGCGAAGCTGCCGGCGCCTGTGCGGGAGGCGTACCAGTACGCGGTGGCCGCGGGGACGCACTCCGCGTTCGTGCTGGGGTCCGCGGTGGCCGTGCTGGCGTTCGTGGCCGCGGTGTTCGTGAAGGAGGTTCCGCTCAGGGGAGGGTCTCCGAAGGCGGATGAGGATGCGGTGTCCGAGGAGGCTGCGTCCGAGGGTGCGGCTGGAGAGGCCGCGGGGCCGAAGGCCGTTGTTGAGGCTGTCTGAGGCTGTCTGAGGCCGGGCGGTTTGCGGGTGTGGGTGTGTGGGCGGGCGTAGTGGATCTCGCCCCCGCCGCCCCAGGCCCCCGCCTGTCGGCCTGACGGCCTGACGGCCTCGTACTCAAACGCGCGCCGGAGGGGCTGGACATCCAGCCCCTCCGGCGTTTGAGGAGCGGGGTCCGGGGCGGAGCCCCGGGGACGGGAGGGGACGGGTAGGGGCGGCGGGGGCGAGGAAAACGGTCCTTGAACGCCGTTGTCAGTGGGCCGTGCCACGATCGGGATCGTGGACAGGCTGCGACAGCTTCGGCTCGCGAAGGACGTGATGGACCGGGAGTGGGCGGACCCCGGTCTCGACCTGGGCGCGGTCGCGGCCAGCGCGGGGTACTCGCGGTACCACTTCATCCGGGCCTTCAAGGAGGCGTACGGGGAGACGCCGGGCCAGTACCTCACCCACCGCCGCATCGACCGCGCCGAGGACCTCCTGCGTACCGCCAACCTCTCCGTGACGGAGATATGCCATCTGGTCGGGTTCAGCAGCCTCGGGACCTTCTCCGCGAGGTTCAAGGTATGGACGGGACTCTCCCCGAGTGAGTACAGAGCGAAGCACGTCGGCCGCGGTGCCGCCCTGATACCGGGGTGCTACGCGATGCTGTGGGCCGGAGGATGGCGGTCGAAGCCCGGCGAGAGCGGCGGCCAGGAGAGGGACAGCGGCGCCGGGCACCGCGGCAGCCGACGCAGCAATTCCGGAGAAGCGGGCTGACGCGCGACGGGCCTAGCGTGGCAGCGCGGGGCGCGAAGCGCAGCCCCGCCACCGCATCCCGTACGAGCAGGAGCACGTCATGATCAAGGGATACGCCATCTCGACCGTGTGGGTCCTCGACCAGGACCGGGCCAAGGAGTTCTACACCCAGAAGCTGGGCCTGGAGGTGCGCACCGACATGACCATGGGCGACGGCGGCATGCGCTGGCTCACCGTCGGCGTGCCGGACCAGCCCGGCGTCGAACTGACCCTGATGGTGCCCGGGCCGCCCGCCATGGACCCGGAGTCCGGGGAGATGATCAGGAAGCTCGTCGCCAAGGGTGCCCTGGGGGCGGGCGTCCTCACCACGGACGACATCCACGGCGACTACAAGAGGCTCAAGGACCGGGGCGTGGAGTTCCTCCAGGAGCCCCAGGATCGGCCGTACGGGACCGAGGCCCTGTTCCGGGACGATTCCGGGAACTGGTTCTCCTTCACCCAGCGCCGTGAGGGCGGCCTCGACCTCGACCAGGAGTGGACGGCCGACTGACTCGGTCGCCCACTCCCGGCATCGACACACCTGCTACGGCATCGCCACACCTGCTACGGCAGCGTCAGCGGCTACGGCAGCATCGGATAGCTGCCCGTGTTCGTCGGTGCGTGCTCGGGCAGCCACAGCACCGCCACCGCCCCCTCGGCGGGCACGTCCTCGGGCACGCCGGCCGGGCGTACGTTGCGGAAGGTCAGCCGGGCCCCGAGCACCCGGGCCTGGCCGGCCGCGATGGTCAGGCCCAGGCCGTGGCCCTGGCCCGCGCGGTCGGACGCGCCGGTACGGAAGCGGCGCGGGCCGTCGGCCAGCAACTCCTCCGGGAAACCGGGGCCGTGGTCGCGGACGCGGATCACCCGGCCCTCGACCGTGACCTCGATCGGCGGCTTGCCGTGCTTCGCCGCGTTGGCCAGCAGGTTGAACAGGACACGTTCGAGGCGGCGCGGGTCGGTCGTGACCGCCGACTCGTGGACGACCCGTACCGCGACGTCCGCGTCCTTCGCGGCGACGCGCCGCGCCACGAACTCGCCCAGCATGATGTCCTGCAACTCGGCGCGCTCGGAGGCGCCGTCGAGCCGGGCCACCTCCAGGACGTCCTCCACGAGCGTGCGCATCGCCTGGGCCCGGTCACGGACCAGTTCCGAGGGACGCCCCGGAGGCAGGAGTTCCGCCGCCGTCAGGAGGCCCGTGACCGGGGTGCGCAGCTCGTGCGCGATGTCCGCCGTCACCCTCCGCTCGGCCTCGATGCGCTGCTGGAGCGCGTCCGCCATGGCGTCCACGGCCCGTGCGAGGTCGTCGGTCTCGTCGCGTACGACACCGCCGATCGCGTCCCGGACCCGTACGTCGGTCTCGCCCTTGGCGACCTGGTTCGCCGCCGACGCCGCCTTGCGCAGCCGGCGTGACATCTGGCCGCCGATGAGGACCCCGAGCGCGCAGCCGCCGAACACGACCGCGATCGAGCCGATGACCAGGGCCTGGTCCAGGTCCTGCATGATGTCCGCGCTGCGGTCGGTGAAACGGGTGTGGAGGGAGAGCACCGTGCCGTCCTTCAGCGGCACCGCGGCCCATATGTCCGGTACGCCGTGCGGGCCGTCGGCGACGTACGTGGCGCGCCGGCCCTCCGAGACCTTCGTCAGCAGGTCACGCGGGATCCCGGGGTCGTCGACCCGCACCCCGAACGCACCCGGGTTCTGCTGGCGTCCCGACTCGTACATGCGCTGGGCGACCTGGATCCGCTCGTCCGCCAGGTCGCGGGCGTTGTCCAGCATCGACACACGGGCCGCGTTGTGCACGACCAGGCTCAGCGCGAGCGCCACCAGCGCGCCGACCATGGCGATCGCCGCGCTCAGCTTCCAGCGCAGACCGGTGCGCAGACCGGTGCGCAGACCGGAGTCCGCGCGCGTCAGCCGTCCCATCGGGCCTTCCGCCGGCCGTCCCGCCCGGCCTCCTGCAAGCCGTTCCACCGGGCCTCCTGCCAGCCGTTCCTCCGGGCCTGCCGTCGGCTGTCCCACCTGGTCTCCCGCCGGTCGTGCCGCCGGACGTCCGTCAGCCGGTCGCTCGAAAGTCCCCCGCATGCCTCTGCTACCTCTGCTCAGGCCTTGAGTTTGTACCCGAAGCCGCGGACGGTCTCGATGCGGTCCTGACCGATCTTCGTCCGCAGCCGCTGCACATGGACGTCCACGACCCGGGTGTCACCGCCCCAGCCGTAGTCCCACACGCGTTCGAGCAGCTTGTCACGGGAGAGCACCGTGCCGGGTGCCGAGGAGAACTCCAGCAGCAGCCGCATCTCGGTCGGCGTCAACGCCACCGGCTGCCCGGACCGCCGTACCTCCATGCCCTCGGTGTCGACCTCCAGTTCGCCGAAGGAGAGCACGCCGCCGACCGCGGCCGTCCCGTGACCCTCCCCCTTCGCCGCGCCGCCGCTCGCGTGCCCGAACCGGCGCAGTACCGCCCGGATGCGCGCGACCAGCACGGCACCGTCGAACGGCTTGGTCACGTAGTCGTCCGCGCCCGCCTCCAGGCCGAGGACGACGTCGATGGAGTCGGCGCGGGCCGACAGCATGATCACGGGAACGGTCGACTCGTCCCGTATGCGCCGGCAGAGACTGACCCCGTCCAGACCCGGCAGCATCACGTCCAGCAGCGCGATGTCGGGGTGGGAGGCACGGAACGCCTCCAGGCCCGACAGCCCGTCGGGCATGGCGGTGACCGCGAAGCCGTCCCGCTCCAGCGCGAGCTGAGTGGCCTCGCGGATGACGTCGTCGTCCTCGACGAACAGGACGTGGGTCTGCTCTGCCATCCGGTGCTCTCAGTCGCTCTCTCTCGGCGTCAGGATCTGGTGGTGCGGGCGTGGTCACTTCGAGGGGACCGGCTCCGGGGTGTCCGTGTCGCCCACCGCGTTGCTGTAGTCATTGTGCGTCCGGGATTCCTCGGCGAAGCGGTTCCTGGTCCAGCGGTAGGTGATCACTTCCTCGCTGGACGGGAACTCCACCGGGTCGCCCTTGGCGTACAGCTGCTGGGTCACCACCAGGTCGCCCCGGTCGATCTCCGCGTACACCGGGGGCTCCTCGGCCCTGAACACGTTCTCGTACCCGCTGCGCCGCTCGCGGAACACGTACGAGGCGACGCCGACCGCGTCCCCGCAGGTCATCACATTGACCACGATGTCGTTGGCCGACTGGCCGGTCAGTTTGCCGTACGACACGTCGACCGGGTACTCGTCGGCCACGCACGGCTGGAGATCCCGCTTGACGTCCTTGCTGACCTTGGGGTCCGCCTTGACCAGTTTGACCACCTTGGCCATGGTCGCGCGGTCCTCGGTGGGTCCGGCGGCGACGGAGGCGGCACCCGGCGCGAGGGAGTCGTTGCCGGCCGGACCCTCGTCACGGGCGCCCGTGCCGCCGGTACCGCAGGCGGCGACGAAAAGCCCGAGGGCGGCGACCACGGCTCCTGCCGTGATCACCGCCTTCAGTGCCTGGCTGGGGCCGGACGGGCCGGGCCCGGGCCGCCGGGACTCGTCGATTCCGAGTCCCAGCGGCTCGGGCCCGGGGCCGTCCGGCCCGGGCCGGTTGCTCAGGCCGCGCAACGCTCCCGCTCCTCACGCTCGAGCGCGCGGGCGTCCAGGTCGCGGCTCTCCAGCTCCTCGCGGAGCCGGGCCAGCGCCCGGTGCAGCGTGCTCTTCACCGTTCCGGCCGACATGCCCAGGGCCGCGGCCGTCTCCTCCGTGGACATCTGCTCCCAGTGTCGCAGCACTACGACGCTGCGCTGCTTGGGAGCGAGAACCTTCATCACATCCATCAGCAGGGCGCGGTCCGCGTGCTGCTCGGTGGAGTCCTCGACACAGGCGTCCGGGAGCTGCTCGGTCGGCACTTCCTCCAGCTTGCGGGCCCGCCACCACTCGGTGCGGGTGTTGATCATCACGCGGCGGAGGTAGGCGTCCGCGAGCCGCTTGTCCGCGATTCCGTCCCAGCGGCCGTACGTCCGTGCGAGCGCGGTCTGCAGCAGGTCCTGCGCGTCGACCGGGTCCGGAACCAGGCGGCGGGCGCTGCGCAGCAGCGCGTCCTGCCGAGTGCGGACGTACTCCTCGAATTCGAGCACCTCGCCGTGCGCCATTCCAACCGCCTCCGTTCCCCGTGTCCCGGCCGCTGCCCCTGCCCGTCGCCGGTAGGTCTTGCCGGTAGCTCTCGCTGGTCGCCGCACGGCTGTTCGTGCGGTACGGCAATGAAGCTACGGAGCGGTTGTCACGGGGCTGTCCGAGAGAGCCTGCGGAGAACGCTCGGCTGTCCGTCGGTTGTGTAACGGAAGTAGGGCCGGGATAAAGAGAGGTGCCCTTAGGTGCGGTTATGGGGTGAATTGCCGGGCGGTGATTGTGTGTCGGCGAGCAGGGGACTGTGACACGGCTGAGGGCGAAAGCCGTGTGGCGTGACGGTGCGCGGGGTGAAGGCGCGACCGTGCGCGGGGTGACGCTGTGATGGTGCGCGGGGGCGACCGCCGCCGTTACGGGGCGGTCGCCGTAGCCGTGTCGCGCGGGACGCTCACGCCCTTCGCGCCCAGGTCGCCCAGGTCGCCCAGGTCGCTCAGGTCAGCGGCAGGCGGTAGAGGCCACCCGGCAGGGGCTCGACCAAGCCGTCCGAGACCAGGCCGTCGAGGGCGCGGGCGCGCTGCACGGGCTCGTCCCAGACCCGGTCCAGAACGGCCTGCGGTACGGGCGCGACGGCTTCCCGCAGGACGGCGAGGAGCTTGCCGCGGACCTGGCGGTCGGTGCCGGCGTACGTCTGGCCGCGGCGGGCCGGGCCGTCGTGCGCGGGCTTCCCGGCGAGCCGCCAGGCGCACTGCGCGGCGATCGGGCAGTGGTGGCACGTCTCGTTCTTCGCCGTGCACACCAGCGCGCCCAACTCCATGGAGGCGGCGGCCCATCGGGAGGCGGTGCGCTCGTCCTCGGGCAGCAGTTCGCGGGCCAGTCTGCGCTCGGCGGCGGTCGTCGCGTTGGGCGGGTACTGCACGCCGGTGACCGCGCGGGCGAGGACGCGGCGGACGTTGGTGTCGAGGACGGCGTGCCGCTGCCCGTACGCGAAGGACGCCACCGCGGCGGCCGTGTACTCCCCGATGCCGGGCAGCGCGAGCAACTGCGCGTGCTCCGTGGGGACGTCGCCGCCGTGCCGTTCCGTTATGGCGACCGCGGCGCCGTGCAGGCGCAGGGCGCGGCGCGGGTAGCCGAGGCGGCCCCAGGCGCGTACGGCCTCTCCCGGTGCCTCCTTGGCGAGGTCGGCGGGGCGGGGCCAGCGGGTCAACCACTGCTCGTAGACGGGCAGGACGCGGCCCACGGGGGTCTGCTGCAGCATGAACTCACTGACCATCACCCCCCAGGGCCCGGCCTCGGGCCGTCGCCACGGCAGGTCGCGGGCGTGTGCGTCGAACCAGTCGATGACCGGCTCGTGAAGGGCGCCTCCGGCGGGCGCCGGCGTGGTGGGGGTGGGGACGCTCGGGGTGTGCGTGGGTGCAGTCATGGCACTTCGATCCTGCCATGCGGGGGTGGCCGAGTGTGGGTATCGGGTCGCGGTGGGTGGGTCGCGCACGACTCCCTCGTACGCGAGCCGGGATGATGATCCGGAGAAAGTAGTGCCGGGGCGGCGGGGTGGGGCAGGAGAAGTGGCGGATCTCTCGTAAGGTTTGCGGCGTGGGATCTTTGCGCAATCCGGTCGGGCCGCTTCCCTCCACCATCTACTGGCGACGGAGGGCCGTTCTGCTGACCGTCCTCGCCCTGTTGGCACTTCTGGTGACCTGGGTCGTCACCAGCGGTGGCGGGAACGGCAAGGACAACGCGGACGGGTCCGACGGCAAGAATCCGGCGCCCTCGATCACGCCGGGTCCCGGCAGTTCCGGGCCCGCGATCAGCCAAGCCCCCGGCGGGCGCGAGGAGTCGCCCGGCGGCGACACCTCCGGGTCGGGTTCCGGTTCCGGTGACGGCTCGAACGACGGCTCGGGTCCGGGCGGCACCGGCGGCGGGTCGGGGTCAAGCAGTGGGGCGAGCGGTGGCTCCGGCGGCGCCGGCAGCGGCGCGGACGGCAAGGGCGGCGGCATCTCCGGCGAGCAGGTCCCGGCCGGGTCGAGCCTTCCCAACTGCCCGGCGAGCGCGGTGAAGTTGACGGTCCGCAGTGTCCAGAACTCCTACGAGCCCGGCGAGAAGCCCACGTTCCAGCTGATCGCCAAGAACTCCTCCGGCAGCGACTGCAAGGTCGATCTCGGGCCCAAGGAGGCGGTGGTGACGGTCACTCAGGCCGACGGCGACGACGAGTTCTGGTCCTCCGCCGACTGTCCCCGGGACGCGGGCAGCCTTCTCTTCCGCGTTCCCGCCGACGGCAGCGCCGCCTACACCGTCGCGTGGGACCGCCGTCCGAGCGCTCCCAACTGTGCGACGCCCTCAGGGGGTTCGGCACCCGCGGGCACCTACCTGGTCGAGGCGAAGGCTCCGGGGCTGGCGAAGGCGCAGACGTCGTTCGTGCTGGCGAAGGACTGAGGGCGGGCGACCGTATGGTGAGGAAATCCAGCCCGTCCGGCGTTTGAGGACGAGGCCGTCAGGCCGACAGCGGGGGGGCTGGGGGCGGCAGCCCCCAGGGGGCACCCCCGAGCTCAGGGCACCAACAAACACCGAGGGAACCCACGAACCCTGCTCAGCCGGCGGTCAGACATACCGCTCGAGGATCGACGACTCCGCCAGCCGCGACAGACCCTCCCGTACGCTGCGGGCCCTCGCCTCGCCGACCCCGTCGACCGTCTGGAGGTCGTCCACGCTCGCGGCGAGCAGCTTCTGCAGACCGCCGAAGTGCTCGACCAGCCGGTCGATGATCGCGCCCGGCAGCCGCGGCACCTTGGCCAGCAGCCGGAAGCCGCGAGGCGACACGGCGGAGTCCATGCCCTCGGGTGAGCCGGTGTAGCCCAGCGCCTTGGCCACCGTGGGCAGTTCGAGGAGCTCGGCGTGGGTGAGCGCGTCGAGCTCCTTGAGCGCCTCGTCGACCGTACGGGAACGTTTGGCCGTCGGCTCCGGCACGTAGTCCCGGACCACCAGCTCGCGCTCCGGCTCCACGCCCGCGATCAACTCGTCCAGCTGGAGGGCGAGGAGACGTCCGTCCGTGCCCAGCTCCACCACGTACTCGGCGATCTCCGTGGCGATCCGGCGCACCATCTCCAGCCGCTGGGCCACCGCCGAGACGTCCCGGACCGTCACGAGGTCCTCGATCTCCAGGGCGGAGAGCGTGCCCGCGACCTCGTCCAGGCGGAGTTTGTACCGCTCCAGGGTCGCGAGGGCCTGGTTCGCGCGGGAGAGGATCGCCGCCGAGTCCTCCAGGACGCGGCGCTGACCGTCGACGTACAGCGCGATGAGCCGCATGGACTGGGAGACCGAGACGACGGGGAAGCCCACCTGCCGGGAGACGCGGTCCGCCGTGCGGTGGCGGGTGCCCGTCTCCTCAGTCGGGATGGCCGGGTCGGGCACCAGCTGCACGCCGGCCCGCAGGATCTTCGACAGGTCCGAGGAGACCACGATGCCGCCGTCGAGCTTGCACAGCTCCCTCAGACGCGTCGCCGTGAACTCGACGTCCAGGACGAAGCCGCCGGTACACAGTGGCTCGACGGTCTTGTCGAAGCCGAGCACGATGAGCCCGCCGGTGTTGCCGCGGAGCACCCGCTCCAGCCCGTCACGCATCGCCGTACCCGGTGCCACAGCGCTCAGTGAGGCGCGCATCAGACCATCGGAACCGGCACTCCCACCGGACTTTCCGGGAGCTGCCACCCGGTCGTTGGCTGCCACTGCACTCCTCCGGTCGCAGGTTCTGGGGCGCTCCCGTTTCGCACACGCGGTTCGTACGGACGGGCGAGACCTGGGCAAAGTCTACCGGCGCTCCTCCGCGTCCCGTGGGGCCTCTCGGCGACGGGAGCGCGGGAGCACCCTCAGCGCGTCCCCCATGTCGGCCACTTCCAGGACCTTCATGCCGGGCGGGACCTTGCCGGGGTCACCCGGTACGAGGGCGTGCGTGAAGCCGAGGCGGTGGGCTTCGGCCAGGCGGCGCTGGACGCCCGTGACGCGTCTCACCTCGCCCGCGAGGCCCACCTCGCCGATCGCGACGAGGTTCTTGGGCAGCGGGGTGTCACTCGCGGCCGACGCCAGCGCGAGCGCGATCGCGAGGTCCGCGGCCGGCTCCGAGAGCTTCACGCCGCCGACCGTCGCGGAGTAGATGTCCCGCTTGCCCAGGGCGCTGATCCGGCCGCGCTGCTCCAGAACGGCGAGCATCATCGAGACGCGGGAGGTCTCCAGGCCCGAGGTCGTACGGCGCGGGGAGGGGATCTGGGAGTCGACCGTCAGCGCCTGGACCTCGGCCACCAGGGGCCGGCGGCCCTCCAGCGTCACGGTGAGGCACGTGCCGGGCACCGGCTCGTCGCGCCGGGTCAGGAACAGGCCGCTCGGGTCGGCCAGGCCCGTGATGCCCTCGTCGTGCAGCTCGAAGCAGCCGACCTCGTCCGTCGCCCCGTAGCGGTTCTTGACGCCTCGTACCAGTCGCAGGCGCGCGTGCCGGTCGCCCTCGAAGCTCAGCACCACGTCCACGAGGTGCTCCAGCAGACGCGGGCCCGCGATCGCGCCGTCCTTGGTGACGTGGCCCACGAGCAGGGTGGCCATGCCGCGCTCCTTGGAGGCGCGGATCAGGGCTCCGGCGACCTCGCGGACCTGGGCCATGCCGCCGGGGGCGCCGTCGATCTCCGGGGACGCCACGGTCTGCACCGAGTCGAGGATCAGCAGGGACGGCTTCACCGCGTCCAGGTGACCGAGCACGGCGGCCAGGTCGGTCTCCGCCGCGAGGTACAGGTCGTCGTGGATGGCCTTGATGCGGTCGGCGCGCATCCGGACCTGGCTCGCCGACTCCTCGCCCGTGACGTACAGCGTGCGGTGCTCGTCGCTCGCCGCCTTGGCCGCCACGTCCAGCAGCAGCGTGGACTTGCCGACCCCGGGCTCGCCCGCGAGGAGCACGACGGCGCCGGGGACGAGCCCGCCGCCGAGGACGCGGTCCAGCTCGGGCACGCCGGTGGAGCGGGCGGTGGCCTGGCGTCCGTCGACCTGGCCGATGGGCACCGCGGACGTCGTGACACGGCCCGGTGTCGTCGTACGGACCGCGGGCGCGCCGTACTCCTCGACCGTGCCCCATGCCTGGCACTCGGGGCAGCGGCCGAGCCACTTGGCCGTCTGCCAGCCGCACTCGGTGCAGCGGTAGGACGGTCGGTCCTTGGTGGTCTTGGTGCGGGCAGCCATGCGGGAAACCGTAACGGAGGTCTCTGACAGTGTGGCCGCGGTTCCTGGGGGGGGCGCCCCCAGACCCCGCCGTCGTGCACCGCTGCCCGATGATGTCGTACGTCAGCTGCCGGTTCGTTGTGGCTTGTCGCGCCCACGCGGCGGAGCCGCAGACGTCACAGCCCCGCGCCCCTGAAGGGCGCGCCCCACCGTCAGCTCCGCCGGCCGGTACGGCACGTACGCGGCCCCGTCCAGCCCGAGGCCGAGTGCGGCCTTCTGCAGCGCCCCAGGTGTCGCCGACGTACCCCAGCGCCCCGCCGCCACCCGCCGCTCGACCGCCCGCAGCGCGGCCACCGTCTCGGCGGTCGTGAACGTGCAGTGGCCCTGGCGCTCGACGTACGCCTGTCGCAGCAGTGCCCCGTCGCCGGACGCGCGCACCCGGTCGGCGAACCGGTTCTCCTGCTCGACCGGGACGAGGTTGTCGGCCGTGGTGTGGATGTCCAGCAGCGGTACGGCCAGGCCCTGCCCGGCGGACGAGGTGCGCTCGGCGGTGCGGACGGCGGCCGGGTCGGCGGTGATCGTGGCGCCCTCGGTCAGGGTCCTCAGGTCGGCGCGCAGGTCCAGTCCTGCCTCCCGGTACACGGCCCGGACCAGCGGGGCGTGCGTCGAGCCGGCCAGCACGCGCGCGTAGTCGACGCCCTTGTTCCCGGAGTTGTTGCCGCCGACCGCCTTCTCGATCTCGTACCGGCCGCTCCCGACGAACGCGAGGATGCCCTGCGCGAACCACTCGTACTGCTGCGCCTGTTGGCCGGCCCAGTCTCCGGGCGCGGGCCGCTCCTTGCCGGGTGCCCACGCCGGCAGGTTGAGGAAGGCGGCGGCGAGCGCGATCCGGGCCCGGCCCTCGGGGGTGCGCTGGGCGGCCGTGACCGCGGTGGAGAGCTGCTGGGTGGTGGCGGTCACCTCGGCCTGGGAGCCGAAGCCGACGAGCTTCACCGGCGTCCCGGGCAGCAGCAGACGGGCGATCGTGTACTCGGCGTCGAGCTGGTAGTTCTCGAGGTCGTTGGCCCCGGCGACGAGTCCGCACAGGCCGAGGGCGCCGTCGATGCGGCCGGCCGCGTCGCGGGCGAGCTGCGCGTTGACGAGCCCGCCCATGGACTCGCCCATCGACAGCGTGCGCTCGGGCTTGCCGATCTTCGCGGCGACGGCGTCGAGGGTGGCGAGCTGGTCGCGTCGCGCGCTCTCCAGCGCCCACAGGGAGCGGCTCGTGTCGTACGAGGACCCGGCGAGCGCGTAGCCCTCTTCGAGGAGGCGGAGACGTACGGCCTCGGTGGGGGCGTTCTTGGCCTCGGTGATGCCGAAGCCGTGGCTGAACAGGACCAGGGTGCCGTTCCAGTCCTCGGGGACGTCGGCGATCCAGGTGGCGCCGTCGGGGAGGGTGCCGGTGAGCCGCGCGGCGGCCGGGGTGGCCGCGGGGGCCGCGGTGGCGGCCGGGGGAGCGGCGGGCGCCGAGGCGGTGGCCGACAGGGAGAGGGCGGCGGTGGCGGCCAGGGCGACGAGAGCGCGCAGGCCCGCGCGGGACACGCCGCTGGGACGTAAGGCCATGACGGGGCTCCTGTCCGGGGAGACGGTGGGGGGAGGGAGGGAGCGGTGCCGTGTCGTGTCGTGTCGTGTCGTGCAGATCCTAGGGACGTGGGTCCCACTCCCGGGGGCGTGGGCCCCACGGAATGTAGGGCCTTTTTCTGATGACGGTCAACAGAGTGCGCAACATTAACGACGCGCGCCTCCCGTCGCCTCCATCCCGCCCTTCCCGCCCCTCCCTCTGCCGCCCCCGCCGACCAGGCGCGAGGCGCGGAATCAGGCGTTCCTGTCCCCTTATGAGGGATCGTTTCACCCGTATGGATTAAATGTGCGCAAGGGGGAAGAAGTAGCCGTCGTCCGCCGCATACGGTCCCATGGGTGATGAGCAGCAGCCCGGAGATCTCCACCCGCACCGCCGGCGCACACCGCACGCACCGCGAGACACGCGACCGGGCGGCCGCGCCCACGCGGGAGCAGTACCCGCCCACGCGCCACGAGCCGTATCTGGACGGCCTGTTCACCTACTGCCTGTCCGTCCTGTGCGACCACGACGCGGCGACCGCCGCCCTGGCCGACGCCCTCGCCCTCGCCGAGCGCCGCCGGGGCCCCGACGCCCCGGACGACCGCCGGGCCTGGCTGTACGCGCTGGCCCGCTGGGCGTGTCTGCGCAAGCTGGCCGAGGCCAAGCAGAAACGTCAGGGCACGCATGCCGCCGGCCGCCACGGCACCGAGAAGCAGCGCGCCCAGAAGTCCGCACAGAAGTCGGCCCAGAAGCCGGCCCAGAAGCCGGCCCAGAAGCCGGCCCAGAAGCCGGCCCAGAAGCCCGCTCCCACCCTCTCCGAGGACCTCCAGGAGCAGCGGCAGCGCGAACTCGCCCTGCTCGCCTGGCCGGAGGCCGCGGGTACGACGCCCGAGCAGCGCGAGGCGCTCGAACTCGCCGTACGCCACCAGCTCGCCGCCCACGAGGTCGCCGCCGTCCTCGGCCTCGCCCCCGCCGCCACACGCGAGCTGCTCGCCTCCGCCGCCTGCGAGGTGGAACGCACCCGCGCGGCCCTCGCCGTGGTCGAGACCGGCGCCTGCCCGAGCGTCGCCCGGCTCACCGGGGACCATCAGCTCGTCCTCAGCGCCACCCTGCGCCGCGAACTCGTCCGGCACGTCGACGACTGCCCCCACTGCCGCCGCACCGCCGAGCGCGCCACCCCCGGCCACTGGCCCGGCACCAGCGTCACCCCCGCCGCACTCCCCGTCCTCGAAGCCCCGCGCGCGGCCCTGCGCTCGGCGACGGCCCACCTCGCACGCGCGCGTGGCGGTGCCCCGCGCTTCGACCGGCGCGGCTTCCCCATGGACCCCAGGGACCGCGCGGCCCGCCGTGACCGCCTGCGCGCGCGTGCCGTCACGACGACCGTCGTCGCCACCGTCGTCGCCGCGCCCGTCCTCGCCCTCTGGGCCGCCTACCGGGGCGCGCCCCCGACCGGCGAGGGCGTCGACGGTCACTCCGCCACCGCGCGTGAGGCCCACGGCCCCGACGGGCTCGCGGGCGAGGCCGCGGACGCGTACGAGAACGCCGGCAACGCGCGCGCCAAGCCGGACACCCGCTACGACAAGACGGGCAAGCACGCCTCCGACGTCTCCGTGGAGGTCGTCAGCACCCCCGGAAAGGGCTCCGGAACCCTCGCGGTGAAGGCCGCCGGCCGTGGCGACACCACGCTCATCACCCTGACCGCGTCCGGGAACTCGCCGGTCCACTGGTCCGCGTACACGGCCCAGGACTGGCTCTACTTCAGCCAGTCCTCCGGCACCCTCGCGCCCGGCGAATCACTGACGATCAAGGTGTACGTCGACCATCTGCGCGAGCCCGCCGGGTACTGGACGGCGCGGGTGTCCGTCGGAACCACCGTGGTGTCCATCGAGGGCTACGGCACAGCTCCGCTCCCGGCGGATCCGCGTCCCAGCTCGCCCGGGTCGCGCCCCCCGGTGCCGAGTGGGCCTCCGGCGACGTCCGCCCCCGATCCGACGCCCACGGCCAGTGACCCGGGGCCCGCCGATCCGACGCCGACGCCGACCCCGTCGGATCCGGGCACTCCGGACCCCGGAGAGTCCACCCCGCCGGCCGGCGGCAGTGACGAGTCGCCCCCCTCGGAGGAGTAGCCGGGCGGCGGAGCAGCCGGGGCTCAGCCCACCGGATCCGCCGGATGCGGGGCCACCAGCGGAAGCTGCGACGCCAGGCGCTCCTCACAGAGCTCGACCAGCCGGTCGTAGCCGGCCTTGCCCATCAGTTCGATCAGCTCCGGGCCGTACGAGACGTACACCGGC
Source organism: Streptomyces sp. NPDC046862 (assembly GCF_040704615.1). Lineage (NCBI taxonomy): Bacteria > Bacillati > Actinomycetota > Actinomycetes > Kitasatosporales > Streptomycetaceae > Streptomyces > Streptomyces sp. NPDC046862. Next base: position 14,891 of record NZ_JBEYXP010000007.1, on the reverse strand, counting down.
TCGCCCGCGCCGTGTGCCGAGGTCGCCGACGTGCACCACCAGTGCAGGTCGTGCCCGCCAGGGCCCCAACCGCGCCGGTCGTACTCGCCGATCGAGATCTGCAGCACCCGGGTGTCGTCGGGCCGGTCGATCCACTCGTACGTCCGCCGGACCGGCAGCTGCCAGCAGACGTCCGGCTTGGTCTCCAGGGGCTCACGGCCCTCCTTGAGCGCCAGGATGTGCAGCGAGCAGCCCGCGCCGCCCGGGAAGCCCGGCCGGTTCTGGAAGATGCACGAGCCCTGGTACGGGCGGGTCTGCCGCTCCCCGTCCTCGTCCTCCGAGACCCAGCCGGTCTTCGTGCCCACGTCGTGGTGCTGCCAGATCTCCGGTGTGAGCCTTGCCACGTGCCCGGCGACCCGCTTCTCGTCGTCCTCGTCGGAGAAGTGCGCGCCGAGTGTGCAGCAGCCGTCGTCCGCGCGGCCTGCCTGGATGCCCTGGCAGCCGCTTCCGAAGATGCAGTTCCAGCGGGAGGTCAGCCAGGTGAGATCGCAGCGGAAGACCTGATCGCCGTCCGCCGGATCCGGAAACTCCACCCACGCGCGCGCGAAGTCGAGCCCCTTCTCGTCGGGTTCCGGGGCACCCTTCCCCGGCTTCGTGGACCTGACCGGCTTCACCTGCGAAGAACCCCTGGCGGATTTGGCTGCCTTGTCGTTCTTCGCCTTGTTCGTCTTTGGCACGGGTCCAGAGTAAGACCCTGTGAACGACAGTGGGGACTGCGCGGGCCCCCGCTGGCAGTAGCGTTCTCGTCCATGAGACTCGGTGTCCTCGACGTGGGATCGAACACGGTGCATCTGCTGGTCGTCGATGCACACCCAGGCGCGCGCCCGCTGCCCGCGCACTCGCACAAGGCGGAGCTGCGGCTCGCCCAGCTTCTCGACGACAGCGGGGCGATCGGTCCCGAGGGGGTCGAGAGCCTGATCGGCGTCGTCCAGGACGCGCTCCAGGCCGCCGAGGACAAAGGGGTCGAGTCGGTGCTGCCGTTCGCCACGTCCGCCGTGCGCGAGGCCAGCAACGTGGACGACGTCCTCGCGCGGGTGCGGGAGGAGACCGGTGTCGAGCTGACGGTCCTGACCGGCGAGGAGGAGGCGCGCCTGACCTTCCTGGCGGCCCGCCGCTGGTTCGGCTGGTCGGCGGGCAAGCTGCTGGTCCTGGACATCGGCGGCGGGTCCCTGGAGATCGCGTACGGCATGGATGAGGAACCGGACACGGCGGTGTCGCTCCCCCTGGGCGCGGGCCGGCTGACGGCCGGCTGGCTGCCGGGGGACCCGCCCGACCCGGCGGACATACGGGCCCTCCGCCGCCATGTGCGGACGGAAATCGCCCGTACGGTGGGGGAGTTCAGCCGCTTCGGCGCGCCCGACCACGTGGTCGCCACGTCGAAGACCTTCAAGCAACTGGCCCGGCTGTCCGGCGCCGCCCGCTCCGCCGACGGCCTCTACGTCCAGCGCGAGCTGAAGCGGGGCTCCCTGGAGACCTGGGTCCCGAAGCTCACCGGGATGACCGCCGACCAGCGCGCGGAACTCCCCGGAGTCTCCGAGGGCCGCGCCGGCCAACTCCTCGCAGGCGCCCTCGTCGCCGAGGCCACCATGGACCTCTTCGGCGTGGACAACCTGGAGGTCTGCCCCTGGGCCCTGAGAGAGGGCGTCATCCTCCGCCGCCTGGACCAGATGAGCTCGTCGTAGCCCAGGGAGCCGGGCCCGCGCCCCAAAGGGGCGCGGGGAGCGGCGCGCTCAGCCCCAACGAACCCGCACCCGCCCACGGCGAGTGCCGCCCGGCCAGGGGCGCGGGGAACTGCGCGACAAGCCCCAACGAACCCGCACCCGCCCACGGCGAGACCCCGCAACGGCGACCAGGCGCTCCGGCCACCCGCAACCCGCACCCGCTCACGGCGAGCACCGCCCCGCCAGGGGCGCGGGGAACTGCGCGACAAGCCCCAACGAACCCGCACCCGCCCACGGCGAGACCCCGCAACGGCGACCAGGCGCTCCGGCCACCCGC
>NZ_JBEYXP010000007.1:0-12756 GCF_040704615.1 Streptomyces sp. NPDC046862 | reverse complement strand
GCAACCCGCACAGGCCCACGGCGAGCACCGCCCCGCTAGGGGCGCGGGGAACTGCGCGACAAGCCACAACGAACCCGCACCCGCCCACGGCGAGTGCCGCCCGGCCAGGGGCGCGGGGAACTGCGCGACAAGCCACAACGAACCCGCACCCGCCCACGGCGAGACCCCACAACCGCGACCAGGCCCCCCAGCCCAACCGCCGGAGGCACCCGGCAACCCCGTAACCTGTCCTTCGTGGCAGAACCAGTGGTGCGCATCCCGGATGCGAAGGTCGCGCTGTCCACGGCCTCCGTGTATCCGGAGTCAACGGCAACGGCCTTCGAGATCGCCGCGCGCCTCGGGTACGACGGAGTCGAGGTCATGGTGTGGACCGACCCGGTCAGCCAGGACATCGAGGCCCTGCGCCGCCTCAGCGACTACCACCAGATCCCCATCCTGGCCGTCCACGCCCCCTGCCTGCTGATCACCCAGCGCGTGTGGTCCACCGACCCCTGGGTCAAGCTCCAGCGCGCCCAGGCCGCCGCCGAGAAGCTCGGCGCCGGCACGGTCGTCGTCCACCCGCCCTTCCGCTGGCAGCGCCAGTACGCCCGCGACTTCGTCACCGGGATCTGGCGGATGGCGAACGAGACGGACGTACGATTCGCCGTCGAGAACATGTACCCCTGGCGCTACCGCGACCGCGAGATGCTCGCCTACGCCCCCGACTGGGACGTGACGCGGGACGACTACCGTCACTTCACGATCGACCTCAGCCACGCCGCGACCGCCCGTACCGACGCCCTGCAGATGCTCGACCGCATGGGCGACCGCCTCGGCCACGTCCACCTCGCCGACGGAGCCGGCTCCAACAAGGACGAGCACCTCGTCCCCGGCCGCGGCACCCAGCCCTGCGCCGAGGTGCTGGAGCGCCTCGCGCTCACCGGCTTCGACGGCCACGTGGTCATCGAGGTCAACACCCGCCGCGCGATGTCCGCTGCCGAGCGCGAGGCCGACCTGGCGGAAGCCCTCGCCTTCACCCGCCTCCACCTCGCCTCGGCCGTGAAGGTGCCCCGGCGGTGAGCGCGGCCACTCCCCGCCGCAGGGGACGGCCCTCCCGTACGGACTCGGCCGATGCCCCGGCCGCCCGCGACCGCATCCTCGACGCCGCCCGGGAGGAGTTCTCCGAGCGCGGCTACGACAAGACGTCCGTGCGCGGCATCGCCAAGGCCGCCGGGGTGGACTCGGCGCTCGTCCACCACTACTTCGGCACCAAGGAGCAGGTCTTCGAGGCGGCCGTCGAGGTCGCGTTCTCGCCCGTCCTGGTCGTACGGGAGGCGGTCGTGGAAGGCCCCCTCGACGGCGTGGGCGAGCGCATGACCCGGGCCATCTTCGGCCTCTGGGAGAACCCGGCCACCCGCACACCGCTGCTCGCCATCGTCCGTTCGGCCGTGAACAACGAGGCCGCGGCCGCGGTCTTCCGCCGGCTGGTCTCCTCGCAACTGCTGTACCGCATCGCCCGCAAGCTCGACCTCCCCGACGCCGAACTGCGCGCCGAACTCGCCGCCGCGCAGCTCGTGGGGACCGCCATGCTGCGGTACGTCATCAAGGTCGAGCCGCTGGCCTCCGCCGACCCGGAGCAGATCATCGCGAGGGTGGCCCCGGTGGTCCAGGCGCACCTGACCCGACCCTAGAGAACTGTCGGCACCGTCCTCGCTCCGAGATACACATCCCGCATTCCGGACACCGCGTCCACCCCTTGGTTCACGGGCGTAGGCTCGACAACAGTCAGACTCTCGTCAGAAGTCTCTGATCGCAGTCTCAAAGGAGCGAGCGCGATGCCCGAGCTGAGGTCCCGCACAGTCACCCACGGCCGCAACATGGCCGGCGCCCGTGCCCTTATGCGGGCCTCCGGTGTACCGGGCGCGGACATCGGACGGAAGCCGATCATCGCCGTCGCCAACTCCTTCACCGAGTTCGTGCCGGGCCACACCCACCTCCAGCCGGTCGGCCGGATCGTCAGCGAGGCGATCGTCGAGGCGGGCGGCATCCCGCGCGAGTTCAACACCATCGCGGTCGACGACGGCATCGCGATGGGCCACGGCGGCATGCTGTACAGCCTCCCCTCCCGCGACCTGATCGCCGACAGCGTGGAGTACATGGTCGAGGCCCACTGCGCCGACGCCCTGATCTGCATCTCCAACTGCGACAAGATCACCCCGGGCATGCTGAACGCCGCCCTGCGGCTGAACATCCCCACGGTCTTCGTCTCCGGCGGCCCCATGGAGTCCGGCCGCGCCACGCTCGTCGACGGCACGGTCCGTACGCTCGACCTCGTCGACGCGATCTCCGACGCCGTGAACGACAAGATCTCGGACGAGGACATCCTCCGCATCGAGGAGAACGCCTGCCCGACCTGCGGTTCCTGTTCCGGCATGTTCACCGCCAACTCGATGAACTGCCTGACCGAGGCGATCGGCCTCTCCCTCCCCGGCAACGGCTCGGTCCTCGCCACGCACACCGCCCGCAAGGCGCTGTACGAGGACGCGGCCCGCACGGTGATGGACATCACCCGCCGCTACTACGAGCAGGACGACGAGACGGTCCTGCCCCGCTCCGTCGCCACCTTCGCGGCCTTCGAGAACGCCATGGCCCTCGACATCGCCATGGGCGGCTCCACCAACACGATCCTGCACCTGCTGGCCGCGGCCCAGGAGGCGGAGGTCCCCTTCGGTCTGAACGAGATCGACGCGGTCTCGCGCCGGGTGCCCTGCCTCGCGAAGGTCGCCCCGAACGTCGCCAAGACCCGCACGTACTACATGGAGGACGTGCACCGCGCCGGCGGCATCCCCGCCCTGCTCGGCGAGCTGCACCGCGCGGGCCTGCTCAACGAGGACGTGCACGCGGTGCACAGCCCCTCGCTGGCGGACTGGCTGAAGACCTGGGACGTGCGCGGCGGATCGCCCTCGGCCGAGGCGGTCGAGCTGTGGCACGCGGCCCCGGGCTGCGTCCGCTCCGCCGAGGCCTTCTCCCAGTCCGAGCGCTGGGAGGCCCTGGACGAGGACGCGGCGGAGGGCTGCATCCGCTCCGCCGAGCACGCGTACTCCAAGGACGGCGGCCTGGCCGTCCTCAAGGGCAACCTGGCCGTCGACGGCTGCGTGGTGAAGACGGCCGGCGTCGACGAGTCGATCTGGACGTTCGAGGGCCCGGCCGTGGTCTGCGAGTCGCAGGAGCAGGCCGTCGAGAAGATCCTGCTGAAGCAGATCAAGGAGGGCGACGTCGTCGTCATCCGCTACGAGGGCCCCAAGGGCGGCCCCGGCATGCAGGAGATGCTCTACCCGACCTCGTACCTGAAGGGCCGTGGCCTCGGCAAGGCGTGCGCCCTGATCACGGACGGCCGGTTCTCCGGCGGCACCTCGGGCCTGTCCATCGGCCACGCCTCCCCGGAGGCGGCGTCCGGCGGCACGATCGCGCTCGTCGAGGACGGCGACCGCATCCGCATCGACATCCCGAACCGCACGATCGAGCTCCTCGTGGACGACGCCGAACTGTCCCGCCGCGAGCAGGCCCTGAACGGCGCGTACGTCCCCAAGAACCGCGACCGGAAGGTCTCCGCCGCCCTCCGCGCCTACGCCGCGATGGCCACGAGCGCCGACAGGGGCGCGGTGCGGGACGTGAGCAAGCTGGGCTGAGGCCCCCTGTGACGTAGGTCCTGTGACGTAAAGCGGGGGCCGTTCCTCAGGGAGCGGCCCCCTTACGTCACCAGTCCGCTTACGTCACCAGTCCGCTTACGTCACCAGTCCTCCGGGTCGTCCCGGTCCACCGCGAACACGGTTCCGTCGGGCGCGCTCGTGCAGACCAGGCCGCCGACGACCACGGGCTCGGGCAGCGAGCCCGTCACCTGGTCGGAGTGCGTGCCGAGCCGCGGCGAGGTCTGCCCGAGGAGCTTGCCCGTGCCGGCGTCCACGGCGAGCAGCCGTCCGTCAGGTGCCGTGAAGTACACGCGCCCGCCGTCGGCCACGGGTGAGGACCCCCGGATCACGGACGTCTCCAGGTTCCACCGCTGCTTGCGCGCGTCCGTGTCGACGGCCACCAGTGAACCACCGGTGGCCAGCAGGAACACCTTGTCGCCGTGCACGGTGGCGGCGGTCTGCTGGAGCCGGACCGGCAGGGGCACCCGGCGCGACGCCTTCGTCGCCGGGTCGTAGCGGACCACGGCCTGGGTGTCCTCGAACACCTTGTCCACGGAGACGAAGAAGACGCGCCCGTCCCCGCCCCCGCCCCCGCGCCCGTCCCCGCTGCCGACCGGCTTCAGGAAGCCCTTCAGCCGCGCCTCCCACCGCACGTCACCCGTGACCGGATCCACCGCGGCGACCCGCGTGCTCGACCCGTCGTCGGCCGGGCTCGTCAGATAGGCCAGGCGGTCCCCGGCGAACGAGGTGAAGAACGCCTCGCCGTAGCCGGGTACCGAGTGCCGCCACTTCCTCTTGCCGGTCGCGCCGTCCAGACCGGTGACCGTGCCGTCGGCGGAGCTGAGCAGGACCATGCCGCCCGCGAAACTCAGGCTGTTGTACGCGGACCGGTCCTGTTTCCACCGGGTCCTGCCCGTGTCGGGGTCGAGCGCCTCCAGGTGCTGATCGGCACCCACCGACACGTGCACCAGCCCGCCCGACACGACGGGCGGCCCGCTCACGTCCACGTTCGCGAAGGCGCGCCGCCACACCACGCGGCCGTCGGCCGGGTCGAGAGCGGAGACCAGCCCCGACTGCGCGCACAGCAACCTGCCCGCCCCGTACGAGCACTGGGGCGTGCCCTCGGCCCCGGACCCGCCCTTCGCGGAAGCCGGCTTCGCGTCCCAGGGCTTCACACCGGCGGACGCGGACGCGGCCGGAGGGGCCTCCCCCTTCCCCCCGGCCTCACCGCCGCCCAGCAGCTGAACCGAGCCGAGCGCCGCCCCCACGGTGAGGACCACGGCCCCGGCGGCGAGGAGCGCCCGCCTCCGCAGACGCGGACTGGCGCCCATCTCGGGCACCTCGGCCGCCTCGCCCACCTCGGCCGCCTTGGGCCCCTCGGCCGGCTCGGGTGTCTCGTGCTTCTCCGGCTTCTCCGGCGCGTCAGGGCTGTTGGTCCCGGCCATACCGTTCGCCCGCCGGCCCATGCCGTCCGCCCGCTGGACCGCGGTGTCCGCAGGCTGGGCGGTGACGAACGACTGGGTGTCGTACAGGGCGGCCACGGACCGCAGTCCGCGCATCAACTCGTCCGGTGTGGGCCGGTCCTCGGGCTCCTTGGCGAGGCAGCGCAGCACGAGCGGCGCGAGGTTCTCCGGTACGCCGGTCAGGTCCGGCTCGTCGTGCACGACCTGGTACGCGACCACGTACGGGCTGTCCGAGTCGAACGGCCCGCGACCTGTCGACGCGTGCACCATCACCGAGCCCAGCGCGAAGATGTCGGCCGCGGGCCCGACCTCCCTCGGGCGGCGGAACTGCTCGGGCGCCATGAACGGCGGAGTACCGATCAACTTCCCGGTCTCGGTCCGCAGTTCGCTGTCCTTCGGCCGGGAGATGCCGAAGTCGATGACTTTGGGACCGTCCTCGGCGAGCAGGACGTTGCTGGGCTTCAGATCCCGGTGGACCACCCCGACGCGGTGGATGTCACGCAGCGCCTCCGCCAGCCCGGCCATGAGCCGCCGCAGTTGGGCCGGAGCCATCGGGCCGTTCCGCTTCACATGGTCCGCGAGTGTGGGCCCCGGGATGAAGAGGGTGGCCATCCAAGGGCGTTCGGCCTCCGGGTCGGCGTCGACGACGGGCGCGGTGAAGGCACCGCTCACCTTCCGCGCCGCGCCGATCTCCTGCCGGAACCGCCCCCGGAACTCGGGATCCTTGGCGAACTCGGCGTGCACCACCTTGACCGCGAGACGCAGCCCCGAGGTCGAGCTGGCCAGATGGACGACACCCATGCCGCCGGAGCCGAGGCGGGACTCCAGGCGGTACTGACCGGCGTACTCGGGAAGTTCCGCTTCCGCGCCCGTTCCGGTATTCGGCTGTGGCGCCATGGACTCACCCCCGTGCTGATCGTCCGCACGCGCGACGCACGGAGCCTAGTCGATGACTCGTACGGGACAGAGGCGGCTTGCTAGCCTCGGCGTGCGAACAGCGCACATGTGTGCGTGGCCTGATTTAGGGGAATCATCGGGACCCCATGGCAGTCATGGGGTCAAAACGGGGGAGGTTTTCATGTCTGTTGACCGTGTCCAGGAGACAGAGGACAGAGACGGCTCGGAGGCCGTCGCGACGGCGACGGCGTCGGTGACGCCATCGGTGACGGCTTCGGTGACGGCGGCCGTCCGCTACTACTCGGTCGCGCCGGGCGTCCGCCTCAACGTCCGCGGCGGCCCGGGTACCAGCTACAGCATCGTCCGCGTCCTGCCCGAGGGCGCCCGGGTTCCCATCTACTGCCAGCGCCCCGGCGAGACGATCAGCGGCCCGTACGGCACGACGAACCTGTGGGACAACATCGGCGACGGCGACTACGCCTCGGACGCGTACGTGTTCACCGGCAGCGACGGGTACGTGGCGTCGCGTTGCTCGTGAGGCGTATGAGGCATACGAGGCGTACGAGGCCTGAGGCCATCAGCCTCACTGGGTGATTTCCGGCCGTGCCCGCGCGACGAACGCGGGCACGGCCTCACGACGTTCACGACACGACGGCCGACCGAGCCACCCGGAACGTCACTGCTCGCTGTCGGCCGCGAAGCCGCTGTCGGCCGCGAAGCCGCTGTGGGCCCCGGAGCCCCTGTGGGCCTCGCCGGCACCGGAGCCATAATGGCCGCGTGAGCGACGAGCAGAGCGGCATATCGGCGGGCGCCATTTCCCCCGACACCACCGTGGCGACCCCCAAGGGCCCGCACCCCGAGCCCATCCGCTACTTCGGGACGACCTGGCTGAACCACGACGACGGCTACCGGGCCCGCCGCCTGGCGGTGTCCGCCGGCTCGCTCGCGGCGGCCGCGGTCGCCTGCGTGGTGCTCCGCATGGCCTACCAGGGCCTGCAGATCGCGGCCGTGGGCGGCCTGGTCAGCCTCCTGGTCGTGGTGATGTTCGCCGCGTGCAGCGCGCTGGCCTTCGGCCACACCTGGGGCTCGTTCACCAAGCGCCCCGACCCCGACCGCCAGGCCTCCCTGCGCGGCCTCATGACCATCGGCTTCCTCGGCTCCCTCGTCGCCTACTTCTTCCGCTCCCTCACCGAGGCCCCCGGCGAGAAGCTCCACCGCGAGGAGTACGAGACGGCCCGCGCCCAGTACGCCCGCCGCACATCCCGCCGCACGGGCAACCCGTCGCGCCGGCGCAGGGGTTAGAGGGACGGGGGACGAGACGAGGCCGATCAGGCCGGCGCAACATCCCACGGGCATCCCACGGGGACCCCATGGGGACTCACTGGGGACTCACTGGGAGTTCCGTTCCCTGGCCCAGGCCCCCCACCCCCGCCACCATGACCGTATGACCACGTCCGCGCGCTCCGACCACGCCCACTCCTTCAACGCCGCCGCGGCCCAGTACGCCGCGAACCGCCCCTCCTACCCACCCGCCCTCTTCGACGCGATCGAGGACATGGCGGCCCGCCCGCTCACCGGCTCCCGCACGATCGACGTGGGCGCCGGCACAGGCATCGCCACCACGCTCCTCCACCAACGCGGCGCCCACGTCCTCGCCGTGGAACCGGGCGACGGCATGACGACCCAGTTCCGCCGGACCCACCCGCACATCCCGATCGTCCGCGGATACGGCGACGCCCTCCCCCTGGCCACAGCCTCCGCCGACTTCATCACCTACGCCCAGGCCTGGCACTGGACGGACCCCGCCCGCTCCCTCCCGGAGGCGATGCGCGTCCTGCGCCCCGGCGGCGCACTGGCCCTCTGGTGGAACACCAGCGCCGCCGACGTCCCCTGGATCGAGGCCCAGAGCCTGCGCATCAACACCTACATCGGCGGCGACGTCACCACCGTGCGCGGCTCGGGCCGCCGCGCCCGCACCGCCGAGGTGTTCGCCGGCGCCCCGCACCAACCGGAGTGCACAGTCCGCACACTCCGCTGGAGCCGCACCGTCCCGATCGACATCCACCTCGCCAACATCGGCAGCCACTCGGTCTTCCTGGTCCTCGGGGACGAGCCCACCCACACGTTCCTCACGCAGGAGCGCACCCTCCTCCTGGACACGTTCCCCAGCGGCATGATCGAGGAGATCTACGACGTCGTGCTGATCGTCGTGCCGCGCCCCTGACCCTCGTTCCACGCGGCGCCCCTGACCCTCGTTCCACGCGGCGCCCCTGACCCTCGTTCCACGCGGCGCCCCGATCCTCGATCCACGTGACGCCCTGACCTCGCGCCATGCGGCGGACCATCCGTCCCCACCCGCCCCCCGCCGCCGCCCACGAGACCGCCCCCCTCCCTCGCTTGACGCCTCCATCCGGACAGGAGCACTATTCATCACATGATGAATTATGCGCCAGGGCCGCCGGAGCAGCCGGGATCACCAGCTCAGCCAGATCCGCCACACTCACCGCACTCATCACACCCGCCGGCTGTCCGGGCCCAGGACCTCACCGTCACCCGCGGCTCCCGTACGGTCCTCCGCTCCCTGGACTTCACCGTCCCACCCGGCAGGATCACCGGCCTTCTGGGCCCGTCCGGGTGCGGCAAGTCCACCCTGATGCGGGCGATCGTCGGCACCCAGGCCAAGGTCAGGGGCACCCTTGAGGTCCTCGGCCTCACCGCCGGCGCCGCCCTCCTCCGCTCCCGCATCGGCTACGTCACCCAGGCCCCCTCCGTCTACGACGACCTCACGGTCCGCCAGAACCTCGCCTACTTCGCCGCGATCCTCGACCCCGGCCGCGAAGCCGCCGAGCGCCGCCGGGCGAACGTCACCCGCGCCATCGCCGACGTCGACCTCACCTCCCACGCCGACGCCCTCGCGGGCAACCTCTCCGGAGGCCAACGCAGCCGCGTCTCCCTGGCCGTCGCCCTCCTGGGCACCCCCGAACTCCTCGTCCTCGACGAACCCACCGTCGGCCTGGACCCGGTGCTCCGCCGAGACCTCTGGACCCTCTTCCACACCATCGCCGCCGACCGCGGAGCGACCCTCCTCATCTCCTCCCACGTCATGGACGAGGCCGAGCGCTGCCACCGGCTCCTCCTGATGCGCGAGGGCCGGATCCTCGCCGAGGACACTCCCGACGCCCTGCGCACCCGTACCGGCGCCGAGACCGTCGAAGCCGCGTTCCTGCACCTGGTCGACGAGGCCGTCGCGGCAAGCGCCCCGGAAGTGGCAAACGCCCCGGAGAAGGAGAGGGCCCGATGACCACCTCGACGAACGCGCCGAAACCCCAGACCGCGATCAACTACTCCCGCACGACGGCGACGGCGACCCGGGTCCTGCGCCAACTCACCCACGACCCCCGCACCATCGCCCTGATGATCCTCATCCCGTGCGTGATGCTCTTCCTGCTGCGCTACGTGTTCGACGGCAGCCCGCGCACCTTCGACAACATCGGAGCGTCACTCCTCGGGATCTTCCCCCTGATCACGATGTTCCTGGTCACGTCCATCGCCACCCTGCGCGAACGCACCTCCGGCACCCTGGAACGCCTCCTCGCCATGCCCCTCGGCAAGGCCGACCTCATCGCGGGCTACGCCCTGGCCTTCGGAGCCCTGGCGATCATCCAGTCGGCCCTGGCCACGGGCCTGGCCGTCTGGTTCCTGGACCTGGACGTCACCGGCTCCCCCTGGCTCCTCCTCGTCGTCGCCCTCCTGGACGCCCTCCTCGGCACCGCCCTGGGCCTCTTCGTCTCGGCCTTCGCCGCCTCCGAGTTCCAGGCCGTCCAGTTCATGCCGGCCGTGATCTTCCCCCAGCTCCTCCTCTGCGGCCTCTTCACCCCCCGCGACAACATGCACCCCGCCCTGGAGGCCATCTCCGACGTCCTCCCGATGTCGTACGCGGTCGACGGCATGAACGAGGTCCTCAACCACCCCGACATGACCACCACCTTCCTCCGCGACACCCTGATCGTGGCAGCCTGCGCCTTCCTGGTCCTGACCCTCGGAGCAGCCACCCTGAAACGCCGAACTCTTTAGGGGCGCGGGGAACCGCGCGACCAGCCACCCTCGACCCGCAACCAGCCCACCCACCGGACACCTCCCCCCACCCCCCACCCCCAGTGCGAGGATGACTCCAGGACGACGCACCCCCCCGGAGGGCACCCGCACCATGACCCAGAAAGTCGCAGTCCTCGGCACCGGAAAGATCGGCGAGGCCCTGCTCAGCGGCATGATCCGAGCCGGCTGGGCCCCCGCGGACCTCCTGGTCACCGCCCGCCGCGCCGAACGAGCCGAAGAACTCCGCACCCGCTACGGAGTCACCCCGGTCACCAACCCCGAGGCCGCCAAGAGCGCCGACACCCTCATCCTCACGGTCAAACCCCAGGACATGACCACCCTCCTCGACGACCTCGCCCCGCACGTCCCCGCCGACCGCCTGGTCATCAGCGGAGCCGCCGGCATCACCACGGCCTCCATCGAGGAGCGCCTCGCCACCGGCACCCCGGTCGTCCGCGTCATGACGAACACCCCCGCCCTCGTCGACGAGGCCATGTCCGTGATCTCCGCCGGCACCCACGCCAGCCAGGCCGACCTCGCCCACACCGAGGAGATCTTCGGCGCCGTCGGCAAGACACTCCGCGTCCCCGAGGCCCAGCAGGACGCCTGCACCGCCCTCTCCGGCTCCGGCCCGGCGTACTTCTTCTTCCTGGTCGAAGCCATGACCGACGCCGGCATCCTGCTCGGCCTGCCCCGCGACAAGGCCCACGACCTGATCGTCCAGTCCGCCATCGGCGCCGCGACGATGCTCCGCGACAGCGGCGAACACCCCGTCAAGCTCCGCGAGAACGTCACGTCCCCCGCCGGCACCACGATCAACGCCATCCGCGAACTGGAGAACCACGGCGTACGAGCCGCCCTCATCGCCGCGCTCGAAGCCGCCCGCGACCGCAGCCGCGAGCTGGCCGCCGGCAACAACAGCTAGGACCCGGGTGGAGCCGACATGGAACCGGCTCCACCCCCGCTACTCACCCCACCTACTCGGACGGCAGCAACCCGATCGCCCGATACGCCGCGTCCACCCTCGGCCGCGCCATCTCCCGGGCTCTCTGTGCGCCCGTCCGCAACACGCCCTCCACGTACGAGGGATCGGCGCACAACTCCTTGTGCCTCTCCTGCACGGGCCTGAGGACCTCGACCACGGCGTCCGCGGTGTCCCTCTTCAACGCGCCGTACGACTCGTACTGACCACCGAGCTCCTCAGGCGTCCCGCCCTGACAGGCCGCGAGGATCTCCAGCAGATTCGCGACCCCCGGACGCCCCTCCCGGTCGTACACGACCTCCTGCCCGCTGTCGGTCACGGCCCGCATGACCTTCTTCCGCACGACATCCGGCTCATCGAGCAGATAGACGATCCCCGGCCCGACGTCCTCGCTCTTCCCCATCTTCGCCGTCGGTTCCTGCAGGTTCATGACCCGCGCCGCGACCTTCGGATGCGTCGCCCGTGGCACCACGAACGTGTGCCCATACCGCTGGTTGAACCGCACCGCCAGATCCCGCGCCAACTCCACGTGCTGCGCCTGGTCGTCGCCCACCGGAACCTCATCGGTCCCGTACGCGAGGATGTCGGCCGCCATCAGCACGGGGTACGTCAGCAGGGACAGCCGCACACTCCCGCCCCGGACCCGCTCCCGCGCCGCCTTCTCCTTGTACTGGATCATCCGCCGCATCTCCCCGTCGGTGGCGACGCACTCCAGCACGTACGACAGCCGGGCGTGTTCGTCCACATGACTCTGCACGAACACGGTGCACACCTCGGGATCGAGCCCCGACGCCAGCAACAACGTCGCGGCCTGCCGACTGAGCCTGCGCACCCGGGCCGGATCGTGGTCCACGGTCAGCGCGTGCAGATCGACGATGCAGAACAGGGCGTCCCCCTGGTGCTGGTCGACCGCGGCCCACCGCCGCATGGCCCCCAGGTAGTTCCCCAGCGTCAGATGCCCGGTCGGCTTGACCCCACTGAAGACCCGCGTCATCTCCCTCTCCATCTCTCCGGTCAGGACCGCCGCTGCCCGCGGCCGGCTCCTCCAGGAGGGAGAAACAAGAACGGCCGCCGAAGCGGCGGCCGTTGAGCGCATACGTGAGTCCGGCCGCCGTCAGGCGGCCCACCACAGCTGGGTGCACGTACGCGAAGTCATGCCCCCAGACTACGCCTCCGGAGTGCTCCCCGGAGGGAAGTTGACACGCCCCGACCCGGTCCGTAGTGTTCTCCGGGTTGTCCGACGTGAGCGCCGACTCCGGTCAGTCCCCGGACAGCCCTTCCGCAGGTACCAACCGACAAGCGACGTTCCGTCGTCATGTCATTGGCATGCGTATTTACGGAATGAGGAATCCGCGTTCGAAAGAGCGCAGCCCCCGATTAGGTCGGGAGCAAGGAATCCGCTAAAGTCTCACTCGTCGGAACGGCCCAACAGCCGCGAAGACACCCCCCTCCGACGGGGAATCGGGACCGAAAGGATCTGATAAAGTCGGAACCGCCGGAAAGGGAAGCGCGAGAGCGACAACCTGGAAAGCACCGAAGAAATCGGATCGGAAAAAGATCTGATAGAGTCGGAAACACCGAAGGGAAGCGCCCGGAGGAAAGCCACGAGAGAGTCTCTCGGGTGAGTACAAAGGAAGCGTCCGTTCCTTGA